>JBEHYH010000114.1:0-14243 GCA_048498275.1 Myxococcota bacterium | reverse complement strand
GCCAAAGACACCATGAAGCGTTCATTCATTCTCGCTCTCACGCTCCTGGCCGCCGGCGCTTTCGCGCAGGACCTGGCGACCTACAACCGCGCGTTGTCGGCGTACAACAGCGGCTCCTTCGAAGACTCGGCGCGGTTGTTCTTCGACGTCTCGAACACCACCACCGACGCGGAGCTCAAGAACAAGGCCGATTACTACCTGGCCTCCTCGTTCCAGCGGCTGAACCTGCCGTTCACGGCGTTCGTGTACTTCACGCCCATCGTGCAGGCCGGCCCGCAGCACCCGTACCACCTCAAGGCGGTCGAGGCGCTCGTGGCGCTGCAGGAAATCCTGCGCGACGACTTCCTCATCCCCTCCCAGCTCAACAACTTCTACGACCGCTACGCCGACGCCTGGGCGACGCTGCCGCTGGAGGTGTTGGCGCGCATCAACTACCTCATCGGCCGCATCTCGCACCGCAAGGTGAAGCTCGATGAAGCCAAGCAGTTCCTCGAGGCGGTGCCGGAGACCTCGGCGTACTATTCCAAGGCGCAGTACCTGCTCGCCATCACGCTCGCCGACCCGCGCTTCCCCGCGGCTGACGAGAACGCGCGCGCCAAGAACGTCGAAGCGGCGATCACCATCTTCGAGGGCGTGCTCAAGGCCAAGGGCAAGCAGTTCGACTACGAAGACACCGTTCAGCTCACGTACCTCGCGCTCGGCCGCACCAACTACAACGTCGGCCAGTATGAGAAGGCGACGCAGTGGTACGAGAAGGTGCCGCGCTTCTCGAAGTACTGGGACTCGGCGCTCTTCGAGAACGGCTTCGCGCGGTTCCAGAACGACGATCTCGGCGGAGCGCTCGGCAGCCTGCAGGGTCTCTACGCGCCGCAGTTCGCGGGCGCCTTCCAGCCCGAAGCGTGGATCCTCACGTCGACCACCTATTACTTCTCGTGCCTCTACGAAGAGTCGAAGGCCTCGCTGAAGGAATACGAAGCCGCGTACCTGCCGATGGCGGAGCAGCTCAAGCCGCTGGTCGAGGAATCACTGGACGCGCCGGAGTACTTCAAGATGGTGAACGTCACCGAGAACCCGAAGATCCCCCGCGCGGTGTTGAACTGGGTGCGCACCAACGAGCGCATGCTCGGTCTGTTCAGCACGCTGGCGGAGATCGACAAGGAGAAGGAGATCATCGGCAACAATCAGGCGTGGCGCTCGGCGCGTCTGTCGCCCGAAGTGATCAGCTACCTCGACGGCAACCGCGGCACGCTGGAGAAGGTCGCTGGCACCACCGCCAAGGCCCGCCTCACGGAGGCGTACCGCACCATCAAGGGCTTCGGTGACCAGGTCGAAATCATCCGCTTCGAAGTGGCGAAGGCCGAGAAGGAGTTCGCCGAGCTCGGCATCGACGGCCAGAAGCTCCTCGACAAGCAGGAGCTCTACCGCCCGAAGATGCCTTCGGAGTCGTGGAATTACTGGAAGTTCGAGGGCGAGTTCTGGCGCGACGAGATCGGGTACTACCAGTACACGCTCAAGCGCGGCTGCCCCGAGAAGACGAACTGAAATCTCGTCTCGGGCTGCGTGTTTCGCAGCAGTGAAAGTTGATTGGGGGCTTCCCCGCCCAAGCAAAGCGGGGAGCCCTTTTTTTCCATCGGAACCGTGGTGTAGGGTCCGCGCGTTTTTTGCCACACAGGAGCGTAGATGAAGCTCGTCGTTCGAATGATCTCCACCCTGGCTGCCGTGAGCCTTGGTCTTTCTGCAGGGCCCGCCGCGGCGCAGGCAAAGAAGAAGGCAGCTCCTGCTGCGGCGCCTGCCAAGGCCGCTCCCGCTGCCGCGAAGCCCGCACCCGGCCCCGCGAAGCCGTCGGCTGACGACACCAAGGCCAAGACCAAGGAGTCGCTCAAGGCCGCCGACGTCGAGAAGGAATCGCTCGCCGACAAGAAGCGCGACGAGCAGATCGAACAGGCCAAGAAGATCATCCCCAAGATCGAAGATGGCAACCCGCAGAAGGCCGACCTGCTGTTCCAGCTCGCCGAGCTCTACTGGGAGAAGTCGCAGTACCTGAACCGCAGGGAGATGCTCGCGTTCTTCAAGTCGCAGGAAGACGCCGAAGCGCGCCGCAACCGCGGTGAAAAGGTGGCCGACCCGAAAGAAGACCACCGCGAATCGGAGCTGTACCGCAGCGAGACGATGCGTCTGTACGAGACGGTGCTCCGCGAGTACCCGACCTACGAGCGCAAGGACGAGGTGCTCTTCGACCTCGCGAAGAACCAGTACGAGACCGGCAAGAAAGACCAGGCGATCAAGCGCTACGAAGAGCTGCTCAAGAGCTACCCCAGCAGCCGCTTCGTGGCCGACACCTACGTCGAGCTCGGTAACCACTACTTCGAGGTCGCGAACATCCTCGAGAAGGCGCGTTTCTATTACGAGAAGGCCTACGCCTCGTCGAACCTGCGCATCAAGGCCTACGCGCTCTACAAACTGGCGTGGTGTGACTTCAACGCGGGCAACCACGAGCAGGCGCTCGCCAAGTTGGAACAGACCGTCGACCTCGCGGAGAAGCAGGGCAAGGAGAAGGCCTTCACCGATCTCAAGAACGAAGCGCTCTCCGACTCCGTGCGCATGTTCGTGCAGCTCAACCGCGCCGACGACGCGATCGCCTACTACAAGGCGCACGCCGGCAAGAAGAAGCAGATCAGCCTCACCGGCAAGCTGGCGTACGCGCTGGCCGACGCGGGTCACCACGACAACGCGATCAAGACCTTCCGCTATCTGTTGAATGACAACCCGGTCTCCGAAGCCGCGCCCGACTGGCAGCAGTCGATCATCAAGTCGTACGAAGGGCTGCGTCAGCGCGACAACGTGAAGGCCGAAGTGAAGAAGCTCGCCGAGCTCTACCGCCCGGGGTCGACCTGGTGGCAGGCGAACATCTCGAAGAAGGACGTGCTGCGAAACGGCTTCAACGTCGCCGAAGAGGCGATGCGCACGACTGTCACCGAGTACCACCAGGAGGCGCAGAAGACGAAGGAAGTGAAGACCTACCGTCTCGCGCGCGACATCTACAAGGAGTACGTCGACGCGTTCGCTTCGTCTGACGACGAGAACTTCGTCGCCGACCAGGCCTTCAACCTGAAGTTCTATTACGCCGAGATCCTCTGGGCGCTCGAAGAGTGGGAGCCGGCGGCCAAGCAGTACGACGGCGTCGTCAACTTCAAGATCCCCAATCGCTCCGACGCGAAGGAGATCGCGAACGAGAAGTACCGTCAGTCGGCCGCGTACAACTCGATTCTCGCGTACGACAAGCTCGTCAAGATCGAGCGCGGCGTGCTCCAGAAGTCTGACCTCAAGGAAACCGAGAAGGTCGAAGAGAACAAGAAGAAGGGCAACGTCGAGAAGCAGGCCAAGGTCACCAAGCGCACCGCGAAGGACCTCGAGGAAAAGCCGCTCACCGCGTTCGAAGACAAGCTCGTCGCCGCGTGTGACACGTACAACAAGCTCTTCCCCAAGAACCCGGACGAGGTCGACATCTCGTACCAGGCCGCGGTCGTGTACTACGACAAGAACCACTTCGTCGAAGCCGCGCGCCGCTTCGGTGACGTCATCAACAAGTACCCCGAAGAGAAGCGCTCGGCTGAAGCGGCCGACCTCTCGATGGCCGTCCTCGAGGAGAAGGAAGAGTGGCTCGAGCTGAACAAGTTGTCGCGCAGCTTCAAGGCGAACGCCAAGCTCGCGAAGCCCGGCACCGACTTCACCAAGCGCGTCGCGGCCATCGTCGAGGGCTCGCAGTACAAGTACATCGACGAGGTCGTCTACAAGAAGGAGAAGGACGCGGCGAAGGCGTCTGACCTCTTCATCGCGTTCGTCGCCGAGTTCCCGAAGTCGGAGAACGCCGACCGCGCGCTGACCTATTCGATGCTGATCGCGCGTGAAGCCAACCAGCTCGACAAGGCGATCAGCGTCGGCGAGCGCGTGCTCAAGGAATACCCGACGACCTCGTTCGACCTGAAGGTGAAGAACTCGCTCGCGTACTTCTACGAGAAGATGGCGAACTTCGAGAAGTCGGCGCAGATGTACGAGAACTTCGTCGCCACCTACGACCTCGCGGCCGGCGACAAGGCGATCAATCACGACAAGATCAAGGACCTCCTCAAGAAGGAAAAGGAGGCCCACGACGCCGCGGTGAAGGCCAACAAGGGCAAGCCGCTGCCGGGTGACGTCGTCATCACCACGGTGCAGCTCAAGGACATCAAGGACGCCGCCAAGAAGAAGGAGCGCGAGGACCTCATCAAGGAGGCCGAGGGCTCGGTGGCTGACGCGCAGTACAACGCGGGCTTCTGGTACGAGGGCGTGGGCCAGTTCGACAAGGCCATCGCCGCGTACAACCGCTACATCGCGCGCTTCGGCGACAAGAAGGACGTGCCCGACATCGCGTACAACATCGGCCTCGTTCTCGAGAAACAGAACAAGTCGGCCGAGGCGCTCAACCAGTACAACACGGTGTTGACGACCTACGCGAAGGACGCCCGTGTCACCGACACGCGCCGCCTCGAGCTCAAGTACCGCGAGTACCTGCTCCAGACCAAGGCGAAGAACCAGGCCGAAGTCGATCGCCTCGGCAAGGACATCATCGCCTCGTACCCGAAGCTCAAGCCTGAAGAGCAGAAGAACGATCGCGCGATGCTGGCCTTCGGTCACGCGCGCTTCGTCGCCCTCGAACCGCTGTGGAAGGCGTACACGGAAATGAAGTTCAAGAAGATCGCCACCTTCAAGACCGACCTCCCGCTCAAGCAGAAGAAGCTGGCGGAGCTCGAGGCGGCGTACACCGAGGTGCTGAAGACGGGTAACCCCGAGTACGGCATCGCGGCGCTGACCCGCATCGGTCTGCTGTACGGCGACTTCGCGACCAACATCAACGACATCCCCGACCCGCCGGGGCTCGATGACGACCAACTCGCGCTCTTCCGTTCTGAGCTCGAGAACCGCTACATCTTCCCCGTCGAAGACAAGGCGGTCGAAGCGCTCGAGAAGGCGCTCACCAAGTCGTACGAGCTGCAGATGTACGGCGAATGGACGCTGCTCGCCCAGGACAAGCTCAACAAGTACAAGCCCGGCTTCTACGGCAAGACGCGCGACGTCGCGTACCGTGGCAGCGAGTTCTTCGCGACCGGTGCCTTCGAGAAGACGGGCGACATCCCCGACATGGCGATCGTCGAGACGCCTGCGCCGGCTCCGACCAATTCCGCTGCCGCGCCGGCTCCCGGCGCCGGTGCTCACTGAGAAGGCTGAGAGGAACCTCACATGAAGTCGAAACGCATCGCAGTATTGGTTCTCACCTCCGGTCTCGTCGGCTGCACGACCACCACGCAGGAAGTGAAGAAGGAAGAGCCCGTCGTCACGCAGGTGAAGGAGAAGACGACGCGTGAAGTGTTCGCGGAGTCGGTGAAGGCCTTCGACGCCGGCGATTTCGCCACCGCGAAGGAAGGCTTCACCAAGGTGGCGGCGCGCGTGCCGAACAACGTCACCGTCGAGTTCAACCTCGGCGTGATCTCGGAGAAGGAGGGCAAGCTCAACGAAGCCGCCACCCACTACGAGCTCGCGCACAAGGCTGACCCGAAGCACAAGCCCACGCTGCTCAACCTCGGCCGCGTGTACCGCCTGCAGGACAAGTTCAGCGAAGCGATCGCGCTCTACGAGGAGGCCATCAAGGACCCCGCGAACGAGTACGACGTCGAGCTCAACAACAACCTCACGGTCGCCTACCGCCTCGCGAAGCGGTACCCGGAAGCCGAAGCGGCGGCGCGCAAGGTGCTCGCGCGCACGAAGGACAACCCGGACGCCTACAAGAACCTCGCGTTGATCTACTTCGATCAGGGCAACTTCCGCCTCGCGGAGTTCATCTCGGCGAACGCCAAGAAGCTCGATGACAAGGACCCCGGCGTCTACAACAACCTCGGTCTCATCTACCTGAAGTTCGACGAGCGTCGCTCCGCGCTGGGCCAGTTCCAGAAGGCCGTTTCGTTGAACAAAGACTTCGCGCCCAGCCTCTTCAACATCGGCGCGATGGCGTTGGCGTACCGTGACTACGAGGGTGCGGAGAAGGTGCTCTCGCGCGCGACGCAGCTCGACCCGACCTCGTACGAAGGGCTGCTCGCCTACGCCTGGTCGCTCGATGGCCAGAAGGGCCGCGACAAGAAGAAGGGCCTCGCCGCGGGCGAGGTCTACGAGAAGGTGCTCGCGATCAAGGCCGACCAGAAAGACGCGGTCTGTGGAGCGGGCGAGGCGTACGCCGTCGAGAAGTCGGGTTGGGACAAGGCGCTCGCGTTCCTCGAGAAGTGCAAGACGCTCCCCGGAGTGACCGCGCAGGAGCAGCAGGCGATCGACTCGAAGGTGAAGGGCATTCAGACGCAGCAGAAGGCCGGCGCGGCCGCTGCGGCGAAGGCTGAAGAAGACGCGAAGAAGGCCGAGGAAGAGAAGAAGCGCAAAGCGGCGGCGGCGGGTTCAGGCCCGTCGATTCTCGACAAGGCGGCTGAAGACGCGGCGAAGAACGACCCCGGCACCACCGAAGCGCCGCCTCCGGCCGAGGGCACGACGCCCGCGCCGGCCCCTGCTCCGACTCCGAGCGAAGGCACGCCGGCTCCTGCTCCCAAGTCCTGAGAAAAATCCTCCCGAGCGGGAATGACAGCCGCTTGGGAAAACCCCTAGTATCCGCCGACTTTTTGTTGGAACTCACATAAGACCGACGATGTCAGTCTTTGTGAAATGTCAGGAGGCACCATGAAGCGTTTCATCTCCATTTTCGCAGTTCTCTCGCTGGTCTCCAGCGCCGCGTTCGCCGCTGACGAAGTGGTTCGCGAGGCCGACAAGACGGTCTTCCGAAAGAAGACGACCATCGACTTCACCGACGTCGCCATCGACGGCGAATTGACCAAGCCTGAAGGCAGCTACTCGGTGTCGAAGAAGAAGACGACGTTCAAGACCCTGATCAAGGTCCGCGACAACTTCAACCCCGAGCTCCAGAAGTCCGTCGAGAACCTCTGAGTTTCAAAGTCTCACCCCACGAAGGACAGCCACTCCATGTCGAAGAAGAAAGCTGACAAAGCGCTCGCGGGTACCAGCAAGAACGCCGCGGCCCTGTTCAACGAGCCGCTGCCGCCCGAAGCGGAGCCGACTGAAAAAGAGAAGGTGCTGGAGGTCGCGCTGCTGTGGGGCGACACGCTGATCAGCGTGCAGCACTTCGGTCAGGGCGTGCCCGTGACCGTCGGTGAAGGCGCGAAGAGCCACTTCGCGGTGTTCGGCGTCGGTGAAGGTTTCACCATCGCGCAGAGCAACGGCAACACGGCGGTGGTCTCGGTGCCCGCGGGCGGCCGCGCGGTGGTGAGCGACAAGGAAGGCAAGCAGAAGACCGCTGCCGAGAAGTCGATCACCCTGGCGCTCCACGACAAGGCGCAGATCTCGCTCGAGAGCGTCGCGTTCATCGTTCGTTTCGTGAAGCCGAGCGCGGCCGTCTCGGTGAACACGTTCGAAGAGCACGACTTCAACTTCTTCAAGATCGTCTCCATCTGCCTGATGGCGTTCTTCGCGCTCGTCGCGGCGATGGTGCTCACGCCGCGCGGCTATGGCCTCGATGGCGACGACATCTTCGCCAACCCCGCCAAGTACGCGAAGCTGGTCGTGAAGCCCGAGAAGAAGCAGGAAATCAAGAAGTTCAAGGAGCTGTCTGGCATCGCCGAAGGAGAGAAGGCCAAGGAGAAGGAAGGCAAGTTCGGCAAGCAGGACGCCAAGAAGGCCGACGCGGACCCCTCGAAGAAGGGCGCTCCGACGGTCGACGCGAACAAGCGTGAAGAAGACCGCAAGAAGGTGTCGAGCCTGATGGCCGGCATGTTCGGCGGTGGCGCTGCGTCGAACGTCTTCGGGCCCGGCGGCCTCGGCACCGGCATCAACAACGCGCTCGGTGGTCTGCAGGGTGGCGCGGGCGTCGGTGACGCGCAGGGCGTCGGCGGTCTCGGCTCGCGTGGTTCTGGCTCCGGTGGTGGCGGCAACGGTCTCGGCCTCGGCGGCCTCGGCACCAAGGGCGGTGGTCGTGGCGCGGGTGGCTACGGCTCGATCGATCTCGGCGGCAAGGGCAAGGACTCGACCCGCGTGATCCCCGGCAAGACCACGGTCGTCGGCGGTCTCGACAAGGACGTGATCATGAAGGTGATCAAGCGTCACCAGAACGAGATCAAGTTCTGCTACGAGCAGGAGCTCCAGAAGAACCCCGCGCTGGCCGGTAAGGTCGCGGTGGCCTGGACGATCGACGCCACGGGCGGTGTCTCCGAAGCGAACATCAGCGAGTCGTCGATCGGCAACGCGAACGTCGAGAGCTGCATCGAGCAGCGCATTCGCCGCTGGAAGTTCCCCGAGCCGCAGGGCGGAGGCGTCGTCAACGTCACCTTCCCGTGGATCTTCAAGGCCGCTGGCGACGAAGGCGGCGAGTGAAGCGCGGTTGAGGTTCTGAAGTTTTGGGCGCGGCGCTCGAAAAGGGCGCCGCGCTTGTCATTTTCACGATTGATTTCATGCGGTCCGTGGGTATGGTGCCGCGCCTTTTGAGTCGGAGGATTTTCGTGCGGAAGCTCGCGTTGCTCGTCGTTCTGGTCGTCTCTTCTGCCGCGTTCGCGGCTACGCCTTCTGCTGGCGTGCCGTTGCAGGTGCGTCGCGGTTTCTTCACCGAGACGGGCGTCGGCGCCGGTTTCAATCTCGGTGGCGTCGATGGTTATTCGAACGCCGCGCTCTACCTGCAGTTGGGCATCGGCTATCAGCTCGCGATTCTCGACGGTAAAGGCCTGATCCCCATCGGGTTGCACGTCGGGTTCGGCTCGAACGCGCAAGATTGCTGGTCTGAGCGTGGGCCCGCGCCGAGCGACGCGCAGGCGTGCGTGAACCCGTCGGAGTCGACGTCGAGCGCGAACCGCGTGATCGCCGACAACTTCACCCAGACGTTCATCGACCTCACGGCGGGCTACCTGCACCGCTTCGGTGATGGCTACATCACCAGCCGCTTCTACGGCGGCGCCAAGCTGGTCGGCGGCATCGCGTTGCTCGACCCCAAGCCGATCCCCAACGGCGGCCTGGTGTACGGCAACTTCGGCATCGTCGCGGCGCTCGAGTTCGCGACCATGGTCGACCACTTCTCGGTCGGTCTCGACGTCGGCTACCGCTTCATTCTCGGCCCGAACATCAGCGCGCTGACGTTCGCGGGCCGCGTGCAATACACGTTCTGATTCGCTTTCAAGCAGGGGAGTTACGGCGCCCCGGCTGACCTCTCCCCGCTCACCGCAGGGAGAGGTTTTTTTATGGATCAGTACGGACTCGGCCGCGTCGTGAACGAGAAGGGTGTGCTCCCGCAGCGCGCTCGCAAGATTGACCCCTCGCTGCCGCTCCGCGACGGCGAGATGCTGATCGACGTCGAGAGCCTCAACATCGACGCCGCGTCGTTCAAGCAGCTCAAGGACGCCGCACAAGGAGACCCCGCGAAGGTCGTCGACGCCGTGTGCGCCATCGTCGCAGAGCGCGGGAAGATGCAGAACCCGGTCACCGGTTCGGGCGGCATGTTGATCGGCCGGGTCGCGGAGATTTCTCCATCACACCCGGCGGCGAAGACGCTGAAGCCCGGCGATCGCATCGCCACGCTGGTGAGCCTCACGCTGACGCCGCTGGTGATCGACGAGGTGCGCGCGGTGAAGCCGGAGATCGATCGCCTCGACATCAAGGGCCGCGCGATTCTGTTCGCCTCCGGAATCTACGCGAAGCTGCCTGATGATCTGCCCGACACGCTGGCGCTCGCGGCGCTCGATGTGGCGGGCGCTCCGGCGCTCGTCGCGCGCTACCTGAAGCCCGGTCAGCGCGTGGTGATGCTCGGCGCGGGCAAGAGCGGCGCGCTGTGCCTCGCGCAGGCGCGTGAAGCGATGAAGGGGCAGGGCCAGCTCATCGCGCTCGACATCTCACAGCCCGCGCTCGAGACGCTCAAAGGTCTCGGCCTCTGTGACGACATCGCGCGCGTCGATGCGACTCAGGGCGTCGACGTGATGGAGACCGTCTCGAAGCTCACCGGCGGCGCGCTCGCGGACCTCGTGGTGAACTGTGCCTCGGTGCCCAACACCGAGATGGCGTCGATCTTGAGCGTGCGCGACGGAGGCACGGTCATCTTCTTCTCGATGGCCACCAGCTTCACGACGGCCGCGCTGGGTGCTGAAGGCGTCGGCAAGGACGTGCAGATGATCGTCGGCAATGGCTACGTGCCGGGCCACGCGGAGCTGACGTTGAACCTGCTGCGCCGCAACGCCGACCTGCGAAAGCTCTTCGAGCAGCGCTATGTCTAAGCGCGCCGCCGCGCTCGCGTTGCTGGTGTTCGCCGGCTGCGAGGGCCACATCGAAGAGGCCAGGCGGGTCAACACCGTCGAGGGCTGGAAGCACTACCTGCGCGAGCACCCGGAGAGCCCCGACACCGGCCTCGCCGAGCAGAAGATCGAAGAACTCTCGTTCGACCAGGCGCGGAAGACGCACTCGGTGCTGGCGTACAAGCGGTACCTCGACGAGTTCCCCGAAGGCTCGAATGCGCCCGCGGCGCGCGCGTTGCTCGAGGCACTGCGTTTCAACACCGCCGACGCGGCGAACACGGCGGCGGCCTGGCGGCAGTTCCTCCGCGATCACCCCGATGGGGCGCATCGCGAGGAGGCCGAGGCGAAGCTCTCGAAGCTCGAACTCGCTGAGCTGGTCACCTCGGATGACCGCGCCGCGCTCGAGAAGCTGGTGAAGCAGCACCCTGATGACCCGCGCGTGGAGGCCGCGAACGCGAAGATCGACGACGGCCGGTGGAACGACGCGAGCACCGCGCAGGCGCTGTACGCGTACCTTCGTGACTTCCCCGCGGGCCGGCATCGTGATGACGCGAAGCGCGAGCTCCTGTCTCGGCAGCTCGATGGGCTGTTGTTGTCGGGGGCGCTCAACGAAGCGCGGTTGGTCGCGGGGCGGAACCCGCTCGCGAAAGATCTCAAGGACCTCCCCGCGAACCTCGCGCGCGCCGAGAAGCTCGCCGCGCTGGAGTCGTCGAAGGACGAGCGCATCGCGCAGGCCTTCGCGGGCCACTCGCTGCGTTCCTTCGACGATCTGAAGAGAGCGCTCAACGCTCCCGATTCGATGGACCGTTGGCAGGCCGCCGAAGAAATGGGTTCGCAGGTCTCGGTGCTGGTGATCGACCCGTTGATTGATCAGCTCCGCACGGCGCGCAGTGAGCTCTCTCGGCAGCGGGCGTTCGATTCGCTGGGGCGGGTGCTCCGGGCGCTGCCTCGCAAGATCGCCGAATACGAAGTCGCCACGCGGATCGAGGCGCTGTCGGTGGAAGGGCGCGACGCGCAGTTGGTGTTGACGATGGCGGTGTTGCTCGACCTCACCGGCCAGCTCGATCGTGCGTCGGCCGAGTACCAGCGCATGTGGGATCCCCAGAGCCCGGACGCGCTGGTGCTCCGCCGGTGGACGCAGATTCGCGCCGAGCGCCGGCAGTTCTTCGCCTCAGCGGTGGTGGCGCGGCAGCTCTCGGCGTGGGCGAAGGCGCGCATCGACGGTGAAACCGAAGCGACCGCCAGCACGGCGCTCGCGGTGAGCCGTGAACTGTGTGGAGCGCTCGAACTTTCCCGGCTCGCCGCGGACGCGATCGAGGTCGCGTCGAAGGAGAAGAACGAGTTCCCCGACGACATCGCGATGTTCCTGATGCGCGCGCGCGAAACGCGCCGGCTGGCCGAAGCGCGGCTCCGTGACGCCGAGCTCGTGCTGCTCACCGCGAACTCCGAAGCGCGCAGGTGTGGCGACGATTCAATCGCTCAGCGCGTGAAAGAGGGCGAGACGCGTCGACTGGCCGCGATCGCGGCGCTCAAGGCGAAGCCGCCGAAAGAGCTTCCGCTGATTCTCGAGGCGATCCGCGAGCGCGACCCGTCGATGCAGGTGCGAGAAGCCGCAAAGTAGATCGACACCGAGCGCGCGCGTGTTGCGCGATGCCAGGCGTGCCGTCGTTCTCACCCGGTCGCCGGCCACGTCCGCAGCCCTGCGCTCGGGCTCGTGCTCGGCGGCGGTGTGCCGGAGCCCGGCGTGGGCTCCGGCGCGCCGTCACTTCACGGCTGCAGGCCGCTCTCGAGTTCCTGAATCTTGAAACGGGCCAGCGCGAGGTTGGCGCCGGCGCGTGAGAGCGCCATGTAGACGAACAGGTTGGGGTGACTCGTGAGGGGGCGAATCACGTGGTACTGCGTGTTGAGCGTGATGAGCATGTCTTCGATGCGCTCCTTGAGGCCGAGCTGGCCCATCACCTTCATCTTCGCGCGCATCACCTCGGCGTTGCCGGCCGCGGCGATCTCGATGTTGAGCGTGGGCCCGCCGCCAGCCGAACCGAGCGCCATGCCGCTCTTGAAATCGACGATGCACGCGCCGATGGCGCCTTCGATCTTCATCAACTCTTCCAGGGTCTGCTTGATGCTGCTCATGACGTTCATTGCCTTGGTTGGGGGGGATGGACTGCGACTACACAACGGGTGCGTCAGAGGCCGCTCTGGCCCAGCATCCACGAGAAGCTGAGGGCCGTGCGCCCTTCGCTGACGACGAACGACGTTTGATTTCCAGAGACTGACCAGCAGCGCGCACCGCGGCGGAAACACATGGTGCCGGCGCGCGTGTGTTCCATCACCACCTGCGCTTCGGCGGTCAGCGCGAGCAACGACGAGAGGCTCGGCGCGCCCTTGCTCAGCACCCTCACGGGGAAGGCGGTGCCATCGACGACCGAGATCTCCACCGCGGTCTGCTCCGGGTCGAGGAGCGCTTCGCTTTCGAGCCGTGAGGGGCGCAGGCGGTGCAGTGACTCCGCGAGCACCGGCACCACGGGGAAGGTGTCGGCCATCGCGAAGCTGCCGCTGACCCTCGGTTGGGTGTCGACGCTGTCGATGCGCTGCGAGGCCATGGCGCTCAGCGACTCGACGGTGTGCTCGAACAGCACGTTGGTGAAGGTCTCCGGCGTCATCAGCCCGCGCTGCACGACCAACCGGCCCAGCGGCACCTGCGTGTCTCGCGCCGTGCGCACCAGCTCGTCGATGGCGCTCGCCGACACGCCGGCCGCGACGAGACGGCCCGACAGAAAGCGGCGCGTGCCCGGTGCCGCGGCCCACGCGATGCGGCCGTGATCGAAGAACACACCACCCACGCCCAGCTCGCCGTGAACGCTCAACATCACGCTGCGGTCCTCGTTCTCGGCGAGCGCGAACATCAGCTGGCGAAAGGAGTTGTGCATGCGGAGGTGGAGTTGCGCGCTGACGCGGAGAGGGGCTCATGGTGAAGAGACTGGCGGGCGCGCCGGCTAGAGAAGGAGCCGCGGCAGGTCGTGGCGAGAGTCTGCGCCGAGCTTCTTGAGCAGGTTTTGTTGGTGATACTTCGCGGTGCGCGCGGTGATGTCGGAGGCCTTCGCGATCTCGGAGAGGGAGCGGCCGAGCAGGAGCAGCGACAGCACCTCCTGTTCGCGCAAGGTCAGGCCGGCCTGACGCGCCAGATGCATGACGCGCGCGTCGACCAGCTGCGCGAGCGAATGTTCGTCGACGTGGGTGCCCGATACGCGCGCGACGCCGCCCGCCCGGCGCTCGGCCGTGAGCAGCGTCGCGGTGAAGCGTTTGTCTCGCCCGGGGGCGACCGCCGTCGCCTGGCGTCGCTCGCCGAACCTCGTCACCGGGCAGATCTCGCACGGCGTAGCGCGGCCGAACACGCGCTCCCAGCATGGCGCGTCGGTGCGCCCGGCGAACTGACCTGCCAGCCCGAGCACGCGCCCGGTGGAGCCCTTCCCGTCGAATTCGACCTCGTAGACGACGCCGTTGATCGGCTCGAGCGGCACCTCGACACGGTCAGGCTTCACGTCGACCACGCTGACCAGCACCGGCGGCGCGTCACCACTGCTGAGCGGCCGGAGCTCGACGGCCAGCGTGCACGCCCAGCGCGAGCGACGAAGCCCGAGGAGGGTGCGCGAGACGCTGCCGGCCCGCGTTTCGCTCAGCGCGATCTGCAACGCGGTGGAAGAGGCAGGTCGCACGATCTCGTCGACGAAGCGCGCGCGCTCGAGCGGAGCGCCGTCTTCCAACAACATGCGGAAGGTCTGGTTCGCGAGCACCACCACGCCGCGGGCGTTGAGAATCACGCTCGGGCGCGGCTCCATGTCGAGCAGTTGTGCTGCGGTGACTTCCCAATTCAACGTGCCTGGCATC
>JBEHYH010000113.1:0-14398 GCA_048498275.1 Myxococcota bacterium | reverse complement strand
ACAGCACGCCGGCCTTCGAGAGGCGCGCGCGCGCGGTGTCGATGAGCCAGCGATGATCACGCTGCATCTCGAAGCGCCGCCCCATCTTCTTCGATGAAGAAAACGTCGGCGGGTCGCACACGATGAGATCGAACTCCGCGCGGCAGTTCTCGAGCCACGCGAGACAGTCATCGCGAATCACCCGGTGCTTCGGGCCGGCCTTGAAACCGTTGAGCTCGAAGTTGCGCTCGGCCCACTCGCAGTAGGTGTTCGAGAGGTCGACCGTCGTGGTCTCGGCCGCGCCACCGGCCAACGCGTGCACCGTGAACGAGCCGGTGTAGGCGAACAGGTTCAGAAACCGCAGGCCCTTCGCTTCGCTCCGCACCCGCGCGCGCGTCACGCGGTGATCGAGGAACAGACCGGTGTCGAGATAGTCAGACAGGTTGCACTCGAGCTTGAGCCCGTGCTCGCTGACGACGACCTTCTTCGATTCAGCGCCGACGCGCTCGTACTGCTCGCCACCGCGTTCGTGCGTCTTGCTGAAGATCTTCTCGCGCGGCAACTCCAGCACGTCACCCACCGCGCGCGTCACTTCTTCTCGCGCTTCCTGGAGCGACCCGTCGCGGAGCTGCTTGCGTCGCGGGTATTCCATGACGTGCGCGTACCCGGCGTACCAGTCGACGGCGAACGGCCATTCGGGGATGTCGAGATCGTACAGCCGAAACGCGTCGGTCTTTTCCTTCGCGGCCCACGCGAAGCGCGGCTTCGCGTTCTTCTTCAGGCGATTCGCGAAGTCAGACATCAGTTCCAGCTCGCGAGGAACGTGCCGGGTTGCGGGAGCGCACGCACCACGGGCCGCTTCGCCCCGAGCGCGAGCACCGCGGCTTCGAGGAGGCCGACGAAGAACTCCGGCTGCTCCGCCGCGTCGATGAAGAACTCGAACTCGGTCTTCGAGCGCTCGGTGAGTGACACCTTCACCGGGCTGCGATCGGCGAACTCGAAGGCCTGCTTCAGCGCGCGCCGCGGCCCGAGGAGCTTCGCCATCGAGAGCCACGGGCCTTTCAAGACGCCCCGCGACTGCAGCGAGCCGATGACGTGCGCGCCCAACTTGCGCAACTGCTCACCGGGCGCGTCGTTCGGAAACAGCGCGTTCGCCGTGAGCGCCGCGGCGCTGAACCACTGCGACTTCGGGTACGCCGGTTTCAGCGCGTGCAGCTCGAGACCGCTCCGCGCGAGCGACTCCGACAACGCGGGTGTCACGTCTTCCTTCAACAAGCGGCCATACACGCCCGCGAACAATTTTCCCGGCAGCTCACTCATTTCGTTTCGCGAATCTGAAGGTCACAGGTTTGTCCGACGAGAACGGCTCGGACGCTCTGGGGGTTTCCTCTTTGCCATACAGGAGCTCGGCGGTGCCGCCGCACGCGCCGCGCACGGTGAGCTCTGGCACCCCGAGGGGAAGCTGCAACACGTCGCCGTCGTGGAGCGCGATGGCCTGCGGCAGCAGCACTTCGGCCATGCAGGTGCGACTCATCGACACGTGCAGGTACACGCGGCCGGTCTCACGCGCGGGCGTTGACGGGCGCTCGATGGGCGCGCTCTGGACAACCGTCGTCATCGGCTGAACGGGAGCCGACTGCTGCACGACCGGCGCGACTTCGGGGGTTCCCGCATCGACCTGCATCACGATGAAGTGGCCACCCACCGCCTGCTTCTGCACGACCTGCTGCGGCGCATCGTCAGGGCCGAGCCTCACCACGCCGGTACGCATCGCGGGCGTCGCCGGGTTTTCGAGCTTCTTCTTCGCCAGCTCGACACAGCGCGGAGGCAACCCGTTGCCGTCATCACTTCGCTGCAGCACTTCGATTTCGTACGGCGTCAGCTCTGCGAGCAACGCGCACTGTTTCTGCGCCCGCACCTTCCACTTCGGGTACGAATCGAGCAGGCACAGCTCGCACTTCGTGTTGCGCTCATCGTCTTGCTGCAACAACTGCACGCGATCGTTGTTCGCGAGGCGCCGCACGACGTCTCCGGGCACCGGCCGCGGGAGCGGACAGCGGCAATCACGCAGCTCCCGCGAGGCCATGAACCCTGAAACCCAATCAACATCACCTTCGATCTTCTGCTGCTCCGAAAGGAAGTAGCGCCATTTCTCGATCATCGTCGACGCGAGCGCACGTTCACGTTCAGTGGTCGGCCCGCCGACGTAGGTGCCGGTCTGAACCGGCATCGTCATCAACTGCGTCATCGTCGGCACCTGGTCTGCCGTGACGCGCGTGCCGGCGTCGAACGGCGCGGCCGCCACGATCACGCGCGCCCCCGCATCGACGGGCAGCGACACGACCCGAGTGCCCGCATCGACCGGCGTGCTCGTGAACCGAACGCCTGCGTCGACCGGCGCACCGGTGATCACCGTGCGAACACCGGCATCGTCACCGCCGGGCACCTGCTGCGTGCCTCCGCCCTTCACCTTCGAATCGATCGCCACGCCACGACGCGTCGGGTCTTTCTCATCACGCGCGACCTGCTGCGCGCACTTGAGCCCCTCCGAGAACAGCCACGTGCGGTAGTTCGCGTATTCGTTCTGCACGACGCTCGCGAGCCGCGCCAGATCCATACGGGCCTGCGCCGACGAGAACAGCAACGAGCGATCGCGCCCCGAACAATCCGCGCCTTCCGGCGGACGCTCACCGAGACCGCTCCGCTTCGGCTGATATTTCACGCCGAGAAACGGCTGGTTCATCTCGTTCAAGGTGTCGAAGAGCAACTGCCGCGCCTCGGCCGACACCGTCTTCTTCGCGGCTTCGCACGACTCGATCGCCTTCTTGCAGTCCTCCATCGGCGTGGCCTTCGGGTTCGCTTTTTCAGCGCCACCGGTCCACGCGCCGTTGGAGTCGAAGCACCAGGTGGCGACGCTGTCCAACCCGACCGACAGCGAACCGCTGGTCTGCGCGAACTGCGTCAGCGGCCCCATCTCGCGCGCGGCAGGCCCCTGACACTGCGCCGGAATTTCGGGCGCGGTGACCAGCAGCGTGACGAGGAGAGACAACACGTGACGTGACTCCGTGAATCAGGCGGCGTCGAACGCGGCCTTGAGGTCGTCGATGAGATCGTTGGCGTCTTCGATGCCGACAGACAACCGGATGAACCCGTCGGTAATGCCCAGCTTTTCGCGGTTCTCCTTCGGAATCGACGCGTGCGTCATGATCGCCGGGTGTTCGATGAGTGACTCCACACCGCCGAGCGACTCCGCGCAGGCGAAAATCTTCACCGCCTTGAGGAACTTTCGCGCCGCCTCGAGGCCGCCCTTGAGGTCGAAGGTCATCATGCCGCCGAAGCCCTTCATCTGCTTCTTCGCGAGCGCGTGCTGCGGGTGCGAGGTCAGCCCGGGCCACGTCACCTTGTTCACCTTCGGGTGCGTGCTCAGAAACCCGGCGATCTTCTCCGCGTTCTGAACGTGGCGATCCATGCGCACGTGCAGGGTCTTCACGCCGCGGAGCACGAGGAAGCTGTCCATCGGGCCGGGCACGCCGCCCGCCGCGTTCTGAAGAAAATAGATTCTGTCGGCGAGCTCCTTGTTCGACGTGCACACGAAGCCGCCGACCACGTCGCTGTGCCCGTTCAGATATTTCGTCGTGGAGTGGGTGACGATGTCGAAGCCGAACTCCAGCGGGCGCTGGAAGTACGGCGTCATGAAGGTGTTGTCGCAGACCGAGATGAGCTCGTGCTTCTTCGCGACGTCCGCCGCCATCTCGAGATCGATGAGCTTGAGCATCGGGTTGGTCGGCGTCTCGACCCAGATGAGTCTGGTGTTCGGGCGAATCGCCTTCTCGATCTCCTCGCGCTTCGTCATGTCGACGAACGAGAAGGTCATGCCGTGCCGCGCGAAGACCTTGTCGAACAGGCGGAACGTGCCGCCGTACACGTCATCGCTGCACACCACGTGATCGCCCGCCGACAGCAGGTGCATCAACATGTCGCTCGCCGCGCACCCCGACCCGAACGCCGCGCCGTACTTCGCGCCTTCGAGCGCCGCGAGGCAGCCTTCGAGCGCGACGCGCGTGGGGTTCTTCGTGCGCGAATATTCGTAGCCTTTGTGCCCGCCCGGCCCGTCCTGCACGTAGGTCGACGTGAAGTAGACCGGCGTCATGATCGCGCCCGTCGTCGGGTCCGGCTCCTGCCCAGCGTGGATCGCGAGGGTGTCAAAGCGCATGAGGCCCTGCTTTAGCGCGCACCAGCCGTCCGTGGGCTGGTAAAACCCGAAGCCTCCATGAGACTCACATACGCGCAGGTTGTCGTCGTCGTCGGCGCTGTTTCCGCACAAGCCGCCACTGCTCCCGCCTCGAATGTCGCTACCGCCGCGAAGAACCTCGAGACCGCGCGCGCCAACCTCGCCGCGGCGATCAAGAAAATCGAAGGCGACGCGCCCGTGCTCGCTGATCTCGAAGCTGCGCATACGGCGGTGGAGGCGGTGAAGGATGCGATCGACTCCGGTGCCGCACAGGAGCCGAATGATCTCGACTACGCGCGAAACGCGCTCGCCGCGCGCAAGGAGGTTCGCGAGAAGCGCGACTACATCGAGTCGCGCCGCGCGAAGATGCACATCTTCAACAACCGCCGCACCATCGACGCCGCCGTCGCCGAATTGAAAGAAAAGCAGAAGGCGACCGACGTGAAGGAGCCCAGCGCCGCTGACTTCGAGAACACGCGCGCGGCGATCGCCAACGTGCGCAAGGCCGTCGAGCCCGCGCGTCAGTTCATTTCGCAAGACGCCGACTTCGGGAAGTTCGTGGCCGGCCTCGACGCCGAGCTCGCGAAGACCGAGAACGCCGTCGACACCAAGTGGGCCGCGCTCGAAGGCGGCAAGCACAAGGCGCGCGTCGAAGAAGCCCGCGCCGCGTACACCGAGGCGTTCAACGCGCTGAAGCCCACGTCGACCGACGCCGAGTTCAAGAACGTGGAGACGCTGGGCAAGACGCTCCAGACGCGGCTCGACGAAGGCAAGGTGCTGGAGTCGAAGGACAAGAACTACGGGCCCTACGCGGCGACCACTCGCGCGAACCTCGTCGCGTCGAAGAAGAAGGCCGACGAGCTCTGGAGCAAGACCGGCGTCGCGCGCCTCAAGGCCGAGATCGAGCCCACCGCGAAGGATCTCGCGGGCGCGCTCAAGGTCGTGCGGCAGAAGAAGCCGGCCGAAGATCAGCTCGCCGAGGCGCGCACGATTGCCATCGTCGCGCGCAAGACGCTCGAGAAGTACGCGTCGGAAGCGGAGCGCTCTGAAGAGTTCGGCGCGTACGTCGCCACCGTGAACACCACGTTGACCGAGGTCGAAGGTCAGTTGCAGCTCAAGTCGCTCGACCTCGCGCAGCGCGAGTTCCGCAACGCGCTCGCCAGGTTGGACCGCAAGCCGACCGACGAAGACTTCCAGGTCGCGAACAGCTCGCTGCTGGTGCTGCAGAAGACGCTCGAGCCGATGAACGCGAAAGACCCGCTGCTCACCGCCGCGGTGACTGACGCGCGCGCGTGGGAACGCGAGGGCAAGGCGACGATCGCCAAGCGCCGCAGCGAAGTGAGCGCGGCGAGCCAGCAGGCGACGTTGACCACGGCGGTGAAGGAGTTCCGCGCGGCGCTGGGCAAGCTGGACCGCAAGGCGCCGAGCGATGACGACTTCGCCGTCGCCAACAGCTCGCTGCTGGTGCTGACCAAGACGCTGGAGCCGTTGGACCCGAAGAATCCGCTCCTGGCTGCCGCCATCGTCGACGCGCGCGCGTGGGAACGTGAAGGCAAGCAGACCATCACCAAGCGCCGCACCGAGCTCGACGTGGCCGCGCAGCAGGCGAAGGTCGAGACCACGCGCAACAACGCGCAGAAGATCGTCGACACCTTCCCCAACGAAGACGCCGGCGACGACACCGTGAAGCAGGCGGAAGACGCCGTGAAGCGCATCACCGAAGCGCTCGACCAGGGCACGGAGCTGACCAAGCAGGACCGTGGCTACGCCGCGTATGACCGTGAGGTGCGCAAGCGCGTCACCGACTTCGGCAAGAAGATCGACGCGAAGAAGCTGCAACTGTTCGCCGCGGCGTCGCGCAACGAGCTCCGCGCCCAGTTGGATGAGTTGAAGGAAAAGGTCACCGCCGCGCGCGCGCCCGCGTCGACCGACGCCGACGTGCAGGGGGCGCTCAAGCAGTACGACGGCATTCTCGCCTTCATCGAAGGCAAGCAGCAGCTCGCGCAGCAGGCGGGCAGCTTCGCGAGCGCGGTCGACAAGGCGTACTACGAGCTCCAGAAGCGTCAGGAGTCGCTGCTCGCCGCGCAGGAAGAGCGCGAGATTCGCCGGCAGACCACCGACGAGCTGAACCCCGGCATCGCCGCGTTCGATGAGGCCGCGTCGGCCATCGGCGACATCCGCAAGCAGAAGGCGAAGTACGAAGAAGCGCAGGCGCACTTCAAGGCGTGCAAGAGCAAGGGCGAGGCGATTCAGGAAAACCAGCCGCAGTTCGGCAAGCTCGCGGTCGTCATCGCGGGGCTGCCTTCGAACGTCGCCAAGGCCATCGGCGAATGCGGCCGCCGCCTCACCGAAGTCGAGCCGCTCATCAAGCCGCTCGCGGGGCTGGTGTTCGTCGAAGATCGCCCGAAGAAGTCGTACGCCGAGGCGCTCGCCGCGACCGCGAAAGACAAGAAGCTCACCGCGTATGAGAACTGCGCGGCCGACGCGGTGACCGCCGCCGTTCGCTACCCCGACTTGAAGGAGCGCTTCTTCGAAGTCGGCAAGGAGCAGATGCTGCTCTCCGACCTCTCGAAGAAGTGCGCCGCCGAGGCGAAGAAGCTCCGCGGCAAGTAGGCGCGGCTCCCATACTCATGGGATGGAGAATCCACCCCACTCCGCCATGGTCCTACGGGCCACGGGGAGGAGGGGGGGCTTCCTGTGGTGCTTCACCTTTCAGTGAGACTTCAATTCGCGCGGTGGTTTCGTTGGCGTGTCTGCTGATGACGAAACTGCCGCCGAGTGAAGCGGCGCGACGGCGCAGGTTCTTGAGGCCGTTGCCTTCTTTGCCCGCTTCGAAGCCCCGGCCGTCATCGATGATGGTGAACGAGAGGCGTTGTTCCTCGAGCGTGACGCTGCAGCGCACGTGCTTCGCGCCTGAATGACGAATCACGTTCGAGGTGAGCTCGCGCACCATCGCGGTGCAGTGCCGGTACACGCCGTGCGCGGCGAGGGAGCCATCGCGACGCGTCGTCACCGGCCATTCCGCGGCGATGCCCGCGGCTTCGAGGCGGCGCATGGTCTCGAGGCGCAGCTCCGCGAGCAGCTCGCTCACCGACACCGGCTTGTCCGAGAGCTCGTTGATGATGGAGCGCACGTCGCCCATCGCCTGACGAATCGCGTCGCGGGTGGCGTCGAGATCGTGCTGATGCAGCGTCGAGAGCAGCCCCGCGCCGAGATCGTCGTGCATGTCGCGCGCGATGCGATGACGTTCATCGCGAACGCCGCGGGCGAAGGCTTCGCGCTGCGTGCCAGCCTCGTTGAGCAGCTTCACCAACTGGCCGGCGAGGTGCGCGTCCCGCGGCGCGAAGAGCCCACGGCCACGCCAGGGGAGATCGAGTCGCTGCGCGGGAATGTCTCCGCACGCGGGCACATCGAGCCGCACGCCGTCGTCGCCGATGGTCGGCTGCGGCGGGCCATCAGCGAGCGCGCGCAGCTCCATCGGTTCGAACAAGCGCTGCAACAACGCGCGCCAGCGCTCTTCACGCTGCGCGGGCCCGGTCGCGAAGGTGACGCCGAGCACTGACTCGAAGACCTCGTGCTCAGCAGGCGCGCGGCGCGAGACGACCTTCGACCAGAGCCAACTGCGCAGCGGGAGATAGATGAACGCGCCTCCGAGCAGCAGCGCGCCCGTGGACACCGCGCGATTCGCGTCGAGCCACACGATGAGCGCCGCGTCCGCGAGCACGAACGCGACCCCGGAGAGCACCCAGAAGAGCAACCGCCACGCCCATTCATCGAGCTCGAAGAGGCGATGACGACGCAGCCCGAGCGTGAAGCCCGCGTGCATCAACAGGAAGTAGCCGAACGCGTAGCCCTGCGCCGTCGGAGGAACCCAGCCGAGCAAGCTCGACGCCACGACGGTGAAGACGAACAGGCCGGAGCCGAGCAACAGGAAGACCCCGAGCCAGCGAATGCCGACGCGGCCGCGCGGGTCGCCCTTCGTCGCGCGCCACTGCACGATTCCCAGAATCAGCGCGCTCGACATCTGAATCATCGTGGGGATCCGGTAGGCCCAGTCTTGATTCGGTACGAGCCGCGCGATGTCGCAGAACATCCACGCGATGAAGAACGCCGTCACCGCGGCCATCACGCGCGATGAGACGAGGCGCACCGGGTAGCCGAGGAAGAAACAGACCAACGCGCTGCCATAGAGAAACGAGCCCGCGTGATTGACTGCGTCGAGCCAGCGGAAGGTGACGCCATCGAGCGCGAGCTCGCGCGTGCCGTAGATCGCCGCGGGCAACGCCGACATCGACATCGCGGCACCGAGCGCGACGACCGCGCGCACCGCGAACTCGTTCGGGCGCAGCGCCCAGACCCACAACGACAAGAGCATCGCCGCCGCGGAGACGAGAAGCTGAAACCAGAAGACCGTGGGGAGCCGCGCGATCGACGCGCGCTGCGGGGTGAGCTCGTACGCGGTCCCATCGACCGTGAGAGAGACACGATCTTTCAGCAGCGCCTCATGCAGCGAGGTCTGCCGCGTGAAGAAGCGCTCCATCTCGGGCCACGTGTCGAAGAAGTCGGGTTCTTCGATGAGGTCAGCCGCCTCGAGTTGCACTCCGCCGACAGACGACAGCGTTCCCGCCGGCACGTGCGCATCTTGCGACGCGACGATTCGAACCGATTTGTCGGCCTGCGCTTCGAGCGTCAGCCCGAGCTCACGCTGCTGAAGTCTCGCGATCAGCGGAGCCGCGCACGCCGCGACACACACCAACGCGCCGATGAGAAGCGAGCCCCCTGGAGACAGCCCACGCTTCGCGTCATCCATCGCTCCAATTGGCCTCGTTTCCCGCGCAATGTAAACATCGGAGCAATGCTCCGGGTTGTTCTCGTGGAAGATGACGCGTCGCTGGCCGAAGCGATGAAAGCACTGCTCGAGAAGGCGTCGCCGCGCATCGAGGTCTCCGGTGTTTTTCACGGCGCGCAGGCCGCGCTCGAGCGGCTCCCGTCGCTGAAGTTCGAGGTCGCGGTGATCGATCTCCACCTCCCCGACGGCAGCGGCATCGACGTCGTTCGCGGCGTGCGCGTGCTTCAGCCCGAAGCGCACCCGGTGGTGATGACGGTGTTCGAAGACCCCAAGACGGTGTTCGCGGCGATTCGCGCGGGCGCGCACGGGTATCTGTTGAAAGGCGGCACGCCCGAGCAGCTCGTCACGAGTGTTCGCGAAGCGGCAGCGGGCGGCGCGCCGATGTCGCCGCGCGTCGCGCGCTACGTGTTGGACGCGGTGAAGTCGTTGCCGCAGGCGGAGCTCAGCGAGGAGCTCACCGCGCGCGAACGCGAAGTGCTCACCCTGCTCTGCGAAGGTCATACGTACCGTGAAGTCGCGACGGCGATGACGCTGCAGCTCGGCACCGTGCAGACCTACGTGAAGTCGATCTACCGGAAGCTCGAGGTCGGCTCGAAGGCCGAGCTCGCCGCCACCGCGTTCCGTCGCGGGTTGATGACCTGAGTCGTGATGCGCGAGAGTGCGCGTCGATGAAACTCCACCGGTTCGCAGCGCTCGTCGTGTTGGTGCCCGGCTTGTTGCTCGCCGGTCACGGGAATCTTCGCGGCTACGGCTATCGCCAATGGAGCGGCGGTGATTGCCGCGGCCTGCTCCGCGACAACGACGCGTACTGTGACTCGGGCGACTGCAAGGCGCTGCTCCGCGACAACGACGCCTACTGCGACACCGACGACTGCAAGGCGATCCTCCGCAAGAACGATGCGTACTGCCGTTCTGAAGACTGCAAGGCGATCGTGAGAAAAAACGACGCGTATTGCGCGAGCGACGACTGCAAAGCGTACCTGCGCGACAACGACGCGTACTGCTCGTCGGGCACGTGCAAAGCGATTCTGCGCAAGAACGATGCGTACTGCCCTTAACGCATCGTGAACGCGTCACGCCGTACGTAGACGGCGCAGTCGGCTGAACGGCACTCGAAGAGGCGCTCCCATGACGCATCGAGGAGCGCGGCGTTCTGCGGCCCGACCGCGGCGACGCGCACGTTGTTCTGCGAGAGGAACCGCGCGAACGCGCGGCTGTCGGCGTTGAACGGCACGGCGCGCACCGGGAAGCGCAGATCAGGCGACCAGAGCAACCCGGGGAATTCGAAGTCGAGATCGAATGCGATGGTCTCGTTGCGCCCGACTTCGCTCCACATCTGCGGGTAGTCGACGGGCTGGCCATGCGGGCCGACGGCGACGCGGCGTTGTTCCTCGGTCATCGAAAGATAGGCCGGGAGTTCAGGACCGTCTCCGGTGAGCCCGCGCCACGCGTAGCCGACCTGAGACACGCTCACCGCGAGCAACGCGACGATCGCGAACTTCGAGAACCGCGGCGTCACCTGCGTCACCGCGAGCGCGATCAGCACCGCGGGGAACGCGAGCACGTAGCGCGGAATCGATGGATCGGCGACGACGAGACACGCGAACACCATCGCGACCAGCCACGCAGAACGGCGACGAACGAGCGCGAAGATTCCGAGCGGCAACGACAGCAGCAGCAACACGCCGAGCCCGCCGAGCTTCATGTCGAAGACGGGGTTCGTACCGATCGCGAGCCACGAAACAGAGAGCCGCTCGAGAAGGCCACCCGTCGCGTGTGGCAGCGCACTCCCGGCCGCGAGCAGATCATTCATCGTGCGATCTCCCGGCAGCGTCACCGGCCCGAGCTTCACCGCCACCGGCCACACCGGGTTTCCGTGGCGCATCAACATCTGCGCGTACATGTCTGCGCCGAACGCGAGACACGCGACACCTGCGAGGGCGATGCCCGCGAACTGACGCGCGCGAATCGCGCGGAACGCGGCGAGCGCTCCGATGAACGCGACGGCGAGCGGGGCGGCGGGTTTGCTGCCGAGAAAAATGCCGAGCGCGAGACCACCGGTGAGCAGGCTCGACACGCGCGGCTCGACGAGGAGCAGGAAGTACAGCGCACCGAGCAACGCGGCCGCGGTGCCGACATCGACGTAGTCAGACGGCAGTTGCAGGAAGACAGCCGGCACCGTGAGCCACGCGGCGCCCGCGAGCATCGAGAGCCCCCGCGTCGCACCGAGCTTCCGGGCGATCGCGGCGGTCAACACCGCGCCCGCGACGCCGTAGGGAATCTGCGCGAGATCGATGAGCCGATCATCGGGCAGCATCGCGCGCAGCCAGATGACGCCGAGCTCGATGTTGTGCGGGTAGGTCGTGATGTAGCGGAGGTCCTCCGGCACGCCTTCGAAGCCATGGTTCTGCAGCACGAAGTTCACGAACGGCAGGTGGTAGCCGAACGAGTCCCACTGCCAGACGGGGAGCAGTCGCGCCGTCAGCGCCGTGATGAAGACGACGCTCGCGCCGAGCAGCAGCGCGGGCTTGCCTTCACTCCACGCAATTCGCAACACGCCGCTCGATGGCACCGTTCGCACGAACGTGAGCGCGGTCAACAGCGCCAACAGCGCGAGCAGCATCGGGCCGGAGAGCAGCGAGAAGGTCCCGAGCGCTCCGACGCTGAAGTGCACCAGCGCCATCGAGAACACCGCCGTCGCCGCGAGCCGATCGACGCGTTCAACGAAGACCAGACCAGCCAGCCGCGACGCGCACAGCACCAGCAACGGCAGCGCCACCGGCAACGCACCCCACGCGAGCAGTTCGTTCATGAGCGATTGAAAAGCGCCGCGCGCGATTTCGTTCAAGCAACGAGTGCGTGCCGTCACGAATCGGTGCCGTCGATCGACACACGCTCGCTACGCGAATGATCGCGAAGTGTTTCCGCTGTCACCGGGGCGAACACCTATGTCTCCTCGCCCATGAATGCCCTGCTGCTGGCGATGCTCCTCGCGCAGCCACGCAACGTGGTGGTGGTGACGCTCGATGGTCTGCGCCCCGAAGAGGTCTTCGACGGTGCGCAGCGCTCGCTCATGCATGGCGTCGAAGAGGAACAAGGGCTCGTCGACAAATACTGGCGCGATGGCCGCGACGCGCGACGTGAAGCGCTGATGCCGTTTCTCTGGAAGACGGTCGCGCGCGAGGGCCAGGTCTTCGGCGACGCGTCGCTCGGCAGCCCGATGCGCGTGACGAACGCGTCCCGCTGCTCGTACCCGGGCTACGCGGAGATGTTCACCGGCTTCGCGGACCCGGCGATTCAGAACAATCGCCACGGGCCGAATGAGAACGTCACCGTGCTCGAATGGCTCGGCCAGCGCACCGACGTGCAGGTGTTCGCCACGTGGGACACGTTCAATCGCATCTTCAACGTCGAGCGCAGTCATCTCGACGTGCGCGCGGGGTTGAATCCTCCCTTCGCGAATGACGTGCAGAGCCCGACGCGCGCGACCATCGACACGCTGTTCCGCACGACGACTCCGATGTTCGGAGGCAACGCGCTCGACGCGCTGACGTTCGCGGCGCTGCGCGAATCGCTGCGCACCAATCGGCCGCGCGTGCTGTTTCTCGGGCTGGGTGAGACCGACGAATGGGCGCACGCCGGCCGGTACGATTTGACGCTCGAGGCCGCGCATCGCGCCGACGCGATCATCGCGGAACTGTGGCGTTACCTGAACACGCTGGAGGAATACGCGGGCAACACCACGCTCATCATCACGACGGACCACGGCCGCGGAGTGCGGGCTCACGACTGGAAACACCATGGGTCGGAGATCGCCGGCTCCGAGAACGTGTGGCTCGCGATGATGGGCCCGGAGATTCCCGCGCTCGGTTGCCGCACGGCGACGCGCGTCACGCAGTCACAGCTCGCAGCGACGATCGCGCAGGCCATCGGCTTCGATTGGAACGCCGTCGAACCGCGCGCCGCACAGCCGATTCCCCTGCTGCCGGTGATCGCCGCGCACGCGAACTGACGAGAACGGCGGGAGATGGAAGTCAGACACCAGTTTCGCGAACCCGCTCGCATCGAGATGCACCTCAACGAGGGCTTCACACGAATCGTTCTCGAGCGCTTCGAGGGCAGCGGAATGGCTGGCGGCACGCGCTCCTGGAGATTCCCGACGGACCGAAGCCCCGCGCGTCTGCGTGCCGGTTTCTTCTCGTGATGAACGTGCTCAATCCGCGAGCGAATGATTCCGAGGTCGAGATCAGAGCCGCCGTGCGGCAACAGATTTCGATCGAAGAGCTCAGCGACCGGTGAGGCCGCGTTTCAGCAACCACAGATTCAGCGCGGCGAACGCGAGCAGCCCGCCGAAGATCGCCGCCGACGCCCAGTCTTTCCCCGGAGGCGTTTCCGCGAGCAGCAACCACTGCACCTTCGTGCCGCTCCACGCGTCGTACTCACGGAGCGCTTCTTCGTATTTCCCCGCCTGCTCACGCGACAACAACCGCCCGCGCGCGAAGAACGGGTTCTGACGCGGCTGCGGCCTCTTCCCGTCGCCGAGCCGCTTGTTCTCGTCTTCGAAGGTCACGCGCCGCACGGCGATGGGCGTGTCGCTCACGCCGAGAATCACGAACGCGCCGGCGGCCTCTTCGACGTACCAGCCACGCACCGTCGGCACGCCGTGAAGCTGCGCATAGCGATTCGTGAGCGCGCGATCGAAGTGGTAGCTGCCTTCGGCGCCGAGCTCGATCGGGTCGCGGCTCGAGAAGAAATACGAGACGTCGTCGAAATACGAAACCGCCAGCGCCAGCGACGCCACGAGGGCGACGGCGGCGACTGGCGGTAGCAGACCGATGCGGGGCTTCTTCTGAAGATCAGCCTCGAGCTTTGCAATGAAGCCGTCGCGTTCAGACTCGCTCACGCGACGCTCATCTCACTCCTCGACGTCGGCGTCAGCCGCTTCGACGACCGCCGCGGGCTTCGGCTCTTCCTTCTTCTTCTTCGGCTTCTCGGTGATCTCGCTCATCTTCGGAGGGTTCTCCGGGATGTTGAAGATCTTCTTCAGGTCGGCCTCGATATCGAGCTCGGTGACGCCCTTGGCGAACGCCAGCTCCTTGATCAGCAGCGAGCGCGCGGTGTCGAGCATCTTGCGCTCACCGAACGAGAGATCCTTGTCGCCCTTGAGCAGGTACAGGTCGCGCAACACTTCGGCGATCTCGAACACGGAGCCCGTTTTGATTTTCTCCATGTACTCGCGGTACCGGCGGTTCCACGTCGTGGAGTCGACCGAAATGTCCTTCTCCTTGAGGATTGCGTAGACCTGACGCACGTCGTCTTCGGAGATGATTTCGCGCAGG
>JBEHYH010000112.1:0-14417 GCA_048498275.1 Myxococcota bacterium | reverse complement strand
TGTGCGCCGTGCGTCTTCACCGCGCTCGACGCCTTGTCGAGCTGCTCGGTGTTCTCGATCGCGCACGGCCCGGCCATCACCGTGAAGCTGCCGTCACCCAGCGTGATGCCGTGCCCGAATGACACGCGCACGGTCTCGTCAGCGGGCCCGCGCATCACCTTTTTTGCTCCATGCACCGCCACGGTTGACTCCTGTTCAATGAGTTCAAGCCGTCTTGAACTCGGTGATGCATCTATAGCGTGGCTGGCTTAGAAGACAACCCGAAGCCGTGAAACACGAGAGCGCCAGACTGTTGGTTCGCCCGGCACAGGTCGGCGCGCTGCTCCGTATCGGGCCCGAAGCGCTGTCTGTCTACTGGTCGAACCCGTCGCGGGGCATCTTCGCCGCGGGCATCGGTGTCGCGGACGAGCGACGCGGCGCGCCGACGAGTGTCGAAGCGCACGAAGGCATGCCGGGCCCGTGGTTCGGCGGCTGGGCGTTCGATGAAGAGCGCGAATGGGAGGGCTTCGACGGTGAACGTTGGGTGCTCCCCGAGGTGCTCGCGTGGTGGGACGGCAAGAAGGCGTGGCTCGCGGCGTTCGGAATCGGTGCGAGTGACGAACAGCTCGCGGCGCGGCTCGATGCCGTGAGCGAAGTGGAACCCTCGACGGGCGGAAACGAGTTCTCCACCAGGCCCGGCGATCGCGCCGCGTGGGGAACGCTCGTCGAGAACGCGTTGATGACGATTCAATCGGGCGCGTGCAGCAAGCTGGTGCTCGCGCGCGTGATCGACGCGGAGTTTTCGGGCTCGGAGCGCGGGTTGCTCAAGTCGCTCGAGGCGCGTCACCCGAGCTGCTGGACGTTCCTCGTGCGCGGGCGTGATGGTCAGGCCTTCATCGGCGCGACTCCGGAGACGTTGGTTGAGTCGAACGGCTCATCGATCGCCATCGATGCACTCGCCGGCACCTGCGCGGCAGGTAAGGGCGCTGAGCTGCTGAAGAGCGACAAAGATCTGCGTGAACATTTCGCGGTGGTGAACGGCATTCACGAAGCGATCGCGCCGTTTGTAGACGCCGTCGAGATCCCCAGCGCGCCCGTCATCAAGCCACTCGCGAATGTCGAACATCTCTTCACGCCGATTCGCGCGAGATTGAAGTCGGGCACCGCGCTCGAGGTCGCGCGGGCGCTGCATCCGACTCCCGCGGTCTCGGGCACTCCGAAGCAGACGTCGATCGAATGGCTGCGAGCCAACGAGGGCTTCGCGCGCGGGTGGTACGCGGGTGCGGTCGGGGCCATCGGCGCGAAGGGCGTCACGCTCGCCGTCGCGTTGCGTTCCGTGCTGCTCGAAGGTACGCGCGCTCGCATCTTCGTCGGGGCGGGAGTCGTTCAAGGCAGCACCGCCGACGCCGAATGGAATGAAACCGAACGGAAGTCGTGGGCCGTTCTCGGAGGCGCGCGGTGAGCACGCTCAATCAACGCTGGGCCGCGACGATCGTTGGAACGCTCGTCTCGCGCGGGGTCAAACACTTCGTCGTCGCGCCGGGCAGTCGCTCCACGCCACTCGCGCTCGCGGTCGCAGATCGTTCTGACGTGAAGTGCTGGTCGGTGATCGACGAGCGCAGCGCTGCGTTCTTCGCGCTGGGGCTCGCGAAGTCGACGCATACGCCAGCCGCGATCATCTGCACGTCGGGTACCGCGGGCGCGCATTTCCTCCCGGCGATGATGGAGGCGAAGGAAGGCGCGACGCCGCTCGTGATTCTGACCGCCGATCGCCCGTGGGAGCTGCACGGCTTCGGCGCGCCGCAGACCATCGCGCAGGTCGGCATGTTCGGCCGCTACGTGCTCGGAGCCGAAGCGTTCCCGGCGCCTGAAGAAGATTCACTCGCGCACGTTCCCGCGGTGCTCGCGAAGCTGCTCGCCCTCGGTCGCGGCCCGGTGCACGTGAATGTTCCGTTTCGTGAACCGCTCGCGTCGCCCGATGGCAGCGCGGGGCCGATCATCAACCCGATCGTCACGCACCACGTGAAGTCTGAACGCGTCGCCGACCTGCGTGACGTACGCGCGGCGATCGCGCTCGCGAAGCGCGGGGTGATCGTCTGCGGCCCGCGTGAGCGCGACGACGACTTCGGTGAATGGGTTCACACGCTCTCGGCCAGGACCAACTTCCCCGTGCTCGCGGAGTCCTCTTCGAACGCGCGGTTCGGTTTCTCCGGCGCCATCGCGCTCACCGATGCGCTGCTTCGCAACCCGCGCTTCTCGGAGCTGATGAAGCCCGACGTCGTGCTGCGCTTCGGTGGAGGGCTGACTCCGAAAGTTCCGCAGCAGTGGCTCGACGCGAGCAACGCGACGCAGTTCCACTTCACCGATGACGGGTTTCAGTTCGACCCGCTCCATCGCGCGACGGCGGTGCTGCCGTTCACGAAGGAACTCGTGGCCGACAATTCGCGCCCGGAGCAGCGTGAGTACTTCGGTTACTGGCAGCGCGCGCAGGAACAGGCGCTGAACACGCTCGCGAAGAGCGAAGCGTTCACCGAACCGTTCATCGCGCGCGAGTTCATCGCGTCATGTCCGCCGGAGACGCAGGTGTTCTTCTCCAGCTCGATGCCGATTCGCGACGTCGACGCGTTCGCGACGAGCGATCACAAGCTCCGCGTGTTCGTGAATCGCGGCGTCAACGGCATCGATGGCATCACCTCGACCGCGCTCGGCGTCGCCGCGGGCACCGGCAAACCGACCGCGCTGCTGATCGGCGACGTGGCGCTGCTGCACGACCTCCACGCGTGGCTCATCGCCCGCAGACACGCGCTCAACCTCACCGTGGTCGTCGTGAACAACGACGGCGGCGGCATTTTCCACTTCCTGCCCGTGGCTGATCGCACGCCGCATTTCGAAACCCTGTTCGGCACGCCGCACGGCGCCGACTTCACCCACGTCGCGGCGCTCGCGGGCGCGAAATTGCATCGCCCGGAAGACATGAACTCGTTCCGCGACGCGATGAAGACCAGTCTCACCGGAGGTCTGCACTTGATCGAAGTGCGCACCGACCGCCGGGCGAATGTCGATGCACACCGCGCCTTGTTCGCGCGGCTCTCGGAGGCGTTGTCATGACGCTCAAGACACAGCGTTGGGGGCGCGGAGAAACGCAGGCGCTCTTCATTCACGGTTTCGCGGGCACCGCGGGCGCGTTCGCGCACCTCGAGCCGCTGCTCGGCGATTTTCTCAGCGCACGATCGGTCGAACTTCCCGGCCACTCGGGCACTCCCGTCGCGACGTGGGACGAAACCCTCGACGCCATCGGCGCGATGCTCGACGAGCCCACGGTGCTCATCGGGTACTCGCAGGGTGCGCGCATCGCGCTCGGAGTCGCCGCGCGTTTCCCCCAGAAGATCGATCGTCTGGTTCTCGAATCGTGCGCACCGGGTTACCGCCGTCGTCGCGATCGCATGCTGCGTCGCCGCGCTGACGAGGCGCTCGCTGACCTCGTGGTCGAGCGCGGCGTCGATTCGTTCGTCGAGTACTGGGAAAACCTGCCGTTGTTCGCCGGTCTGCGCACGTTGCCCAAGGTGGAGCAGGACGCGCTCCGTTCGCGCCGCACCGCGCACACCGCCGAAGGGCTCGCGGGCGCGCTGCGTGAGCTCGGGCAGGGCGCGCAGCCTGATCTGTGGCCTACGTTGCAGGGTTTGCGAGTCCCCACGCTGCTCCTCGCGGGCGCGCAAGACGAAAAATACGCGCGGCTGACGCGAAAGATGAGCATCGACCTGCCGCTGTCATGGCGCGCGATCTTCAAGGACGTCGGCCACGCGCCGCATCTCGAATGCCCGGCGCTGTACGCCGCCGAGGTTCGCAATTTCATTTTGCCCAGATGGCTCCACGAGCCGCAGGAGTTGGCGCCTTGACCGCAGCACCTCCCTCACGACTCGCCGCCTGGTTCCTCGCGACGCGCCCGAAGACGCTCGTCGCCGGAGCGGTCCCCGTCACCGTGGGCTCCGCGCTCGCGTGGCGTGACGGACATTTTCAATGGCTGCCCGCGCTCGGCTGTCTCATCGGCGCGCTGCTGATTCAGGTCGGCACCAACCTGGTGAACGACTACTTCGACTTCAAACGCGGAGCCGACAACGCAGACCGGCTCGGCCCTCCGCGCGCGACGCAGCAGGGCTGGCTCACCCCGCGCGCTGTCTTCACCGGCGCGATGACCTGCTTCGCGCTCGCGTTCGCCGTCGGCATGTATCTGGTGTCGGTCGCGGGCTGGCCGCTCTTCGTGGTCGGCGTCGTCTCGTTGCTCGCGGGCTACGCGTACACCGGTGGGCCGTTTCCGCTCGCGTACAACGGGCTCGGCGACATTTTCGTGCTCGTCTTCTTCGGCTTCGTCGCGGTCTGCGGCACGTACTTCGTTCAGACCGGCGCGGTGAGCACGCCGGCGTTGCTCGCGTCGATTCCCGTCGGGCTCCTGGGCGTCGCGTTGCTCGCGGTGAACAACACGCGCGATGAGAAGACCGACGCCGCGGCAAACAAACGCACGTTGGTCGTTCGCTTCGGCGCCCGTTTTGGCCGCGCGGAATACGTCACCTGCCTCGTGGTGAGCGCGCTGATTCCTCCGGTGATGTGGGCGGCCGGGGTCGCCACGCCGTGGGTGCTGCTTTCGTGGTTCGCGATTCCGCTGATGCGCCCGCCGCTCCGAATTCTCTTCACGCAACAGGGTGCCGCGCTCAATCTCGCGCTCGCCGCCACGGCGCGCCTGCAGATGGTGTACGGCCTCCTCTTCGCCGCGGGACTCTCACGATGAAGCTGCAGATCACTCCGTTCACTTTGCGGCTGAAGAAGCCGATTCAGACCGCGCGCGGGCCGATGGACAACCGCATCGGCTTCCACGTCGCGTTCTCGGCGAATGGAATCACCGGCCGGGGCGACGCGATGCCGATGGCGTCGTTCGGCACGGAGACTCCGGAGGCCGCGTCGGCCGCGCTGCAGAAGTTCGACATCACCTCGATCCCCACCACCGTCGAAGAGGTCGCGGTCGCGATCGATTCACTGTCGGCGACGCCCGCGACGCGGCACGCCGTCGAGTGCGCGCTGCTCGAGCACGTGGCGATTCAGAAGGGCGTGCTGGTCGCGACGCTGCTCGCGCCCGTGCTTCGTTCGCACTTCGCGGTGAACGCGCTGCTCGAAGGAGACGACGCCTCGGGCCTCGCTGCGTCCGCGGAGCGCGCGGTCAAGCAGGGTTTCCGCGTCGTGAAGGTGAAGGTCGCTGCACGTCCTCTTTCGATCGAAGCGCAGCGTCTGCTCGCGGTCCGTCGCGCGGTCGGCCCCGAGGTCCGCATCCGCATCGACGCAAACGGCGGCTGGAGCGAGGCGACTGCGCGCTCCGCGCTCCGCGGGCTCGATGCGTTGGGCCTCGAGGTATGTGAACAGCCCGTGAGTTCACACGACGTCGAAGGGCTGCGCCGGCTGCGTCACCTCGCGCCGTGCCGAATCGCGGCCGACGAGACGATGTTGCTGTCAGGCGTGCTGCCGCGACTGCTCGAAAAGGACCCGCGCGCGGCCGCAGACGTGATCGTGCTCAAGCCGGCGGCGCTCGGTGGCCTCGTTCGCTCGCTCAAGCTGGCGCAGCAGGCGCATGAGTCGGGCATGAGCGCGTACGTGACGACGCTGATGGACGGCCCCATCGCTCGCGCGGCCGCTGCACATCTCGCCGCGGTGCTCCCGAGCGCCGATTGGGCGCACGGTCTGTCGACCGTCGAGCTCTTCGAAGGCGTTCACGCCGATCCCTTCACTCCCGTTGGTGGCGAAATCACGCTGCCGCAAGCAACGGGGTGGGGCGTGCCGTGAAACGGCGTTGCCCCGTCGCCACTGCCGCGGAGCGGGAGCCCGATGATCTCGCGATCAGCTTCGGGAATCAGAACTTCACCTGGGCTCAGGCCGATGCGCTGACGGCTGGCGCGGCGAAAGCGTTGCTCGAGCTCGGGGTGAAGGCTGGAGATCGAATCGCGATCCGCACGCTCAATCGCCCCGAGGTCGCGTGGTGGTGGTTCGGAGCCACGCGCATCGGCGCGACGCTGGTGCCGATCAACGCGCGGCTCACCGACGCCGAGATCGTTCCACTGCTGGAACGCGTACAGCCGCGCGTTTCACTGGGGGAACTCCCGAATGCGCGAGCGCTCGACGTGCAGCCCGCGACCTCGAACGCCGTGGAGCTCGATGACGAGCAGGTGATCGTCGGGCTCTTCACCTCGGGGACCACCGGCGTTCCCAAGCTCATCGAGCTCACGCAGGCGAACTTCCGCGCGAATGCCGAGGCGAACGCGCTGCGGCTCGGCGGTTCCTTCGAGCAGCGCTGGTTCGGCGTGCTCCCTCTCTTTCACATCGGCGGGTTGGCGATGCTGTATCGCTGCGCGGTGTACGGGGCGTCGCTCGTGCTCGACACGGCCTTCGATGCACAGCGCGCGTGCGATGCGCTCGACCGGGGCGTGACGCATTTGAGTCTCGTGCCCACGATGCTCGATCGCGTCATCGAGGCGCGCGGTGAGAAGCCGTTCACCGGCGTGAAGGCGGCGCTGATCGGCGGCGGGCCGATGACCTCGGCGCAGCTCGCGCGCGCACGTCGCTCGGGCATTCCCGTGTTGCAGACCTACGGCCTCACCGAAGCGTGCAGTCAGGTGACGACTGAATCGCCAGAAGACGCCGACGGGCAGAGCGCCGGCACGCCGTTGCATGGCGTGGAGGTGCGGATCATCAACTCCGACGCCGATGGAGTGGGTGAAATCGAAGTTCGCGGGCCGACGATCGCGAAGGGGCTCGGTGAATGGCTGCACACGAAGGATCTCGGAGCCCTCGATTCACGTGGGCGTCTGAAGATCTACGCGCGCCGCACCGATCTCATCGTTTCGGGCGGCGAGAACGTCTACCCGGCGGAGATTGAAGCCGCGCTCCGCGAGCACCCGGGCGTTCACGATGTCGCCGTCATGGGCCGCGACGATGAACGGTGGGGTCAGGTGCCGGTGGCGGTGCTGGTGACGACCGAAACGTCTGACGAAGCGCTCGTCGCCTGGTCGAAAGCCAGACTTGCGGGGTTCAAAGTGCCGCGCGCCTGGGTTCGGGTGGAGTCGATCCCCCGGAATGCGACCGGCAAGGTCGATCGCGCGGCCCTCAGCGCGCTGATTCGCCAGACCGTTTGACGAAAACCGTGTCGAGCGGCCGCTGAAACGGCCATCGGCCACTCGGGGTCTGAACTCCAGCGCGCGGAAACGCTCCGAGCGCGGGGAAACGCACGTCGAAGTAGCTTTCAGCGCATTCAGACGCCCGAAAATGAAGTCGCGGCCCAGACCCAGGAGATTCAGCTCAGGAGTTGAGCCGCGCGCTTCAGGATTCGCTCCGAAGGCTTCTTCGCCGAGCGCGGACCGACGCCAACGAGCACCAGGCGTTCAGGTCCGAGCCATTTTTGAGCCACGCGCTTCATGTCTCTCAACGTCACGCGCTGCATCTCGGCCTTCTTCGCTTCGAACGACTCCGCGGGGCGGAACAGCTCGATGCCACCGAACCAACCGCACAGCTCCGCGGGCGCGTCTTGCAGGAAGTCGACGTGCAACGCGAAGCGCGACTTGGCGCGGGTGAGCTCCGCGGGGCTGATCTTGCCCTGACGAAGCGACGCGACGGTCCGCAACGATTCTTCCAGCACGCGCGCGACGTTCGACGGCGCGCACGCGCCATCGATCTCGAAGAGCGCCGAGTCATGAAACGCCTCGATCGTCGCGCCCACCGAGTACGCGAGCCCCAATTGCTCGACGATTCGGTGCGGCAGCCGGCTCGAGAGCCCATCGTCCAACACGCGGCGCAGCAGCGACAACGCCGCCGAGTCTTCGTGGCTCTCCGGAGGCACCGGGAAGCTCAGGCGGAACTCCACCTGTGGCTCATCGAGCGAGACGAACTTGAAGCGCGGGCCGGTGGGCTCCAGCGGCGCCGGTGAGACCTCACGCAGCCCGGGCCCCTTCGGCACATGGCGGAACGACTTGCGCGCCGCCTTCACGACGCGCGCGCGTTTCACCGGCCCGGCGACCGCGACCACGATGTTCCCTCCGACGTACGCCTGCTTGAAATGCGCGCGCACGTCGCGGAGCGACAACTTCTTCACGTTCTCGACCGTGCCGGCGATCTTCAGCGACAGCGCGTGCGTGCCGTACAGCTCGCGCTTCGACAGATTGTCGACGTCGACGTCACGGCCGCGCTCATCGACCTCATCGAGCATCTCCTCGAGGATCACGCGCTTCTCGGTCGCCAGCCCGGTGAAGCGGGGCCGCGAGAGCATGTCGCCCAGAATCTCGAGTGACACCTCGAGCCCCTCGGCGTGCGTGGGCGTGTAGAAGTATGACGAATCGCGCATCGTCACGCCGTTGAGATTGCCCCCCGCGGCTTCGACGGCGGCGTTCATGCGCACCGAATCGCGAAAGCGATGACTGCCGCGAAAGAACAAGTGCTCGAGCAGATGGCTGACGCCGCTGGTGCGGGGGCACTCATGACGGCTGCCGACGCGCACATAGACGGCGCACATCACGCTGTGGAGATGCGGGGTCTCGATGGTGACGACCTTCACGCCCGAGGGAAGAATGTCTTTGAAGACTGCGAGGGTCACAGACGGGGAAAACTCAGACGGAAGGTGGTGCCGTGGCCGACTTCACTCTCAACGTCGATGCGTCCGCCGTGCGCTTCGACGATCTGCCGCGACAGCGACAGCCCCAACCCCGTGCCTCCCTGCTTCGTGGTGAAGAAGGGTTCGAACAACTTCTCCTTTACCTCAGCGGTCATGCCTGATCCGGTGTCAGTAAACGCCACTTCGACCTGAGAACCCGCGGCGGAGGTCTTCACGCGCAAAATTCCTCCCGCAGCCATCGCTTCGCGGGCGTTGCGCACCAGATTCAAGAAGACCTGCCGCAGTTGGCCCTCGTCTGCCGAGACCGGGAGCGGCGTCGGCGCGATGTCGAGCTCCACCTTGAGGCCCGCGCGCTCGATCTCTTCGTGTGAGAAGCCCATCACCTCCTCCACGAGGCGGCCCAGATCTTCCGGGCGCTTCACCGGCGCGGGGAGTCGCGCGAGCCGCAGATAGTCTTCGGTGATCTCGGTGAGCCGATCGACCTCGCGCGTGACCGAAGCGATCAGATCGTGCGCTTCTTTCTCGTCTTCAGCGGTCTTGAACTGCGTCGCGTCGAGCTGATCGCTCAACATCTCGACGTTGAGGCCGATGGAGGAGAGCGGATTGCGGATCTCATGCGCCACCTGCGCTGAAACCCGGCCGACGGCGGCGAGCCGCTCCGCCCGCAGGAGCTGCGCTTCACGTTCCTTGAGCGACTTCGCCATCGACTCGAACTCGCGGGAGAGCAGGGCGATCTCGTTGTCGCCTTCGACGCCGATCTTCGCCTCGTAGTCGCCGCGGCGAACGCGCGAGACGGCCTCGAGCAACGTGCGAACCGGCCGCAGGCTGCGCCCGGCGAACCCGGTGGCGAACAGACCGACGCCGATCGCGACCACCGGCAGCAGGATGATCGCCACGCCGGTGCGCCGCTCCCGTTCCTGCGTCTGGCGGACGCGCTCGTGGATGCGCGCCTCCAGCGAGCCGTGCATCAGGCGGATCGTCGAGGCCAGCGCGTTCTCCATCGACTGCAGGCGCTCGAGCCCTTCGTTCGCCGCGGCCCAATCGGGGTTCGGCGACTCGAGCATCGTGAAGACGCGATCGGCCTCGGCCTCGTATTCGGCGAAGCGGGTCGTCAGCTCGTCGAACTTCCGGCTGACGTCGTTGACGAAGGGGCGCTCGGCGTCGGGCGCGAACTCCAGCACGCGCTGCGCGGTCTCCTTGCCGGCGCGCAGGCGCACGTCCATTAGCCCGGGGAAGTAGAGGCGCGCGAGCCGAATCAGCGCCTTTCGCGTCTCGACGTTGGTTTCGTCGCGCAGGCGGGCGGTGTCCTTCGACTGATTGGTCTGGAACGTCTCGATGGCGGCGACCGTCTGAGACAGTTCGAGGTAGCCGTCTGAGACCAGGCGCATCTCCAACTGGTTCTGCCGGAGCGTCAGCACCGAGAAGATGGACACCGCGCCAAAGGTGACCAGCACCACCGCGTACCCGAGGAAAATGCGTGTGGTGAGCGACAGCTTCATGGGGAAAAGAGCGTGCCTTGCAGCTGAAATTGCCCTGCGCGCGCGAAGGTTGTTTTATCAGTCATTCCAAACATGTCCCGGCTCATTCCGTTGATGTGCGCGCTGGCCGCTTCGGTGGCAGTCGCGCAGAAACCCCGCGTGGTGTTGGTGCCGTTCACGCATGGCGAAGGCACCTCCGACACTTCGACGCAGAAGTGGAACGCGCTGCTGGTCGAAGAGCTGCGCATGCGCGCGGGCGTGCTCGAGTACGTTGCGTCGCCTCCCACGAAGGCGGCGGTGCCCGGAGCCGCGACACCTGGCGCGACGAGGACGCAGCCGAGCGCAGAGGCCGTGGCGTCGCTCGAAGCGGGGCGAAAGGCGTTCGACGATCTGCGCTTCGAAGACGCGGTGCCGAGCCTGAACAAGGCCATCGAGGGCATCCTCGCCGACCCGTCGACCGCCGACTTCGCGATGGTGACCGACGGCTACGTGAAGCTGGCGGCCGCGCAGTTCCGCATGGGTGAAGAGAAGGCCGCGAAAGACTCGTTGCTCGCGCTGGCGCGCCTCACCGCGCCGAACTTCGAATTGCCGGCCGGTTTCCCGCCGGTCTTCACGCGGGAATTCGAGAAGGCCAGGAAGCGCCTCGACAAGCAGCCGCGCGGGAGCGTCAACGTCGACGGCCCGGGCGGTTCGACGGTGTTCCTCGATGGGCGCGACCTCGGCATGGTGCCGGTGACCGAAGGCAATGTCCCCGCGGGCACGCACTTCATTCGCGTCGAAGGCGGGCGCAACGAGCGCTTCGGCCAGGCGATCACCGTGTCGAGCGGCGAAGTGAAGGTGAAGGCGGCGTTCTCCGAGTCGGGCCCGCGTCAGGTGGTGGGCAACAAGGCGGTGGTGACCGACCCGACGGTGACCTCGAAGGCCGATGAAGGCGTGCTGGCGCGGCTCGGGCCGTACACGAAGGCGGTCGGCGCCGACTACGCGTTGATCGGCTATCTCTACAAGACGTCCGACACCACGCTGTCGGCCGGCGCCGCGCTGTATTCGGTGCAGAAGCAGGCGTTCGCGCAACTGACGCCGCGCACGTTCGACACCGACGTGCTCACGGCGAACACCGAGAGCTACAAGCTGGTCGCCGAGCTGATGCAGCGGCTGCAGACGTTCGGCTCGCCGGCTCCGTTGCCGGTGAACCTCGCGGCGACGGCGGCGAAGGCGGGCACGTCGGGTAAGACGGTGGCGAACACCGACACGCCGACCAACACCGAAGACCTCAGCGTGTCGGGCCCGCGCAAGAAGGTGGTGGTGTTGGTGCCGAAGGCGACTCCGGCGCAGCCTGACGACTCGCACCTCACCGAGAACATCGGCGAGCGCCCGGTCGAAGAGCAGAAGGTCGAGAACAAGGGAGTGCCTGTCTGGGTGTGGATCGTCACCGGTGTCGTGGTGGCGGCCGGTGCGGGGGTGGGCATCGGTTTCGGCGTCGCCGAAGCGAACAAGCCGGTGACCGGCACGATCAACGCGAGCTGGAAGTGATCTCGAACATGAAACGATTTCTGACCACCGCGCTGGTCTTCGCCCTGTCTGCCTGCGGCCCCAAGGAAGTGAAGTTCGGGCTGAACATCGTGACGCAGAGCTGCTCCGCCGACGCCGACCCGATGGCGGGCGTGACCTATTTGTGGATTCGCGTGACCGGCGACGACATGGAGCCCGTGATCAGCATCGAGCCGTCGGCGAACAAGATCGCCCAGGTGCCGAAGATCAAGGCGGGCGCGAACCGGGTGATCGAGGTGCGTGGCTACGATCGCGACCCGCAGGGCAGCGCGAACGTGATCTCGGTGGGCAAGAGCCGGCCGTTCACCGTGCCCGACACCGTGCCTGAAGACCTCGGCGCCGACGCCAACTTTTCCGTCGTGTTGCGCCGGGTGAATGCGTTCACGCCGGTCGTCTCGGCGGCCAACCCGACGGAGTGTCAGCGCATGCGCAGCAAGCGCGCCGGTCACACCGCGACGTTGATGAAGAGCGGCAAGGTGTTGATCGCCGGCGGGTACCGGTTTCAGGAAGGCTCGTCGAACGTCGAAGCGATCGCCGACACGGAGATCTTCAACCCCGACACCGGCGTGATCGAAGCGGCGGCGCCGCTGCAGATCCACAACGCGACCGACACGCACCCGATCGCGCGGCACGCCGCGGTGCTCAACGGCTATGGGCAGGTCGTGCTCTGGGGTGGGGAGTCGTACAACCCCGCGGGCCAGGCTTCTCCGTCGACGGTGATTCTGTTGTTCGACGAGACGCAGCCCGACAGCTATGGCTCGTTCGGCGCCAACACCGCGCGTTCGCGTCATGAGCTGGTGGTCGACAACGGCGGTCGGGTCGTCGCGGTCGGCGGCATCAAGAACATCGCGGGTGAAGCGGCCGACGCGCTGGAATGGATCAACAGCGACGGCACCATCGACGTGCACGTCGCCACCGGCATCAGCGAGCGCCGCATCGGAGGCGTGGCGACGACCATCAACAAGGGCGAATACGTGGCGGTGGTCGGCGGCAGCGATGGCTCCACGGCGACGACCGACATCAAGCTCTACAAGTACCAGGGCAACACCTTCGCGGTGAACATCGTCGCGGGGCTGCAGCTCGCCGAGACGCGTCGCGACATGGCCGCGGCGCCGGTGCACGAGAACACCGACGTGCTGCTGCTGGGCGGCTATTCCGACAACGCGCAGACCAACACGCTGCCGACCGGCGCGTTGCTCAAGGGCACTCCGGTGTCGGTCGGCCCCGGCCCGAGTCTGCTCGGCGGCGCGCGTGGTCAGGCCTGCGCGGCGGCGCTGGGCACCAACGCCGTGCTCTCGATGGGCGGCCGCGTGTACAACACCGCGATCAGCGCCGCGTCGTCGTCAGCGAAGGCCGAAGTGATGACGCTGCTCAACAGCGGCAGCATCACGCCCACCGCGGCGGCCGATTTGCCCGTCGCGCGTTACGAGCACACCTGCACGACCCTCGCTGATGGGTCAGTGCTCGTACTGGGTGGCCTCAATGAATCTGAAGATGGCACCAGGGTGATCTTGAACGACGCGTACATCTTCACTCCCAAACCCATCGATTGAGGCTAGACGCGAGGTCATGAATTTCGACCTCACGGACGTCCAACGCGACATTCAGAAGATGACCCGCGACTTCGCGGCGAAGGAGCTCACCCCCAACGCGCGCAAGTGGGACGAAGAGCATTCGTGGCCTGAAGAAGCGGTGAAGAAGCTGGGCGAGCTGTCGCTCCTCGGCATCGCGGTCGATGAAGAGTGGGGCGGCGCCGGCCTCGACAACGTCAGCTACGCGCTGGCGATGGAGGAGATCAGCCGTGGTTGCGCCTCGACCGGCGTGATCATGAGCGTGAACAACTCGCTCTACTGCGACCCGGTGAAGCGCTTCGGCACGAAGGAGCAGAAGGAGAAGTTCCTCAAGCCCTACGCGGCCGGCGAAAAGCTGGGCTGCTTCGGGTTGACCGAGCCGCAGGCCGGCTCCGACGCCGCCGCGCAGCAGACGACCGCCGTGAAGAAGGGCGATCGCTACATCATCAATGGCTCCAAGAACTGGATCACGGTGGGCCCCAAGGCCGACGCGATCGTGCTCTTCACGATGACCAACAAGGAAGCCGGCAACCGCGGCATCACCGCGTTCCTGGTGCCGACGGATACGAAGGGCTTCAAGCGCATGGCGCCCGACAAGAAGATGGGCATCAGCGCGGCGTGGAGCTGCTCCATGTACTTCGAAGACATGGAAGTGCCGGCCGAGAACATCCTCGGGAAGGAAGGCGAGGGCTTCAAGGTCGCCATGTCGACGCTCGACGGCGGCCGCATCGGCATCGCGTCACAGGCGCTCGGCATCGCGCGCGGCGCGTACGAAGAAGCGGTTCGCTACTCCGGCGAGCGCAAGTCGTTCGGCAAGTTCATCCGCGAGCATCAGGCGATTCAGTTCAAGCTCGCCGACATGGCCACGGAGCTCGACGCGGCCCGCCTGCTGATCCACCGCGCCGCCGCGCTGAAGGACAAGGGCGTTCGTTATTCGTCGGAGGCGTCGATGGCGAAGCTCTACGCGTCGGAGATGGCCCGCCGCGTGACCAACGAGGCGCTGCAGGTGTTCGGCGGCATGGGCTACTCGAAGGAGATGGACGCCGAGCGCCACGTTCGCGACGCGCGCATCACCGAGATCTACGAAGGCACGTCTGAGATTCAACGCATCGTCATCGCCGCCAACCTGCTCAAGGAGTGATCATGCTCACCGCGCTCGCCATTTCGTTTGCCCTCAGCACCACGCCTCCGCCCGCGAAG
>JBEHYH010000111.1:0-14432 GCA_048498275.1 Myxococcota bacterium | reverse complement strand
ACCGAAAATGGCGAACACGCACTCGCGCTGCGTGCGAAACAGCCTGGTGCGCTCGTCGGCGACACCTTGTTCTGTGCATTCACGGCAACGGGCGACGACACTGCAAGATGGACCGATGGCCGCGGGGATTCCGGTGACGTAGATCTCTATGTCGCAGTCGGAGCATTGCCTGACAAAACGACTGCCCTTCGCTCCACGAGAACGGGCTCCGCAAGCGAGATGGTTCGTTCGAAATTTCCGGCAGGCAAGCAGGTCTTCGTCGCGGTTCATGCGCGCACAGCACAAGACTCCGGGTTGGTTCGTGTTCGTATGGCGACACAACTGCCTGCGCTACGGCTCACACAGAAAATCTGCACCACCTTCATCCCAAACCCCTCAAATGGAGACGAAGCAAAGATTCGCGCGATTGCGGTCGCGGCGCGCGAAGGCTTCTGGGCAATGACGGAAGGGAAGGGAGATATCGTTGCGTTCGACTTCAATTTCGGAAGCTGTCCGATCGGCTGCAACGTGTGTATCTCAGACACGAAGGGCCGCGCGCACGCCTGGATGAACCTCAACGTGCTGTGGCTCTACGACGATTGGAAAACCAGCGGCATACAGAGAAACGCGGCAACCCTTATTCACGAATGGGGGCATTCACTCATCGGGCTCCCCGACGAATACGCGGACCATGGAAAGATCGAAGTGGACCCCGAACCATGGTGGCCGTGTCACAGCGATTCGCTTTGTCCCGAGTCCAAAATGAGCATGACGATCAGAGAAAATATCTGCACGCACTACGCTCACGGTTGGACCGTTCCAAATCCGCACATCTGCGCAAACGCAGGAACGACTCCACCAACGGGAGGAAACGATTTTTGCCAGGTAACAGTTCGAAACGCCTGCAACATCTGCACGGCTTGCAATAGTCGCCCTGCGGACGATTGGGCACCAAGCGCATGGGAGATTGCGCTCAACAACCACAAAACAAACTCAAAGCCGTTCTACACCCCTGAGCTCTGGCGCTACACGGGATTTCCACTGTGAGGCAATCAATGACTACGCGAACCCTCTTCGGCTTTTGCTTGGTGCTCTGTGCGTGCACTTCGGGCGATAAACAACCTCCAGCTCCGGACCCGCTCCAATATTGGATTTCTACGAGCGTTTTCCCATGGCAGACCAACGTAGGTAGTTCGACTTCGTCTCGCCTCGTCGGCATTCACATGAGCGCAAATGATACGCTCGACCCGATCGACGCAAAATATCTGGAACAACTCAGCAAGAGCATTCTGCTTCGAAATGCGCGCGGCGAGTGGGTTGACGCACCCATCGTCAGCACTGACTTTTCGCAACCTATGCTCAATAGCGCGGAGCTCATTACGCCGGGCGAGATCATCATCGACGCGAAGCTCGCGAACGACTCCGGTTGGAATGCGCTGCGCCTGACTGCTCCGGTCTCGTGCAATTTTGATGGGTTCTCTCGCGACGCAACTATCGATGTGCCTTTCCGGTTTGATCAAAGCCCTGCCATTCGACGAATCGTATTCACTGACAAGTCGACGTTCGAAATATGGTTTACCGAAATGGTTGATAGCTCTGCACCCGACGCGGCATTCCACTTCTCGTCGAACGGAGTCGAGCTCAAATGTACATCCTCGTGGGAGGACCACGACCCGGGAACTCGCAACACACTCTTCGTTTCGTGCATCGACGCCATCCCGGAGACTCTGGACGTCGAATTGGTCGACGGCAGTATTACGGCCGGAGATGTTCCCGTTCGGAGTGTCGATGGAGAGAAGTTCGCCGAACGCTTGAAACTGTCGTCGCTCGCCGTCGATGAAGCGGGTCATCGCGTTTGGCTGCCTCATGCACGATAGAAGAAGGACAGTCGGTCGGGCGCGTCGCGCGAACCAGAGAGATGAGCGTCTTCTTACCGTGGGCCACAGGTTCGGTGCCGTTGATGCTCGCGCCCATGCAGGGCGTGACGAACCGCGCGGTGCGGCAGGTGTTCGTCGACTGGGTTCGCCCTGACGTCGTCTTCAGCGAGTTCATGCGCGTGAAGCATGCGGACGCGAAGCAGCGGCTTTCGCATGGCGACCTCCTCGATGCGAAACCGCACGGCAAAGGGGTGCCGCTGATCGTTCAGTTGATCGGCCGCGACCTCGAACCGCTCGTCGAAGGCGCGCACGAAGCGCAGGCTGCGGGAGCGGTGCACATCAATCTGAATCTCGGCTGTCCCTATGGGCGCATGAACGTCGGTTGCGGTGGCGGAATGTTGGAGCGCCCGGACGAACTGCCCGCGATTCTGCGCGCGCTGCGTGATGCGGTCGCCGGCACGTTCTCGGTGAAAGTGCGTCTTGGGTACTCGGATCCCGAGCAGATTTTTTCTCTGCTCCCCGTCTTCGAAGATGCGGGCGTCGACTTCATGGCGCTCCACGCGCGCACGGTGGTGCAGCGCTACGACGGTGACGCTGATCATTCAGTGACCGCGCGAGTCGTGCGCGCGACGAAGCTCCCGGTCATCGCGAATGGCGACATCAATTCAGTCGATGACGCGCGGCGCGTGCTCGAGACCGGTGTCGCGGGGTTGATGATGGGCCGGGGAGCGATGCGCGACCCGTTGATCTTCGAGCGCATTCGCGGGCGTGTGCCGCGTGAAAGCCTGGTCGAGGGTCATCAACGTTTCCTCCGCGAGCTCGCGCATCAATACGGAGCGCTCTTCGGCGCCGACGGCAACGTGCTCAACAAGTTGAAGAGCTCACTCGCGGTGATGGGCGTGCCTGAAGACGCGCGCGAATACCGGCCGCTCAAGAAGGCGAAGACGGTCGACGATTTCTGCGAAGGCGTCGAGCAGCTCACCCGCTCCACGCACGCGCATAAAGAGCTCGCTCACGCTTCGTGAGCTCCGCGCGCACCAGCGGAGCCAGCAGCGCATCGGCCTCGCGGCGAGAAATTCCACGTTCGCGAATCGAATCAGCAATCGTCGCTCGCAACGCGCGCAAGTCGCGCACATCGACGAGCTCCGGCGCTGACGTCTTCGCCGCGTGCAGCTCGTAGGCGTAGAGCAACAACGCCTGCGAGAGGTTCACCGACGGCTGCTCGGGGTTCGTGGGAATGAACGAGAGCGCGTTACACGACTTCAGGTCGTCATCGGTGAGCCCGTTGCTCTCCGCACCGAACACCAGCGCCCAACGCGCATCGGAGTGCGTCTGGTACAGCGCCAGCTCGCGCGTCGTCATGCGCGGCTTGTCGTGGAACTCGCGCATCGTCGTACCCACGACCACCTCACAGCCGGCGACCGCTTCACTCAGCGAATCCGCCCGGCGCAGTGACGACAACGACTTCGCCTCTTCCTCCGAATACCGGCGTCGCGCGCCCTCATGCATGCGCGCGAAGTGATGCCCGGAGGTCACCGCCACCCACTCGCGCAAGCCGAAAGTCGCCATCACGCGAACAATCGACATCAGATTGTCGGCGCTGCGGGGTCTGACCAACACGAGTAGCGGCTCACTCATCGGCAATTCTCTCGCGCGGTTCGGAAGCGTTGTGTCATGCTTTGCGTCAACTCCGGAGGTTCTCATCAGTACCGAGACAACGCGGGCCCACAAAGAAATCGAAGCGGAGCGCGACGCGAAGTCGGGGCGCGCTTTCATCAGAGCCGTTCTCGCCGACCTGCGCGCCCTCGAGCGGATGCTGGCCGAAGACCGCTTCGAGAAAGGCGTCCGCCGCATCGGCGCCGAACAGGAGCTCTTCCTCACCGACGCGTCGTTCACGCCCGTGCCCGGCGTGATGCAGATGCTCAAGAAGCTGAACGACCCGCACTTCACCACCGAGCTCGGCGCTTTTCAGCTCGAGATGAACGCGTCGCCGCAAGACTTCACCGGCACCGGCTTCTCGAAGCTCGAGGCCGAGCTCACGACGCTGATGAAGCAGACGTGGAAGGCGGCCAGCGAGCTCGACATCAACGCGGTGCTCATCGGCATCCTCCCGACGATGCGCAAGGCCGACCTGGGCATGGACAACATGGTGCCCAGCCCGCGCTACCTCGCGTTGTCGCGCGCGGTGCAGGCGCTGCGGGGCGGTGACTTCGAGATCTCCATCAAGGGCCTCGACGACCTCGTCATCGACCACGACTCGGTGATGGTCGAGGCGTGCAACTCGAGCTTCCAGGTGCACCTGCAGGTCGACGCCGCCAACTTCGCGCGCGAATACAACCTCGCGCAGGTGCTCGCCGGCCCGACGATGAGCCTCGCGTGCAACTCGCCGCTGCTCTTCGGCAAGCGCCTGTGGGCCGAGACGCGCATCGCGCTCTTTCAGCAATCGGTCGACACCCGCAGCAAGACGCAGCACATGCGCGACGCTCCGGCGCGCGTGAACTTCGGCACGCGCTTCATCGAGCGCGACATCACCGACATCTTCCGCGAAGACATCATGCGCTTCCGCACGCTGGTGGGTTCGGCGTCAGACGAAGACGCGATGAAGATGGTGCTGGAAGGCAAGGCGCCGGAGCTCAAGTCGCTGCGGCTGCACAACGGCACCATCTACCGGTGGAACCGCGCCTGCTACGGCATCATGAACGGCAAGCCGCACCTGCGCATCGAGAACCGCGTGATGCCGGCCGGGCCGTCGGTGCCCGACGAGGTCGCGAACGCCGCGTTCTGGTGCGGAGCGATGGTGGGTCTCTCGAGAAAGTACGAAGACATCACCCAGCACATCGACTTCGACCACGCCGAGGCCAACTTCTACGCGGCGGCGCGCGAGGGCTACATGGCGCCGATGTACTGGCTCGACGGCAAGGAGCTGCCGGCGCAGAAGCTGGTGCTCGAGCAGTTGTTGCCCGCGGCTGAAGAGGGTCTGCGCGCGCAGCAGGTCGATGAGGCCGACATCAAGCGCTACCTGGGCATCGTCGAGCAGCGCATCCGCAGCGGGCGCACCGGCGCGCGTTGGCTCACGCAGTCACTCCACCTGATGAAAGACAAAGGCAGCGCGGGTCAGCGTCAGGCTGCGCTCGTGGCCGCCACCGTCAGCCGGCAGAAAGAGGGCAAACCCGTGGCCGAATGGGAATACGCGAAGCTCGAAGAGAGCGGCGCCACCAAGCACACCTACCAGCGCGTCGAGCAGTTCATGACCACCGAGCTGTTCACGGTGGAAGAAGACGACGCGGTCGACCTCGTCGCCAACATCATGAGCTGGGAGCGCGTGCGCTACGTGCTCGTCGAGAACAAGGAGCACGAGCTCGTCGGGCTCATCTCGCATCGCGCGGTGCTGCGGTTCCTCGCGAACGGCGGCATCGCGAAGGACGCGCCGGTGTCAGACATCATGCGGCGTGACGTGATGACGCTGACGCCGCAGACCCCGACGCTCGAGGCGATCTCGTTGATGCGCGAGAAGCGCGTGGGCTGCCTGCCCGTCTTGCTGAACAGCAAGCTGGTCGGCGTCCTGACCGAAGAGAACTTCCTCAAGATCGCGCGCGATTTGCTTGAAGAGCAGCTGCGTTAAGCTGCTCCGGTGTTCAAGCTCGACTCAGAGACCGCGCTGCTCGACACCTTCCGGCCGAGAGACCAGAAGAAGGTCGAGCCGCCTGTCGGCTTGAAATACCCGCTCATCGCCACCGATTACTTCAGTTGGCTCCACCCCGCGGGCGGCCGGGTGTTCGTCATCTTCGCGCCGCGCGACGGAGGGCTGACCACCGGCATCGTCTTCGACACCAACGGCGCCAATCACGTCACGCAACTGTGCGACTGGTGTCATTCGTCGAGCACCGACGTCGCGATGCTCACCGCGCAGCTCAACAGCAACAAGCGCGTCGGCGTGTGCGTGTGCGGTGACTTGAGCTGCGCCAAGAAGCTCGAAGACGCGGCAAACTTGATCGGCCGCAGCGTACGCCCCGCGATGGAGGCGCTCGTCGCGCGCATGGTGAACTTCGCGCGCGACGGGTTGAACATCGACTTCACGCGCCGCTGAAGTTCAGTTGCCGGTCTTGAGGCCGCGACCGCCGCCACCGCGCTGAAACCCGCTGGGGTTGTTCTGCCGGCCGCCCATGTCGCGCAGCCCGCCGCCGCTGTCGCGACGAACCTGCTGGTACTGCGAGCGCTGCGAATCATCGAGGAGCGAGGTGACGGCGTCGTCGGTCTCCTTGCGCTGCGTGCGCAGATACGTCGAGACCTCCTGCCAGGTGGCTTCACCCAGACGCAGTTGTTCCATCTTCTTCGTGCGCTCTGATTCTTCGTAAGCGAGGCGCTCGTTGAGCTTCTGTTCGGCGGCGTACGAGAGGTGCGCGCTCGAGGCGAACTCCTTCCACTTCGCGGCCTGCTGCGCCGCCTGTTGCTGACGGCGCTCCTCCATCGCGGTGATGCGGTCGCGCTGTTGATCGCCCTGCGCTTCGCGGAGCAGGTCCTTGAGCGCCGCGCGCCCCGCCTCGCTGTTGGCGAGGTCACCCGCCATGATGCTGTGCACTTCTGAACGCAGCTTCTCGAGGTCCGCCGCGAACGACGCCGGCACCTGACCACCATCACCGCTGGTCATCGGGCGGCGCTCGAGCTGGGTGACGCGGTCCCACAGGGCGCGATTGTCGTCTTCGAGCAGCTCGACGCGACGGCGGAGGAACTCGAGGTCGTCATCATTGTCGGCGGGCGCGCTGATGGCGACCGGCGGCGGCGCGACGTCACCTCGCGGCACCAGCGACAGGGCGAGCGCGAGCAGCGACAGACAGACGGCGACGATGGGTAATGCGCGATTCATGGCGAGCCACCTTCGCACAGGGTTATGAAGGAGGCGCGGGCTTCAACGAGTCCGTTCCATGCGCGTCTGAACGACCTCCAGCTCCCGGTTTCGGTCTTCTGATTCCCCTCGAGGGTACGCATGTCTTCTCTCTGCGCGCAGGCGCTGTCGTTTTCGTTCGACGTCCCGTTGTTCTCTGAAGTCACTTTTCAACTCCTCCCCGGGTGGACAGGGCTCGTCGGTGCCAATGGCGCCGGCAAGACGACGCTGCTGCGGCTGCTGACGCGCGAATTGACGCCGACGTCGGGCACGTTGCGCTTCGAGCCGCGTGATGCGCGCGTGGTGTGGTGCGAGCAGCGCGTCGAGGCGCCTGATGAGCACGTGCAGTCATTCGTGTGGGCGGCCGATGGGCTCGCGCGACGGCTGCATGGGCGGCTGCGGCTGGAACCCGAGCAGGTCGACCGCTGGCCGACGCTTTCTCCCGGTGAACGCAAACGCTGGCAGCTCGGCGCCGCCCTGTGGAGCGAGCCGGAGGTGTTGTTGCTCGACGAGCCGACGAATCACCTCGACGACGATGGGCGGCGGTTGTTGCTCGAGGCGCTGCGCGAGTTCGCCGGAGTCGGCGTCGTCGTCTCGCATGACCGCGTGCTGCTCGATGCGCTGACGACGGCGACGCTGCGGCTGCATGGAGGCACGGCGCGATTGTGGAGTGCGCCGTTCTCGGCGGCGCGGGAATCGTGGCTGCGTGAAGAAGCGCAACTGCGCGAGGCGCATTCAGAAGCGCAGCGAGCGTTGAAGAAAGAACAGCGTCGGCTCGATGATCAACGTCGCGCGCTGGAATCGACGAGCAAACAGCGCAGCACCGGCGTGCGGATGCGGAACAAGCACGACTCCGACGCGCGGACACTGACCGCCGATGGTCGCGCGGAGAACGCAGAGCGCGCGCATGCCGCCGCACTTCGTCGAACGGCGCGGCGAGCAGACGAGCTGGGTGAAGAACTGCGCGCGCTGCGGGTACAGGACGACGCGGGTGCGAAGCTGTTCCTCAACTACGACGCCTGCCCGCGGAAGCTGGTGCTGACAGGGCACGTCGAGCTCGCACGTGAAGACCATCTGTGGATTCGTGGACGCAACGGGGCGGGCAAGACGACGCTGCTCAATACTGCGCGCGCCGCGTGCACCTTGCCTCCGGAACGCGTGCTCTGGCTACCGCAGGAGCTCACCTCCGACGACGCGCTCGAGGATCTCGAGAACGTGAAGGCGCTGCCGCCCGATGAACGCGGCCGCGTCTTCCAGCTCGTTCACGCACTCGGAGTCGAACCGGAGAAGTTGCTGCGCACGTCGTCACCGTCACCGGGCGAAGCGCGGAAATTGCGGCTCGCGCTCGGGTTGCTGCAGCAGCCGTGGCTCGCGATGCTCGACGAGCCGACGAATCATCTCGATCTGCCTGCCATCGAACGTCTGCAGAGCGCGCTCGCCGAGTTTCCCGGAGCGCTGTTGCTCGTCACGCATGATGAACAACTCGGAGAAGCCGCCTCAAATAGACAACTACAGTTGTGAATTCGCGCGCCGCGCTTACGGAGGCAGACCGTTCGCGAGCGCCGCGTCGATGTTCGCCGCCGTGTACGACGTACCCCACACGGCGTTCACCGCAGTCGCCACGAAATCGCCGCCGGCCGCGACCGTGCTGTTGGTGGCGTTGAACATGATCACGTTCGGCGCAATCAGCTCGCGGAGGCGCGCGGCGACTTCGTGATGCGGAGCGCCCGCGCGCGTCTGATCTCTCGCCCACGTCAACAACGTCCCGAAGTCGTCGTTGTATGGCACGTAGATGTACTGACTCACCGACACCGCGCGGAGCACGCGGACGACGACGAACGGCAGCATCCCGTTTCCGCCGAAGCCCCCGAACTCCGGGCCGTGCTGGTTCAACAACGCGTCCCAGTTCGCGGCCTGCGAATGGCGGAGGTACACCGCGCTCACCAGCGACGGGGCCGCAGCGGTGAGCAGTTCCGACTGATGCACATCGACCAGCGTGTCGTAGTCGTCGTGCACCACCAGCGTCGGCGTGCGCAGGCGCTGCGTCACGCTCGCGAGGTCGAAGCCGGTGAAGTCGCCGCCGGCATCAGGCAACCCGCCGGTCGTCGCGACGATGCGGCGCAGGTACGGCGCGAAGAACGCGTCACACGCGGCGAGCGACGCGGGCTGCATGTAGCGAGACGGCATCGTCTGCAGCGCGAAGTGGGCCTCGGCGGCGAAGTCTGACGGCGGGTACAGCGCGACGGCCACCTTCGGAGTCGCGGCAGCCGGCGCGTAGGCCGCTCCGTACAACGCTTCGAAGCCGCCCCAACTGCCACCGAAGATCGCGATGCGTGACGTGTCGACGCCCGGCTCGTGCGCGAGGAACTCGAGGCCCGTCGTCATGTCGTCGACGTCATCTCGAATGCTGCCGCCCGCGTAGAAGCGGCCGTACACCGAGAGCACCGACAAGCCGTGAAAGCGCCAGACGAAGGAATCATCGACCTCGCGCTGCGGAGTGATGGCGACGTAGCTGATCACTCCGGCATCGGCGGGCGCGTCGGGGCTGTCGACGTCGGGGTAGAAACCGTCACCGCGATTCGCCCAGCGCTCGTCGACCTCTTCACCGGTCCACCCGATGCCGTCGTATGGGCGCGTGAGCACGATGACCGGCGTGAGCCCGCCGTCGGTGCTGAACGTGGGAGTCCACTGCGCGTACGCGGTGTGCCCATGCGCGCGAATGCGGAGCAGCTCGTAAACGACCGGCGCGCCCGCATCGATGATGCCGCCGTCGAGCCGTGTGACTTCGTAGTCACCCGCGTCGGTGCTGCCCGCGTCGAGGAGAACCCCCGAATCGACGACGCCTGCATCTTCGACCCCCGCGTCTTCGACGATGACGCCGGAGTCAGAAACGCCCGCGTCATGGGAGCTACCCGCGTCACCCGAATCAATCGACGGAGGGCACGCGAACAACGAACACGCGACGAGACCCACGAGCACACGCTTCATGCGTGGCACCTTAACGCCCGGCATCAACCGCGGCAGTGAGAGCTACCGTACAGTCACGCCCATGAGCTTCCCGTTCGCGCACGTGAAGTACGCCGACCTCAACGCCCGGCAAAAAGAGAGCTTCAACTTTCAGAAGGTCTCCGCGCTGCTCGCCGACTACGGCTTCGTCACCATTCTTCTTTCCGACGACTGGAACGGCGCCGACTTTCTCGCGCTGCGACACACCGGCGAAACGCTCAAAGTGCAGCTCAAGGCGCGCATGAATTTCGACGCGAAGTACGAGGGCAAGGACCTCTGGCTCTGCTTCCCCGATGACGGCGCGTGGTACCTCGGCAAACACGACGAGTTGAAGAAGGTCGTGTTCGAGCATCACGAAGCGCCGACGAGCGCCTCGTGGCGCGAGAAGGGTGGCTACTCGTGGCCGTCTCTCCCGACGAAGTTGCGCGATGTGCTCGCGCCGTACCGTCTTCAGCCGCCGGCGTAGAGCGTGACGTCGGTGGCCGCGGCGAAGCTGATGCGATGCGCTTCTTCCCAGTCCGGGTGACGCACCATCAGGTGACCATCAGAGAGCAGCGTCTGCTTCCAGTTGCGGCGCATGGTGCCGGGGCGGAGCAGTTGTTCTTCGACGACGTAGTCACCGAAGCGGCGCAGGTACTCCTTGAGGCCGGTGATGCGCGTGATGCGGCCCTGACCGAGCGCACGCTTGAAGATGATGCCCGCGTTGTACGTGCGTTCGGTCGGCGCTTCGAAGCTGCGCCAGCACGCGACGCGCGCCCATTCGCGGAAGAGGTCGATGTCGCCGGTGTAGTTCATCTGATCAACCAGATGCGCACCGCCGGGGCGGCAGCCGATTTCGCCGAACACCGCTTCGCCCTTCGGCGTGAGGAACCATTCCATGTGCGTGAAGCCGGTGCCCATGTTGAGCGCCTTGAGCACGTCGCGCCCGAGCTTCACGCCGGGCTGCAGACGCGGCTGGTACATGTTCCGCACGGTGATGATGACCGGCGAAATCCACTCCTCGCTGCGCGCGATGAGCGGCTTCGGCAGATACGCGGCGATGTTCTCGTAGACCGGCGTGCCGTCGATGCTGACGGTGTCGAAGGTGAACTCCTCGCCTTCGATGAACTCCTCGACGCTCACCACCTGCACGTGACGCACGGCCTTGATGGCGTTCTCGAACTCGGCCTTGTTGGTGACCTTGTAGGTGTCGGCGCTGCCGGCTCCGGAGATGGGCTTCACGATGAGCGGGAAACCGACCTTCTCGGCCGCTTCGCGCATCTCTTTTTCTTCGGTGCACTTGAACGCGTACGGCACGCGCAGCCCCGCGGCCTTCACGCGGTCTTTCATCAACTGCTTGTCGCGGAAGCCGGTGACGGTGTCGACGCTCATGCCGGGGAGGCCGAAGCGTTCACGGATCTTCGCGGCGAGAATGACGAGCGGCTCCCAGTTCGAGAGCACGCGATCGACACGGCGGCCGCGCAGCCACGCGTGCACGCGGTTCATCACGTCTTCCTCGTCCATGATGCGCGGCACCTGGAGGTAGTCGGCCATGTACTGCTTGAGCGACGGCGGCAGCGACGCGCGCGAGGAGTCACCGACACCGAAGACGTTGGCGCCGACCTCCGCGAGACCGCGGGTGTACTGCTGCATTTCAGGCGGGTAGCTGGGAGCGAGAAAGACGACGTTCATGGGCCGCGCGAGCTTAAGCGCGGCGCGTCAGGTCTCGCGAAGAAAGCGCGGGGAGAGTGACACGCACATGGCTTTCGATGCCCGAGTCGGCGACCGGCGCAACACCGTGGGAGTCACGATGATGCGCGAGCCTTGAGAACGAGGGGTTTGCGAATCGTGTTTGCCGTGCGGACCAGCGAACGTGCCCTCGGCTTCATGCGAACCGTTCCAGGCTGAACTGGTGTCACTCGAACGCGGCCTACTCGTTCAAAACCTCTCCAGTTCGTCAACTTGCGATGTTTGCGCGAAGTCGAGGAGCCAGCAGGAGGCGAGCTGGGCGTTACACGAGTGAAAAACCGCCTGCCCTCACGCGCTCAACTTCGCGCGCACCACACCCGTCGCGCGACTCATCACGATGCCGCGCGAAACGGGAAAGCGCGCGTTCGCATCGGCACGCAGCGGAACCGCCGGCCCCGCCTCGTACGCTTTGAACGCGGCTTCATCGACGAACAGGTACCGCATCTCGAGATGCGTCGGAGTCACCTGAAGCAACGTCGCCTCCCGCGCGCCGCCTTCGATGACGTGCTGCATGTGCCCGCCCTCGAGCCACGCGCGGTACTCGTCACACACCTTCGCGTCTTCGAACTTCGCCGTGACCGTGTACGCGAACATTTTTCAGAACGACTTCGCGTCGATGACGAAGCGGTAGCGCACGTCGTTCTTCAGCATGCGCTCGTACGCGACGTTGATGTCTTTGGCTTGAATCGCTTCGACGTCGGCGCCGAGGTTCTTCTCGGCGCAGAAATCGAGCATCTCCTGCGTCTCTTCGATGCCGCCGATGTTCGAGCCGGCGAACTTCTTGTTGCCGTTGATCACCGCGAACGCGCTCAGCGGCAGCGCCTGCGGAGGTACGCCGACCAGCGCGACGGTGCCATACGGGCGCACGAGGCCGAGCAGCGCGTTGATGTCGTGCTGCGCCGACACGGTGTCGATGATCAGATCGAAGTGATTGCGGAGCTTCTTGAACGTGCCCTTCTCGGTCGTGAGCTCGAAGTTCGCCGCGCCCAGTTTCTGCGCGTCGGCCTTCTTCGACGCTGACGTCGAGAGCATCGTCACCTCGGCGCCCATCGCAGACGCCAACTTCACCGCCATGTGACCGAGACCGCCGAGGCCGTTCACCGCGACCTTGTCGCCCTTCTTCACGTCGAACTCGCGCAGCGGCGAATACGTGGTGATGCCCGCGCACAGCAGCGGCGCGGCGCGAGAGAGGTCCAACGACGACGGCACCTTCAGCGCGAAGTGTTCAGTGACGACGATCTGCGCGGAGTAACCGCCGAAGGTCGGCGTCTTCCGATCCATCTCCGTGGAGTTGTACGTAAACGCGCAGCCCGCGTCGCAGAACTGTTCGTCACCGTGTTTGCACGAGCGGCATTCGCGGCACGAATCGACCATGCACCCGACGCCGGCGAAGTCGCCGACCTTCAGCTTCTTCACCTCCGCGCCGACCTTGGAGACGCGGCCGACGATTTCGTGGCCCGGCACCATCGGGAACAACGCCGCGCCCCATTCCGCGCGCGCCTGGTGAATGTCGGAGTGGCAGATACCGCTCCAGAGGATGTCGATGAGCACGTCCTTCGGGCCGACTTCGCGGCGCTCGATGGGGTGGAAGGCGATCGGTTGACCGGCGGTGGTGGCAGCCCAGGCGTTCACTTTCATGGCGCCGGTTTTAACGGCATCAGCGGCGGGTGCGTGTGAAAGGTGCGGAGCGCCCAGACGATCTGGCTCTCGACCTCGCGCAAACTTCATTCAGCGTGAGGGCGCAGGTAACCCGAAGGGGTCTGCGCACCCGACATCGTTGCTGTCAGTCCACTTCCGTCAGCAATGATGTCAGGTCTGGAGACCCCTTCACCCCAGCCTCACTCGTTTGTCCGAAGTCGAGAGGCCAGCTCGCGAGGCGCACGGTCGAGACCGGAACGCCGGCTCCCCTCAATGAAGTAGACGCAATCCCATGCAGCAGGAGACACCGTATTACGTCTACGACCTCGCGAAACTGCGTCATCGGGTGCGTCAGGCGCGCGCGGCGACGCCGGCGAAGTTGCTCTTCGCTGTAAAGGCGAATCCATACCCTGAATTGCTGCGCGCACTGCTCCCCGAGGTCGACGGGCTCGACGTGTCATCACGCGGCGAAATCGAGCGCGCGTTGTCATGCGGATTCGCTGGAGAAACGCTCTCCTTCTCGGGCCCGGCGAAGACGAATGACGCACTCGTTTTCGCAGTCGAAAACAACGTCTTGATCAACGTCGAGTCACCTCGCGAATTGACGCAGCTCATTTCCCTCCGCAGACCCGCCCGCGTGCGCATCCGCGTCAACCCGCGCGTCAAACTCAAGTCATGGCGAGTCTCGATGTGGGGCGCGCCGAGCCCGTTCGGCATCGACGAAGAAGCTCTCGACGCGGCGCTCCCGCTCGCGCGCCGGCTCGACTTCGACGGCTTCCACGTGAACCCGGGAGGCCAGTGCACCAGCGTCGGCGGTTACCTCGCCGCGGCCAAAGCCGCGCTCGACCTCGCGGAGAAATACGAGGTGCCCGCGCTCAACTTCGGCGGCGGCTGGGGCGTCACGCCGACCGAAGCGCTCGACGTGCAGACCGCCGGAGAGAAGCTCCGCGCGATGCTGGAACGCTTCCGTGACGCGACCGGGCGCGACCTGCGCACCTTCGTCGAGCCGGGCCGCTGGCTGGCGGCGCCATGTGGCACGTACGTCGCGCGCGTGGTCTCTCAAAAAGTGTCGCGGGGGAAACACTTCGTGATGCTCGACGGAGGCATGAATCACCACCTCCACGCGACCGGTCTGCTCGGTGGAGACCGGCTGCCCATCGTGAATCTGAGCCGTTCTGAAGGCCCGCTGGTCACCTGCACCATCGTCGGCCCGCTCTGCACGCCGCTCGATTCATTTGGTGAACATCAAGTCATCGAGCCCCGCGAGGGCGACATGATGGGAATCTCGGGTTCTGGCGCCTATGGGCCCAGCTTCAGCCCCA
>JBEHYH010000110.1:0-14471 GCA_048498275.1 Myxococcota bacterium | reverse complement strand
GAGGCGGATTCTTCGGATCGCCACACGACGATGCTCCCAGCGCGACGCCGGCGAGCATCAACGTGCGTGACAGCAACCTCGTCACTTGCACGACCTCCACTCGGTATCGACCTCAGGGCCGGTGAGCGAGGCCTGATCTTTCACCAACCCGAGCTCGCGCTTCGCGCCTTCGACGTCGAGGTAGCGGCACAGGAGCGACGCGAGGTTCGCGCGCGCCTTGTCGTACGTCGGGTCAGCCTCGAGCGCGCGGCCGTACTCCCCACGCGCCGCCGCAGAATCGCCGCTGAGCAACAGCGCGTACCCGAGCGCCGAGTGCGTCGAGGCCCGCGACTCGTCGATCTCGATCGCGCGGTTCAGGTTGAGGATCGCGTTGTTCACCTGACCCGCGCCCAGATACGCGAGACCCAGCGCTTCGAAGTCGGCCGCGTTCTGAGACGTCTCGGCCTTCTTCTGGAGCTCCTCCACGTTGACCGCGCGTTCGGCAGGCGGGCCCTTGAGCGGAGACTGCGCCTCGTCGGTCTTCTTGCGGCAGCCGATGGCGGCCGGCGTGAAGACGTCGAGCGACTCGGCGCGCGCCACGCACGTGTTGTACGCGTTGTCGGCGTTGGCCTTGAGCGGGTCGACCTGACCCTTCACCGCCGCGCGGAACTGTTCGATCTCGGCCGGCTTGAGCCCCGCGGGCACCGGCGTCGCTTCGACCGCGTCGGCGATGTTCGCGAGCCCGTTACCGATGCGCCAGAGCGAGGCGACCGCCCACTCCGCGCTGCCCATCGACGCCGCCTGCTGGAAGACGCCCTGCATCTGCTGCAGCGCGGCCACCTTCTCCTCGACCTTGTCAGCCGGGAGCGCCTTGAACTGGCGATACAGGATGTCGCCGACGTACCAGAGGCCCTTGGCCGCATCGTCACCCGCGCCGTTCTGCGAGTTGGCGATGGTGGTCATCATCGCGACGAGCGGTTCGATGCGCTCGTTGGGGTTCGACGACGCGACCTCCGCGATGATCGACGCGGCGGTGGCGTTGGTCTTGTCGAGCTTGAGCGCCTGCTCCGCGGTGGAGCGCGCCTTGAGCGGCTCCTTCATCTTCATCTGCGTCTGCGCCATCAGCACCAGCACCTCGGCCTTGCGCGGGCCGGCCTGTTCGAGCGTCGACTCGAGCACCTTGACCGCGCCCGGGTAGTCACCCATCGCCGTGCGCAGCCGCGCCGACGAGAGCAGCGAATCCAAACCCGTGGCGTCGCCCGAGAACTGGCGGCCCATCTGCTCGAACCACTGCGCCGCGTCCTGGAAGCGGCCGGCTTCAGCCGCGTGCCGGCCCAGGGTGATCATCACGTCGGAGAGGAACTGTGACTTCGCGTATTCCTTCACGAAGCGCTCGCCGATCTCACGTTCCTTGCGCAGGTCGCGCTTGTCACGCGCCGCCGCGAACGCGCCGTAGAGCGCCTTCTCGCCGATCTCCTGGCCCTTGTTCTCGTCGGCCACTTTCAAGAGGCCGGTGATGACGTCGCCGGTTTCTTCAGACGACTTGAGCGCCAGCTCGCCGAGCGCGTCGCTCTTGCTCTGCGTGAGGATCTTCTGAACGTCGGCCTTGAACGGCGCTGGCAGGTTCGAAGCGAGGAACGCCTTGCCGTATTCCTCGATGCCCTTGAAGTCGTTCAACTGACGGAGCGAGTCGAACGCGAGGTTGCCCGCGACCGGCGCGTCCTTGTGATCGGGGTGGCTGAGCGCGAACTCCTTGAAGAGCTCGGCTGATTTTTTGTACTCGCCGTCTTCGTACGTGGCGCGCGCGATGTTGAACTTCACCTCGAGCGCGTGGGGGCTCGTCGCGTAGCGGCCGATGTAGACTGCGCCGAGCAGCTTGAGCGCCTGCCGTGCATCGGCGACCTCGAACGCGTTGAGGCGCTCCACGTCGCCGGGCTTCAGCGATGAGTAGTGCGACAACAGCGCGCCGTAGAGCGCCTCTTCGTGCGTCTTCATCTCGCCGCCGATGGTGCGCGTACCGGCCTGCGCGACGCTCGCCGCGGCCGCCAGCTTCGGGTCTTTCTTGACGTCCTTTGCGGGAGCGGCAGCTTCCTTCGGCGCTTCTTCCTTCGGAGCGTCCTTCGCGCCGGCCTTGGTCGAGTCGAGATACTTCGCGAGCTCTTCGAACTGACGCGCCGCTTCGGGGTAACGGCGCGCGGCGAACAACGCGTCGGCGCGGTTCTGCATCATCACCGTCGCGTACTGCTTCGGGCGGAAGAGGCTCAGGTACAGCTCGTACGCGGCAGCCGCGTCACCGTAGAGCGCCTTGTCTTCTTTCTTCTGTGCCGCCACGTGAATGGTCGTCGACAGGTCGCGCGCCATCTCTTCGAGCTCGGTGAGCACCTTCTTGCGGCCGGCTTCGTCGAGCGCAGCGTCGGTCTTGATCTGCACCGCCGCGCGCACGAGGTAGCCGACGTCTTCAGCCTTCGGCAGCACCTTGCCCTTGCTGGCCTTCAACGAGTCGTAGAGCTTTTCGACGCGCTCCACCTCGACCTCGGGGTCAGGCTGGATTTCGAGCAGCTTGCGCAGCGCGGGGATCGCCCATTCGTACTGCGACTTCACGAAGTAGCGATTGCCCAGCTTGTCGAGCGCGAGCGAGAACGTCGCGCGCGAATCAGAGAGCTTCTCGAAGTACTGAATGGCGCCCTTCGGCGGGCGCGCTTCGGTGTACGAGTAGACGAGGTCGAGCAGCGCCTCACGCTTCACCGACAGCGCCTTCTGCACGTCGACGCCCGGCAACGGAGCCGACGCCGCCGCCGCTTCGAAGAACGTGACGGCTTCGTTGAAGTTCGCCTGGTTCACGCGAATCCACCCCATCTTGTAGCGGGCGAGGTCGTGGACCGGGGAAGGCGGCGCGTCGAGGATCGCGCGGTAGTGCGCTTCGGCCTGCTTCAGGTCGGCCTTGTCGAACCAATAGTCACCGAGGATCTGCTCGGCGTCGAGGCGCAGCGGCGAGCTCGGGTACTTGGCGATCAGATCGCCCTGCGTCTTCAACATGCCATCGAAGTCGCCGAGCTCGCGCTGTTCGTGCGCCAGGTAGAACGTCACCTTGTCCGCGTCCTTGAAGTCGGGGAACTCGCGGAGGATGCGGTTGTAGATGCTCATCGCCTTCTGCTTGAGCAGCTTGGTCTCGGGCGAGACCATCGCGCCCTTCTGATCAGGCGGCCGCGTCTCGGCCTGCAGGTAATACACGTAACGGCTCTTCTCGACGTACAGCTCCGCGAGGCGGAACTGCAGGTCGGGCAGATACGGCGCGTTGCGTGACTTGGCGATCAGCTTGTCGGTCTCACCGATGGAGCGGTCGACCTTGAAGATGTCGCGGCGCAGCTTCTCGATGAGCTCCGACTTTTCTTTCTGCTTGGTGACGAGCGGGTTCTCGAGCTTCGAGTTCGGCGCTTGCGAGAGGGCGACTGCAAGGAGGAGCGCAATCATTTCGCGGTCTCCTCGATACAGCGCGACTTGAGCGAGAAGCGGTAGTCACGCAACTCGTCGTTCCAGTATTCGTCGTCGAACTTGAAGGCCACTTCGTCGTCCTTGAGCGCTTCTTCTTCGATGAGCGCCACGAGCTTGCTGCCCTTCTTCACGCGCTCGTAGAGCTTGAGGCCCACTTCGTATTCCATCAGGCGGACCTGCTCCGCGGCGCGGAGCAGGCGGTCGGCTTCACCGCGCACGGCGTCGTTCAGACGCTCGTTGTAGATGCGCAGCCCTTCGGCGCGCGCGAGGTCGTACATGCGCGTGAGGTAGGTGAAGAGCTCGTTGCCGAACGAACCGGCGTAGCGGCCGACGTTCTCGCCTTCGCGTTCCAACAGCTCGAGGAACTTCTTCGCGCGCTTGGTGCTGCCGCGCGCCGAAGCGGCCCGGAGCAGCCGTGGGTCTTGCGTCAGATCTTCACGTTCACGGATCGATTCGAGCGAGTCGGCGTACTTGCGCGTCAGTTCTTTCGCCGCGCGCTTGGCCGGCAGGTAGTGACACAGGTCGCGGTAGACGAACGCCTTGAGCAGGTACTTGTCGGGCTGAAACTCGTCGCGGAACGACGGCGCGTCGAGCGTCGTCAGCAGACCCATCGCGATGTGGATCTGACCGAGCTGGTACCGCGTCCACGCCTCCTCGAGGTAGAGCGTCGCGCGGCCGGGGTCCAACTCCGGCAGCTTCACCAGGTTGTACGCCTCGAGCGCGCCCTTGAAGTCCTGCATCTCGTAGCGGAGCCGCGCGACCGCGAGCATCGAGTCGTTGCGCGCTTCCTGCGTGAGCTTCTCGTCCCTGGCCAGGGTGAAGAAGTCGTCGACCATCTCCTTGGGCACGTCCTTCTTCGCGGTGCGCAGGCGCGTCACCAGCATCGCGTACTTCGCGCGCGACGCCTCCGCCGAGTCTTCAGGCAGCTTCGAGAAGTGCGTGGTCGCCCAGCGCTCATTGCCGACGCGGAGGTCGACGAGGCCCTGCTGATAGTGCGCGTAGCCCGCGACCTCTTCGGGGAGAAACCCGAGATCGAGCGCGCCGAAGATCTGCTCGTCGATCATGTTCTCGTCGTGCGGCAGATCAGTGAGCTTGCGGAGCTCTTCGAGCGCCTTCGGCAACACGGCCGGGTTGGTGCGCTCACGCGCGATGCGCGCCAGATACACGGCGCCCGCGTGGCGCAGCTCCAACTGAATGAGCGACTTCGCGAGGAAGAACTGGGCCCACGCGAAGTTCTCGTCGGTCGACGGCACGTTCTGCACGTAGTCGAACAACTTCGCCGCGCAGCCCTTGGGGTTGCCTCCGAAGAAGTCCTGCAGCGCGGCGTCGAACAGCTTGGGGTCGATCTTCTTCGGTTGCGCGGGAGCCGCCGGCGCCGAGGTCGCAGCGCCACTCCCCGGAGAAGCAGCGGCCGCCGCCGCGGCGGCATCACCGAGGCCCGCGTCAGCGACGTTCTGCGCGAACGCCAGCGCGGGAGTCAGCAGAAAGAGAGAGAGAACGCGTTTCATCGCGGGCCTCACTCAGTTGCGATGAAGTTGAAGCCCAGACCGAGCGTGATGGTCATCACGTTGGTGAGCTGCACCGAACCGCCTCCGACGGGAATCACGACGTTGTCGGTGACGTCGAGCCGCAGGCTGACGTACTTGTTGATGAACACGCGGGCACCCGCGCCCACGTTCACGCCGGGCCGCCACACGTTGGTGAACTTGAAGACCGACGCGCCGAGCAGCAGGAAGGCCTCGATGTGCCAGACCGCCTGGTTCAGCACCGACAGCTTTCCGTAGAACGGCTTCCACATGACGTCGGAGCCGAAGAAGAACTGAACCTCGTCGAACGCCGTCGGCAACACGCCGAAGTCGCGCTCGAGCTGCTCACGCAGGCCGGTCTTCGCCGCGTACGAATACCCGAAGCGGCCGATCTGCCACGCGAAGTGGTCGGTGAAGTGCGCGGTGTAACTGACCTGCCCGTAGATGCCCTTGTAGAAGGCGTCGAGCGGCAGCACGCCAGCGGCGAGGTTGATCTCGTGCTGCATCTTGAACGCGCGCTTCTGCACGGCGCTCACGGTGCCGGGGTTCTCCAGCTCCTCGAGTTGCGCGAGCGCCGGTGTAGCGATGAACAGACACAACCCAACGGCAAACGATCTGAACACGGTTCCCCTCCGGGAAAGAACGGCGCGCGGGAAGAGACCCGCGCTCGATCTGGAATTCAAGCGTTATGCGCGGTCAATACCCGACGCTGTTGAACATGAATGGATAAGTGATGACCACGCCGGCGCCCTTGGCCTGCGGGAAGTGCCACGTCTTGAGCGACTGGAGAATGCAGCTTTCCACCGCCGGGCTCTGCATCGACGACGACTTGGTCTTCGCGTAGCCCACCGTGCCCGTCGTCGTGATCTGCCACTCGAGGACGATCTTGCCGGCGAGGCCGGGCGTCTTGAGCAGCGCGCGCTCGTAGCAGCTCGACACCTCATGCAGGTGCGAGTTGATGACCTTCGCCACCGCTTCCTTGTCGATGGTGCCCTGCGCGCCGATGTTGCGCGTCGCCGCGCGCGTCACTGTGCCGGCCACCGCGCCCTTGCCGATGTTGCCCGCGCCGAGCGCGCCGATGCCGCCGCCGCCTTTGCCGCGCAGAATCTCAGCGCCCTTGATGCCGGCCCCGCCACCACCGCCACCGCCGATGCCGAACGAGCCGAGGCCCGCGTTGGCGATGGGCGCCTTGCCGATGAGCCCCGAGAGCTTGAAGTCGTTCTTCGCGTTCTTCGCGCCGGGGCCGCCACCGAGCTTGTCGACCGCGGCGAGCAGGTCCTTCATCGCGGGGCCGGCGGCGGCGAGCTTCTCGACGCTCTTGAGCACCTTCTTCGTTTCAGGAGCGACCGCCTTCGGCAGCGCCTTCTCGACCTTGGTGATCTTCTCTTCGGGCTTCTTGTCTTCCTTCTTCAGCTTCTTGATCTTCTCTTCGATCTTCTTCTTCTCCTCCGGCTTGGGAGGAGCGATCAGCCGAACCGCGACCGGGTTCAACTTCTTGCCGTCGAAGTCGGCTTCCTGCGGCATCTCGGCATAGTTCACGACGAAGTAGCCGAAGCCGGTGAGCAGCACGGCGAGCACCGCGAGCATCAGCCACGGCAGACCCTTGAGCGGGTTCGAGAACGGCCGGGGGATCGCCGGCTGCACGTACGCCATCAACAGCAGATCGCGGCCCGTGGTGAAACGAACGGCGTGACCCGTGCCCAGGGTGATGCAGCGCTGACCGCCGGTGCCGGTCTCCAGCGTCTCGACCTGCACCGGGTAGAACTTGCCGTCTTGCGCGCGACGTTCGACCGCCGCGCCCGCGGGCACGTACACGCGGAAGAGCTCGCCGTTCTGCTCGGCGAAGGTGAACGGCGCCTCGCCTCCGAAGCCGTAGAGCGGCAGCGGCGCGTTGTCGTCAGGCGACGCCACGAGGCCCAGCTTGCCGAGCGTGCTGAACGAGCGCGACATCTTGCGCACGTCGCCCCAGTACATCTCGACGAAGAGGTGCGGCCTGCCCTTGCCTTCGTTGGCGGAGGGGATCGTCGGCGCGGCGATCGCGTGCTTCGGCGCGTGACCTTTGCGCGCAGGCGCAGGCGCTGCGCGCGCATGCGGAGCCGGCTGCGGCGCGGGCGGGTGGGGCTGCGCGCGCACCTGCTGCGTCGGCGCGCCGGGAGAGAACGGCGTGTTCTGCTCCGTCGAGCCCAGCGGCACCATGCGCATGTTGTCGCCAACACCGGCCACGACGCCGGGGTTGGTGACGTCGAGAATCTCGCGGCCGAGCGCGATCGCCTCGGTCGGCACCTCTTCGTCGTTCGGCACCGCGTGCAGATGCGGCGCGCGCTGAGCGACCGGCACCGGCTGCGTGGGTTGCGGCGCGGCGTTCATGCGGCGCGTGCTGACGACGGTGGCCGCGGGCTGACCACGGCTCGGCGGCGGCTGCGGAGCGGGCGCGATCGGCGCCGGTGCAGGAGGACGCTGCTGCGGCTGTTGTGGAGCGCTCGGACCTCCGAGCAGCGCCGCGACATCGGGCGAAGGCGCGCCGCGCGTCGCCGGCTTCTGCGTCATCACGCGAACCTTCAGCGTGAAGGGGCCGACCGCGATCTCGTCGACCGGGCGAACCTCACACGCGGTGACGCGATGACCGTTGACGAACGTGTTCTGCGCGCCCGCGTCTTGAATCGCGGAGCGCCCGTTCTGGAAATGCAGCACGGCATGATGCGGAGCGACCGACGCATCGTCGAGTCGGAGATCGACATCAAGGCCGCTGCCCAGCGTGTACTGGCCGGGTACGAAGACTTCGGTGCCTACCAACAGGCCATCGCGCATGATGACGACCTGAAGCACCGCGGGTTGTGCGCTCAAATGCGTGCTCCTCAGGTGTCGTACAGCGAGCCCACGATCTCTTCGCGGAAGTTCTCGCGCTTCTTGATCATGGAGCGAATCTTCAACTCTTTGCGATCATACAGGTACACGGCTCCAGACTTGTTGGTCTGGCCCTGAATGAGGCGGTCATCGAAATCGATGCGAGCGGGCCCGCGCATCTGCGGCGAGGCTCCATCACCGCCGCCGCCCGACGAAGGCGCCGCCGATTCGAACGCTGGCGTGGGCGCTGCAACTGGTGACGACGTCGAAGGCTTCTTCGCTGGAGCCGCGGGCTTCTTCTTCGGGCCAGCAAACGCAGAGCTGGCAGCCACGAGCACCAGCGCAGAAAGGGTGAAGAGAATCGAGCGCATGGAGTGCTTCAATGAAAGCGAAGCGTGTGCCACAGCGTCAAGCTGAACCGCCTCACGCACTGTGCCGAAGTTTGTGGGGTCGGCACCACGAAACGCGGTGAACTGTCGCCCCCACACGACATGATTCGAGAGAAAAAAGTGAAGTTTCATCTGAGCATTCTCCTCGCGTTCGCGGCCTGCACGAAGGCTGACACGAGCACACAGAAACCGGTTCCAGCAGTCACTGATGCGGGCGTTTCTCCGAGCGTCAAGCTCTCGGGAATCGGGCCGCGATTGCTCTCGAATCAGACCTCGCAGCCGCTCGCGATTTCGGGTGACGGCTTCGCGAATGGAATGAAGCTGAAGCTGGGCCCGCCGCTGTCGATCGAACTGCCACTCACAGTGTGGGATGAACACCACGCGTACACACGTCTGCCTGGCGGTCTTTCTGTCGGATCGATGTCGGAGGTGCTGATCGACGCGAGCATTTCAGGCAGCGCGCCGCTGCAACTGCGCTTCATCAACGACACGACGTTCCCCGATCTGACGTCGCTGCAGCGCTCGAACGACGGCAAACAGCTCTTCGCGCTGAGCACCACGACCGACGAAATTCTCGCGCTCGACACCAGCACCCACGCCGTCACCCGCATCGCGACGCTCGATGGGCCCACCGCGTTCGCGACGTGGGTTTCGCCCGAGAAAGAAGAGTGGCTCGTCGTCGCCCACCGCTTCTCTCCTTCTCTTCTGCTGCTGAAGACGAATGAGCCCGGCACGCGCATCACGCTGCCCGCGGTCGCGAACGCCGAAGGGCTCGTCGTGAATGGCAGCCGTGCGTTCGTCGCCGAGCACGCGAGAGATACGGTCGTCGCGTACGAACTCCCGAGCGGCCGTGAAGCGTGGCGCACGAAGGTCTCGCTGAACCCCCGCGCGCTCGCGGTCGCCGGCACGTCGCTCGTGTCAGGCGCGCTCGAAACCGGGGCCGTCGACGTGCTCGAGCTCGAAACCGGCGCGCTCCGCGTTTCTCACGAACCGAAACCGGGCACGCCGATCGTCGGCGGCACCACCATGAAATACGCCGCGCAGATCATGAACGGCAAAGCGCCGCGCGCGCTCGCGTGGTCGCAGAAGGCGAAGACGCTCTTCGTTTCATCGATCGGCCCGAACATCGGCCCCAACGCCGACAAGATGGAGGTGTCGATGAACGGCGGCGTCGGCGCCGTTTCTCTCGAGAAGGGCTGGCTGCGCCACCTCGGCTTCGGAGCCGGCGTCACCGAAGGCCTGACCATCGACGACGCGCGCGGCCTGCTCTACGCCGCCGACATCGGCCTCGGCGTGGTGCGCGTGCTCGACGTGAAGAAGCTGAGCAGCGGCGACGCGAAGAAAGCGCTCGTGCAGGAAGTCGCGATGGTTCCTCCGTCGAACTTCCCGCTCGTGCGCACGAAGGAAGACTTCGGAGTCAAGGGCCGCGCGGGCGTTTCGATGCACGCGGGGCCGCGCGAGCTGGTGCTCTCACCCGACGCGAAGACGCTCTACGTGCTCGAGCGCTTCACGGGCACGATCGCGGTCGTCGACGTGACGACCCCGGGGAAAGCGGTGTGGAAAGAACAGTGGCGCGTCGTGAACACGCTCGCGCAGCAGACGCGCCGGCAGGGTGAGGTGCTGTACTTCGCCGACCTCGGCCGCACCGCGATGAGCTGTGACTCGTGCCATCTCGACGGGCACAACGAAGGCGTGTTGTTCGCGAAGACGCACCCGCTGCGCATCTACCGGAGCACCACGGTGCGCGGTTCGCGCGAGACGCCTCCGTTCTTCACGCCCGCGTCGACGTTCTCCATCGGCGAGACGATCAGGTTCGTCGGTTCGCGAAATCGGTACCACAACCCCGATCCCACTCCGCCGGAGATCGAGGCGCTGACGCTCTACGCCTCCCTGATCCCCACGCTGCCGAACCCGTTCGTCGGCGAGAACGGCGCGCCGGTCGATTCACTCGAGCTGCCTGACGGTCACACCGGCAACCCGCGCAACGGGCTCGCGCTCTTCGAAGGGAAAGCGGAATGCAGCTCGTGTCACCCTGCTCCGCTCTTCACGCTCGATCAGAACCCCGAGACGCGCGGCAAGTTCATCGACGTCGGCACGCCGCACCTGCTGCCGGTGCGTGAAGCGCTGCAAGACCCGACGTTCGAAGGCTTCGGTACGCCTTCTCTCTCCGGGAGCTGGGACGTCTTCCCCATGCTCACCACCGGTCTCGCGGGGCTCACCGTTCAACCCGATGGAGCGGTGCGCGTCGATGCGCCCTTCGCGATGCGTGTCGCCGTGGAGAAGTGGGCCCCGAAGCATGGCCGCGCCGATCTCCTCACCCCTCAGGAGAGAGATGACCTGCTCGCGTACGTCATGTCGCTGTGAGTCACGGGCAGAACGCCGCCCCGGAATCCTCATGTCACCCATTGATCCTCGCAGTCGGTACACTGTCAAAGCCATGCGGCGTTCCGCTCTCTTCGCTCTGTTGTTGTCTCTCAATGCGTGCACCAACAGCGGCCTCTACGCCGCAGGAGCCGGAGGCCCCGCAGGCCCCGATCGGGCCGAGTTCAAGGGCACCGTCTGCGTGCCCCAGGCCGCGGGCGAATCGTTCCCGGTGAAGGTGATCTTCGCGCTCGAAGGCGGCGCGGGCGTCGATCGCTCCGTCGTCGGTCAGCTCACCGACGCGCTCAACACCGTCACCTCGCAATTCGCCAACCCGTACATCTCGTTCGCGATCGTCGGGTACCACTCCATCGCGACGGGTTTTCAGGGCAGCTTCGTGCGCGATCAGCGCATCGCGCAGGCCATCACCCAGTACGGTGCCTTTCAGGAACCCGGCCCGGTCTCCGCGCGCGCGCCGCTCAAGCTCGCGGAGAGCATCATCAGCGGAGACATGCAGACCGGCTGCCGGGGTCTCATCGCGCGCACCCGCTACTACGTGGTGCAGGTCATCCTCTCTCCCGACACGAGCTGCGCGAACCCGGTCTACAACGCGGGCATCAACGCGCAGTGCAACGCGTTCCTCCCCGACAGCGCGCAGTGCAGCGCGTGCGAGCTCGAGCGCGTGACGCAAGAATTGAAGGCCCTCGTGACGAAATACAACGCGGGCGAAGTCACGGTGCAGCCGCTCTACGTGCACGCCGGCGAGGCCGACGTCGTCACCCGCTATCAGGCGGCGGCCATCGCTCGCGCCGGCGGCACCGAGCTCATCGACGTCACCCCGGAGAACCTCACCTCGGTGCTCGCGGGGCTCAACTACGGCTCCCTGCAACGCGAGCTGGTGCTCAAGCGGCTGGTGGCGATGAACCGCAACGTGCTCTCGCGCAATGGCGAGGTGCTGATCGACTCCGACGGCGACGGCATCAGCGACGACGACGAGAAGACGTTCGGGTTCGACCCCCTCAACATCGATTCAGACGGCGACTACATCGGCGACGGCGTCGAGCTCCGCATGGGCCTGCCCGCCGCGCCTGAACAGATGTCGATGGACACGCCGCGAGGCTGCAACCCCACGTTGGACACCGACGGTGATCGGCTCAACGACTGTGAAGAACGTGTGCTCGGCACCGACGCGTGCATCGTCGACTCCGATGGCGACGGGCTCACCGATCTCGTCGAGCACCTCGGAGGGTCGAACCCGCTGATCCCCGAGGATCTCGAAGACGACGACCGCGACGGCATGACCAACGTCGTCGAAGTGCAGTCGCACACCGACCTGCTCTCGGCCGACATCGCCTTCCAGAAGGAGCGGGGCTACGGCTACAGCATCAAGCCCGCGCCGCCGACCATCGACGGTCGCAACTGCTACGACGTCGACATCTACAACGTGACCGTGGGGGGCACCGAGGCGCGCCCTGACGGTCTGGGCGGCGAGATCCTCTCGGGGATCAACGACGTCTACATCTACTTCCAGGCGGGGCGCGAAAATGATCCACGCGGCAACGGCATCGGCTCCTTGTGGATCCCTCCCGATCTGCGTTTCACGCCGCCTTCCAGGCGGGAGCCGAGCGGCGTCTACGCCTTCACGCCTGACGACTTCGAGGTCGGTTTCTGATCCAAACCCGAGGTTGCGGGGTTGGGTCCCCACTCGCTCTGTAGTGCACACACCCCAGAATCTGGAAACCGCAGCCCTAACCACCTGAAATACATGGCAGCAATCGCTTGGATCGCCCTTTGCTTCTGATGCGCGTCGGAGGAACACAAACCATGAAGCTGAAGACTCTCTGCCTTACTGTTGCCGCCCTGAGTTTCACCGCGCTCCCTGCGCTGGCGGGAGATGACAACCCTGAATGCCTCGGCACCCAATGTGGTGCCCCGACCGAAGAAGGCGGCGGCTGTGGCTGCGGCTGCGGTTGCTCCGTCTGGGTCGCGATGACCGACGACGGCGTGACGCTGTCGTACACCGACGACGCCGACGGCGATGGCAAGTCTGACGGTCACGACAACTGCCCGTTCACCGCCAACCGCGACCAGATGGACGGCGACGCTGACGGCGTCGGCGACACCTGCGACAACTGCTCGGCGGCGTCGAACTACAGCCAGCTCGACTCCAACGGCAACGGCGTCGGCGATGTCTGCGACCCCGACATCGACGGCGACACCATCGCGAACCTGGCCGACAACTGCCCGCAGATCCCCAACGTCGGCCAGGGCAACGTCGACAATGACGCGGTCGGTGACGTGTGTGACGACGACGACGACAACGACGGCGTGCTCGACGTGATCGACCCGTGCCCCAACCTCGTCGAGGGCACCTACACGGCCGGCGACTCGCGCTGCAACGCCGACACCGACGGCGACGGCATCAACGACTCCCTCGACCTGTGCCCCGCGCTGAGCAACTCGAACCAGCGCGACACCGACAACGACGGCATCGGCGACGTCTGCGACCTCGACATGGACAACGACGGCATCTCGAACGGCGCCGACAACTGCCAGATCAACGGCAACAGCAATCAGCTCGACGACGACGGTGACGGCCTCGGCGACGCGTGCGATTCGCACTACTGCGTGGTGACGAACCCCGCGAACGTCGAAGACTGCCTCGACCCGCTCGACGCCTTCCGCGTCAGCGCCGGTGGCAAGATCATGAACCGCGATGGCACGCCCGCCGTCCTCAAGCTCAACCAGCCGCTGACCCTGCCCATCTTCGCCAACCGCAACGGCGCCGCCATCGAGTACGTGTGGACGGTGAAGAGCGCTCCGGCCGGCAGCAAGATCGCGGTGGTGAACCCGGAAGGCGTCGTCTCGCTCTCGCGTCACTGGCAGTACGCCTACGACCAGGGCAGCACGCCGACGTTCTCGGCCGACGTGTCCGGTGACTACGTCATCCAGCTCCAGGCGACGCTGAGCTTCCCCGACCGTGCCTACCCCGACGCGAACAGCAGCACCTCGACCATCGAGTTCACGGTGGGCACCGAGCGCGACACGAACAACAACGGCCAGCAGAGTGGTGGCTGCGCCGCGGTTCCCGTCGATGGCTCGCTGGCGATGCTCGGCCTCGGTCTGCTCGGCCTCATCCGCCGCCGCCGCTGAACGAGGCTCTGGTTTGAAACTCCTCTGAAGTCGACCTCCCGTCAGCCTGCGCTGGCGGGAGGTTTGTTTTTGCGCTCAAGTTTCACCGCTGATTTTCCGAGTGAGCCACCCCATGAAAACCTTCCGCACGAATCTCATGGCCGCGCTGCTGGTCTTGACCGCCTGCACCGACGCGCTCGTGCAGCGCCCGCCCAAAGACGACACCAACGTCGACAACAAGATTCAGGTCTCGGGGCGCGTGTGCACGTCGGAGCCCGACCCCGACGGCTTCCCCGTGAAGGTGGTGCTGATCGTCGACCAATCGGGCTCGATGTGCGTGTCTGACCCGCCGGGCAGCCAGGGTGCGCCCGGGTTCTGCGAAGACGCCGCGGCCCTGCTCCCCCAGGTGACGGAGCCCGCGCGCGTGCGCGCCCTCAATCGCCTCCTCGATCAGTTCGAGAACCAGACCAACGTCACCGTGTCGCTGGTGCCCTTCGAGACCAACGTGAAAAACCCGTGGCCCACCGACGTCGGCGCCGGCATCAGCCGGTTCGGCCGCCCTGATCAGGGGCTGCGCGACCAGATCAACGACCTTCAGGCGCAGCTCGGGAAGGGCACCGACTATCAGGGCGCGCTCGCGTACACGTACGCCCTCATCTCGAGCGACATCGCGCTCACCGAGCAGAACAACCCCGCCTCGCTCCCGCGCACGCGCTACGTGGTGGTGTTCATCACCGACGGCGTGCCC
>JBEHYH010000109.1:0-14541 GCA_048498275.1 Myxococcota bacterium | reverse complement strand
GAAATCGCCGGGGAACTTGAGGAACGCGTAGAGCCCGGTCAGCAACACCGGCGTCACGTGCTGCGGAATGCCGGTGTCGAAGTCGTAATTCACCGGCACGCCCACGCGTCGCAGCGCCACCAACGCGCGCGCGGGGTCCCAATCGAGCGCGCGCGGCAGGTAGAACACTTCGTCGGCCAGCTCGGTGCTGTGCGGCCGCGCCGCCTGCGACAACTGCGCGCAGAAATTCTCGGCCGAGTGTTGTTCGCCCGAGAGCCCCAACTGCACCGCGCGGCCGAACACTGAAACCGCCGCCGCACAGAGCGGGTCTTTGTGTGTCATCACCGTCAACGCGTGCGCGTCATGCGCGAGCCTGGTCGGCGTGGTTTCACTCGCGAGCCCGGCGACGACTCCGCGAGAGAGAGAAGAAGGGTCGACCACGCCCATCGGCGCACCCGCCGACATCCACGGTGTGCCCGCGAGCAACGCCTGCGCCGCCTGTGTCGCCGACGGAGGCGGCTGCAGAACCGTGCCTTCCTGCCAGAGCCACGAGAGGTGCTGCGCCGCCGCGCGCCCATCGATGCGCTTCTCGCGCACCACGGCGTCGGCGACCGCCATCATCATCTGCGTGTCGTCGCTGAACTGCCCCTTGGGGAAACCTCCGCGCGGGCGGGCGATGAAGTCTTCGACCGTCGGAGCTCCGCGCAGCAACGCCGGCGCCGGCAGCCCGCGCAGCGGGAAGCCCATCGCATCACCGATGGCGAAGCCCAGCACCGCGGCGCGAAATCGGTCTTGAAGTACGGCGACGTGAAGCGGCATTGGCGAGAAGGCTCGCGCGCAATGTACGCGATCCGCGCGGCGCGTTTCACGCCTTGTGGTACGGCTCGCCGCGAAGAATCGAGAACGCGCGGTACACCTGTTCCAACAGCACCAGACGCGCCAGCCGATGAGGCAGTGTCATCGCGGAAAGCGACAAGACCAGCCCCGCCTTCGCGCGGACTGACTCTGAGAGCCCTTCATCGCCTCCGATGACGAAGGCCACGTCGCGGCTCGAGTCCTGCTGTTTGCCGAGCCACTTCGCGAAGTCGACGCTCGAGAGGTGCTTGCCGCGCTCATCGAGCGCTACCAACACGTCACGCGCAGCCAGCTTCGCGAGCAGCCGTTCGCCTTCGTCTTCTTTCGCCTGCGCGCCGGTGTGACGCGATTCAGGCAACTCGACGAGCTGCACCTTGTGCGCGCGCTCGAGCCGCGAGGCGTATTCCTGAACTCCGGGGAGGAATAGGCCGGAGCGCTCCTTCCCCACCGAGAGGAACGTCAGCTTCACGAGATGCGCGGAGCGGTGGACCAGAGACCTTCGAGGTCCATCTGCTCGCGGCGATCAGGCGTGAAGAAGTGCGCGATGACGCCATCGTCCCACGTGGCGCAGACCCAGTCGGGCGAGGCCTCGACCGAAGCGGCCTTCTTGCCGCGCGGCTTGAGCAGGTCGTCGACGCCTTCCTGAATCGCGGTGAGCTGGCGGTCGGAGTCACCCGACGCGATGACCAGATAGTCGTAGCCGACCGACGACGCGCGGGCGCGGGTGTCGATGATGAGAATGTCGCTGGCCTTCTTGTCGGCGGCGACCGCGGCGACTTCGCGCGCGAGCGCGAGGGCCTGCGGCGCTTCAGGCAGCTTCGACTTCGGAGCGGCCTTCGCAGGCGCCTTCTTCTTCGGCGCGGCGGCGCGCTTGAGGGCAGGGCGCCTGGCGACCCGCTGCGCTTTACGGGCCGGAGCCTTGCCCTTCTTCGCGGCGGTCTTCTTCGGCGCCACCTTCTTGCCGGCCGGCTTCTTCACGGCGGCCTTCTTCGGGGCGACCTTCTTCACCGGCTTCTTGGCAACGGGCTTCTTCTTCGCGGGCGTCTTCTTTTTGGAGGCCATCTTGAGGTTGCGCATAGCCCTTGAAGTTTCTGTCTGCGAGCGCGTTTTACGGAGCATGGCTAGACTGCGGTCCATGACGCTCTGGGTCGTGATGCTTGCCGGGCTTGCTTTCGGTGAAACTCCCGCGCCGCCGCCGCAACAGCCGGGCGCGAATCAGTGCCAGACGAAGTGCAACGTCACCGCGTCGGAATGCATGAAGCCGTGCAGCGCCGACTCGAAAGACAGCAAGAAGATGCTCGAGTGTCTGAAGACCTGCGAAGTGAAGAACTCGCAGTGCAAGGCGGAGTGCAGGTAACTCCGCGGCTACTTGTGCTTCATGGCCTTGGCATCAAGCGAGTACTTCTTCACCAGCCGCTCGATGGATTTGCGATGCAGCCCTGATTCACGCGCCGCGCGGCTGATGTTGCCGTCACAGCGCTTGAGCACCTGAGTCAGATACTCACGCTCGAAGTTCTCGAGGAGCTGCTCCTTCGCGTCCTTGAACGAGAGGTGCTCGTTGAACGGCAGCGGCTGCTCGACCTGCTGACCCTGCACGCGCGCCGGGAGATGCTGCACGTCGATGTCGCCCGAATCGCTGAAGGTCAGCACGTGCGAAATCACGTTCATCAACTCGCGGATGTTGCCGGGCCACGAGTAGGCCATGAGCACGTTCATCGCGGCCTGGCTGATGTGCTTGCGGCCGTGGCGCGCGACGATGTCGGGGTCGGCGAGCTCCTTCTTGATGATGAAGGGAATGTCTTCCTTTCGCTGACGCAGCGGCGGCACCTGAATGGTGATGACCGAGAGGCGGAAGAAGAGGTCTTCGCGGAAGTGGCCGGCTTCGATTTCCTTCGCGAGGTCGCGGTTGGTGGCGGCGATGACGCGCACGTTGACCTCTTCGGTCTCGTTCGCGCCGACGCGCCGCACTTCACGGTTCTCGAGCACGCGCAGCAGCTTGGGCTGGAGGTCGACGCGGAGTTCGCCGAGTTCATCGAGGAAGATGGTGCCGTTGTTCGCGCGCTCGAACGCGCCGGGCCGCGTCGCGGTCGCGCCGGTGAACGCGCCCTTCTCGTGGCCGAAGAGCTCGCTCTCGATGAGGTTGGGAGGAATCGCTCCGCAATCGAGCACTACCAGCGGGCCGGACTTGCGTGACGACAGCTCATGAATCGCGTGCGCGACCAGTTCCTTCCCGGTGCCGGTCTCGCCCTGGATGATCACCGACACATCCATCGGAGCGATCTTGCGGATCAACCCGAAGATCTGCCGCATGCGCGGAGACTGGCCGATCATCCCGCAGAGCTCGCCGTCTTTGTCGGGCTCGACGGTGAGCTCTTCGTCGATGGGCGAGAACGACAGCGTGGTCTGACCCGCGCGAATCTGACTGCCCTGCGAGAGGTACGCGCGCTCGATGCGGCGGCCATCGAGCCAGGTGCCGTTGGTCGAGTTCAGGTCGATGACGAGGTAGCCGCGCTCCGTGTACTGAATCTCGAAGTGGTGGCGGCTCGCGGTGCGGTCCTCGATGAGCACGAGGTCGTTGGTGGAATGCGCTCCGACGCGCAGGCGCTCCTTGTCGCTGACGACCTCCTTGCCGAGGTCGGGCCCGCCGGTGACCGACAGCCGGCACTTGCGCACCTTGAGCGTCGTGCGGCTCTCGACGACCAGCGTGTGCGTGGTGGTGATGTGACCTTCTTCGAACGGGTCGAAGATTTCGCCCTCGCCGGGGCTGGTGAGAATTTCGTCCTGCACGGCCTTGATGGAGCTCGACATCGCGCGCAGCAAGCTATGCCTCGCGCGCGCGGGAGTCGATGCGCTACATGCGCCGCGCCGTGTCCAAACCGCTGTCCCCTCCCGCAGCGCACGCGTTGATGCACCTGACGGTGTTCGTGTGGGGGTTCACCGCGATTCTGGGGAAGCTCATCAGCATCTCCGCGGTGCCGCTGGTCTGGTACCGCGTGCTGGTGGTCATCGTGGTGATGCCGATGGTCATCGCCGCGCGCAAACTACCGTTCAGAATCGCGCCGGCCCTCGCGCGGCAATTCGCGCTGGTCGGAGTGCTGGTCACCGCGCACTGGCTGCTCTTCTACGGGTGCATCAAATACGCGGGCGTCGCGGTCGCGGTGCTGTGTCTGTCGACGACCACGTTCTTCACGGCGGTGCTCGAGCCGTTGGTGTTCAAGCGACGGGCGAATACGGGCGAATTGCTGGTCGGTTTCGGAGTGATGGCCGGCGTGAGTTTTCTGGTTCGCGTGGAGACGAACGCCGACACGTTGGGCCTCGCGATGGGCCTGGGTTGCGCGCTGTTCTCGGCGGCGTTCGGTGCGCTCAACGGCAGGCTCGCGCGCGAATGCAACGGCGAGGTGATGACCTTCTGGGAGCTGCTCTTCGCGTGGTTCGCGACCGCCGCGTTCTTCATTCTCCGCCCGGGTGACTTCGTGGCCCCATGGCTGCTGTCGGCGCGAGACGTGTGGCTGCTGCTCGCGCTCGGGCTTGGTTGCACCGTGCTGCCGTGGCTCTGGAGCCTTCGCGTGTTGCGCACGCTCAAGCCGTACACGCTGGCGCTCGCGGTCTCGTTGGAGCCTGTCTACGCGATGGTGCTCGCCTACTTCCTCTTCCCCGACGCGGAGGCGCTCACCGTTCGCTTCTACGCGGGCACCGCGCTGCTGCTGCTCCTCGTGGCGTTCAACACCTGGCGCCGCCGCGGCTCCGCCATCGAGTGAAACCGGCAAAACTCACCTGAAGGGCGAACGGGTCTACGCAAGCGCATGGCGCTTCGAACTCATTGGCCTCTCGACACGTCACCAGTCGCGCACCTGACTCGGACTTGGTGAGTTGTCTGCTGCACCACGTTCGGATCTCGATAGTTTTTGCAGCAGACAATCTGACGAGAAGGGAGCGGTCCTCGATGCTCCGTCGGAGCGGTTGAAATCGGAGCGCACCGGCGGCTCGACCTTCAGCGGCGCAGCGACAACGCGTGCTTCACGATGGCGCCGGCGATGTCCTTGCCGGTCGCGCGTTCGAGCCCTTCGAAGCCCGGCGACGAATTGAGCTCCATCACGCGCGGGCCATTCTTGCCCTCCAGCATGTCGACGCCACACACCGAGAGCCCGACCGCCTTCGCCGCGCGCACCGCGACCTGCTTGTACGTCTCGTCGAGCTGAATCGACTTCCCCTCGCCGCCGCGATGGATGTTGCTGCGGAACTCGCCCGACTTCGCCTGCCGCCGCATCGCGCCGACCACTTCGTCACCGACCACCAGCGCGCGCACGTCCCGCCCGCGCGATTCGCGAACGAACTCCTGCAGACACACGTCCTGATTCAGGCCCCAGAACGTCTGGAGAATCGTCTCCGCCTCGCCGCGCGTGTCGGCCAGCATCACGCCGACGCCCTGCGTGCCGCGGAGCAGCTTGATGATGCACGGCAACCCGCCCACCGATTCGAGCAACCGCTTCACGCTCGCGCCTTCGGTCGCCATCACGGTGCGCGGCACGTCGATTCGCTGCTGCGCGAGCAGTTGCAGACAACGCAGCTTGTCGCGGCTCCGTGAAATCGCGCCAGCCGGGTTCACGACCGGCACATTCATCGTCTCGAGGTGACTGACGACGGCCATGCCGTAGCTGGTGATGCTCGCGCCGATGCGCGGAATCACCGCCGACAAGCCCGTCACCTCCGCGCCGCGGTACTGCAGCGTGTTGCCCGCCGGAGCGACCACCATCGTGCAGCGCAAGGTGTCCATCACCAGCGGGTTCGCGCGCAGTTGCCGCGCCGCTTCGACGAGTCGCCGGGTCGAGTAGAGAGATTTTCGGCGCGAGAGAATGCAGAGGCGCTGGCGAGGCATGACGGTCGCGGACCCTAACGCCAACGCACTTCGAGCGTGAGCCCGAGCCCCGCTCCGTCGTGCTGCAGCACCTTGAGCTCGACGTCCTTCGCGCCGGCGAGCTCGAGCCCCCGGCGAATCAACCCGACATACCAACCGGGGTACGTCACGCGGTTGAGCCAGAGATGCCAGACGCCCGGTGAGTACTCGTTCAGCTTCGTTTCGAAGAACGACGAGCCGGTCGACAGCGTGCGCGACAAGCGCTCGAGCGTGCGCTTCGGCCCCAGCAACTTCATCGTCACCATCACCGCGCGGCCGACGATGGTCTCGCCGTAGCCGTCGACGAAGCGGCGCCCGAGCGTCTCGATGCCGAGCGAGAAGGGCACGTCGGGCGCGAAGATCTCCACCGCCACCTTCTGCATCGCGACGTATTGGTCGACGGGGTACGCGGGCTCCAGTCGCGCTCCGGGGTCGATGCCGATGGCGCGGAACTTCTCGCGCGCGGCTCCGTCGAGTGGGCCCAACGCGCGCAGGAGCCCTTCGACGGTCTGCGAAAAAACCAACTGAGACTGCGGAGACGTCACGGCGCGTGGGTAAGCACGAAGCGCGCCGCGATGGCGAGCGCGGAATCACGGGGCCGCCACGCACAATTCGCCACGGGTGCGCTTTTCGCGACGTGCAGAAAGTCGCGATGTCGCGGAACTCACCCGCTGTTGCGAAGCCCAGCCGCGACGCCGTTGATGGTGATGTACACCGCGCGGCGCACGCGCTCGTTCACCGGCTTGTCGCCCGCGTCACGCAGCCGCCGCAGCAGCTCGACCTGCAGGTGGTTGAGCGGGTCGATGTACGGGAAGCGGTGCTTGAGCGAGAGCGCCAGCGCCGGGTTGTTCGCCAGCCGGGTCGTCTCTCCCGTGATGAGCGCGAGCGCGTCGGTGGTGCGCTTCCATTCCTGCTCGATGCGCGCGAACACCGCGTGACCCTGCTTCTTGTTCTTCACCAGCGTCGCGTAGCGGCGCGCGATGCCGAGATCGCTCTTGGCCAGCACCATGTCGAGGTTCGACAACAGCGCGCGGAAGAAGGGCCATTCACGCGCCATGCGTTGCAGCAGCTCCACCTTCGCCTGCCCCTGATGCGCTCCCGAGTCGAGGAATGAAGAGACCGCTGAACCGAACCCGTACCAGGCGGGGATGCTCGCGCGCGTCTGGCCCCAGCTGAACGACCATGGAATCGCGCGGAGGTCTTCGATGGCCCGCGTGCTCTTTCGTGAAGCGGGGCGCGAGCCGATGTTGAGCCCGGCGATCTCCTGAATCGGCGTCGCTTCGTAGAACGTGTCGACGAAGCCCGGCGTCTCGTACACCAGCGAGCGGTACGCCTTTATGCCCGCGGTCGAGAGCTTCTCCGCGGCATCGATGAACGCGCGGGGAACATCTTTCGCTTCAGGGCGCAGCGTCGCCTCGAGCACACCCGAGACGAGCACCTCGAGATTGCGCCGGCCGTTGTCGGGGTGCGCGTACTTCGAGGCGATGACTTCACCCTGCTCGGTGAGACGGAACTGGCCCGCGACCGTGCCCGGAGGCTGCGCGAGAATCGCGTCGAACGATGGGCCGCCACCGCGACCGACGGTGCCACCGCGACCGTGAAACAGCCGCATGCGCAGCGGCGTGCTCAACGACGCGAACAATTGCCGGAGCGCGATCTCCGCGCGGTACAGCTCCCAGTTGCTGGTGAAGACGCCGCCGTCCTTGTTGCTGTCGGAATAGCCGAGCATCACCTCCTGCTCGCCACCGGAGCGTTCGAGCAACGGCAGCACACCGGGGATGGCGAAGAACTCCTTCATCACGCGCGCGGCGTTGCGGAGGTCGGCGATGGTCTCGAACAACGGCACCACGATGAGCGCGAGCTTCGAAGCGCCGTGCAGCGTGCCGTTGAAGAGCCCGGTCTCCTTCTGGAGCACGAGCACCTCCAGCAGGTCACTCACGTCTTCGGTGTGCGAGATGATGCAGTGACGGAGCGCGCGCGGCCCGAGGCGCGCCGAGTGAAACGCCGCGGCTTCGAAGATCGCGAGCTCGCCTTCTGAGTGCTCCGAATACTTCGTGCCGCGAACCCGCAGATTGCGCGCGTCGTTGAGCACTGAAATCAGCAGCGCGCGTTTCTGTTTCTCGTTCAGCTTCGAATACTTCGTCTCGACGCCGGCGGTCGCGAGCAGCTCCGCGATGACCGCTTCGTGTTTGTCGCTGACCTGACGCAGGTCCAACGTCGCGAGATGAAAACCGAACACTTCGACCGCGCGAATCAGCCCGTGCAGCCGCACGTTCGCCAGCGCGCGCCCGTGGTGTTTCACGAGTGACTCTTCGACGACGCGCAGGTCGGCGAGCAGTTCATCTGCATTCGTGTACGGCGCGACTCCGGGCAATTCGGCGCGCAGCGGAGGCACGTTCGCCAGCACCCGCAGCGCGCCGGCGGTTCGCGCGTAGATGGTCGCGAGCGCGCGGCGATACGGCTCGTCGAGACGATGAGCTGATTGATCAGGCGACGCCTTCGCCAGCTTCGCGAGCGCGGGCGAGACCTTCGTCAACGTCAGCGACATCGAGAGCTCCGCGCCGAGTTGATGCAGTTGCTCCAGGTAGTGCTGGAGCGCGATTTCAGTCTGCCGGGCGAACGCGCGATTCATGGTGCTGGCGTTGACGTTGGGGTTTCCGTCGCGGTCACCGCCGATCCAGCTCCCCATGCGCAGAAACGGCGCGATGTCCTGCCCGGGGAGCAGTTGTTCCAGCTCGGCGTAGATGCGCGGCACCTGCTCGAGGAACGTCGACTGGTAATACGAGAGCGCGTTCTCGATCTCGTCGGCCACCGTGAGCCGCGCGAGCCGCAGCATGCGCGTCTGCCACAGTTGCGTGATGCGACCCTTCAACTGCGCGGTGTTCAGCTCGAGCTGCTTCGGCGTCAGCTTCGTGTCGCGTTGAGCGATGAGCTCGGCGATGGCCCGCGCCGCGTCGAGAATGCTGTGCCGCTGCACCTCCGTCGGGTGCGCCGTCAGCACGGGAGACACCAGCGCATGCGCGAGCGTCGAACCGATCTTCGCCGTCGAAACGCCGCGCGCACGGAGCTGAGAAAACGTCGCCGCGAGCGTAGCGGGCTCCTGCACGCCGCTCAGTTCACGCGCTTCACGGCGCCGCGCGGTGTGCCGGTCTTCGGCGATGTTCGCGAGGAACGAGAAGTAGCTGAACGCGCGAATCACGTTCGCCGCGGTGTCGTCGCTCAACCGCTTCATCAGCGCGTCGAGCTTGCGGCCGGCCGCTTCGTCCTGCCCGAGGCGCACCGCCACCGAGAGCTGACGAATCTGCTCCACGGTGTCGAAGACCTCCTTCCCTTCGCACTCGCGCACCACGTCGCCCAGCAGGCGGCCGAGGAGGCGGATGTCTTCGATGAGAGGGCGATTTTCCGCGGAGCTGTCGGTGTCACTGCGAGCCATGCCTCGCGGTTAACGCTCCGAAAGCGCGGCGGCCAGTGTTTGATTTATTACGTCGAGTTGCGAAATGCGTTGAGTGATGAAATATGTGGCGGGTGGCCACGTCTGCTCAATGGTTCGTGCTCTCGCTCCTGTCCGCGTCGCGCGGGCAGGCGTTGACCGCGACCGCGTTCGTGCGCGCCGGTGAAGTGCTCGGGGTCAGCGGCAACGCGATGCGTGTCGCGCTCTCACGCCTGAGCGCGAACGGCGAAATCATCGCGCAGAGCCGCGGCGAATACGTGCTCCCGGAACGCCGCCGGCAGGCGGTCGCGCACGTTCGCCGCTACCGTCAGGGCTTCATGCCGCGCGTGAAGTGGAGCGGCGCCTTCGTCGGCGTGCTCACCGCGGACCTCTCACGCCGCAACGCCACCCAGGTGTCACGTCGCGAACGCGCGCTGCAGCTCGCGGGCTTTCGACACTTCCAGCACGGCCTCTGGCTGCGCCCGGGCAACCTCGAGGGTGGAAAAACCGCGCTCGCGAATCACGTGAAGGAGCTCGGCTTCGAAGACAAGGCCGACGTCATCGAGGTCACGCTCGATGAAGCGCAGCGCAGACAGTTCATGCGCAGCTACGACGTCGCGGGCGACGAGAAACGCGCGAAGGCGCTGCTCGGCCGCGTGAAGCACTTCCTTCGCGAGTTCTCACCGGGCCTCGCGAAGGAGAGCTTCTTCCTCGGTGACGAGGTGCTGCGTTTCCTCGCGAGAGATCCACTGCTGCCTGATCAGCTCGCCGATACGAAACCGCGCGAAGAGCTCGCCGCCGCGATGGAGGCGCTCGACGAACGCGCCTTCGCCGTCTGGCACGACATCTTGAAGGGGGCGCAATGAAGCGGAGGAAAGCGCGGCGCGTCTCGAACGCGCATCACCATCGCGAATCAGTTGAGCTCGCGCAGGTTGAGCAGGACCAATCGCAGGAGGTTTCATGAGCACCGAACGCCGCACCGCCAACGAATGGCTCTCACCCGACGAAATCAAACACTTCGTCACACCGAGCAATGCGCGCGGCTTCTTCTCCGTCGCCGTCAGTTGGAGCGTCATCGCCGGCGCCTTCGCGCTCCTCGCGTATTTCCCGACGAACCCGTTCGCGTGGGTGGTCTCGTTGATTCTCCTCGGCGGCCGCCATCTCGGCCTCTCGATTCTCATGCACGAGTGCGCCCATCAGTCGCTCTTCGCGACTCCGTGGCTCAACGACTTCGTCGGCCAGTGGTTCTGCGCGGCGCCTGAATGGCAGCGGCTCCACGCGTACCGCGCGCATCACTTCAAGCATCATTCGCGCACGTCGCTCGAAGATGATCCGGATCTCGTTCTGTCCGACCCGTTTCCCACTTCGCGCATTTCACTCATCCGCAAGTTCGCGCGCGACGTCACGGGGCTCGCGTATTTCCGCCGGGTCGCCGCGCTGCTGCTGATGGACGCTGGAGTCCTCGTCTACACCGCGTCGACCGGCGCGAAGTACGCCGAGCCGCGGCCGTCACCCGCGCAGATGCTCGAGAACCTCGTCGCCAACTTCGGTCCGGTGTTGCTCACCAATTCGATTCTCTTCGGCGTTCTCGCGGCGACCGGCAACGCGTGGCTCTACGGCGTCTGGGTGCTGTCGTGGGCCACGACGTTCAGTCTCTTCGTTCGCATCCGCTCCATCGCCGAGCACGCGGTCACGGAGCACTCGACGAACCCGCTCAAGAACACGCGCACCACCGAAGCAAATCCAATCGCGCGGCTCACGGTCGCTCCGCATCACGTGAACTACCACCTCGAGCACCATCTGCTGCCGAAGGTGCCGCACTACAAGCTGCGCGAGCTCCACAAGACACTGCGCGCACGTGGCGCTTATTCAGACGCCACGCACGCGCGCGGGTACTTCGAGGTTCTTCAGCAGGCCGTTACATCAACGCGCCCGGCTTGATGGGCGTCGGGTGGAAACCGATGGGCGGGCAGCGGGGAATCAACACGCGGTTGTTCGCTTCTGATTCGAACTTCGCGACCTGCGCGGCGCTGAACGGGCCGCCCTTGAAGCGCTGACCTTCGGGGAGCTTCACGGGGCCCTTGAAGCCGTCTTTGAAACCCCAGCAACCCACGCGTTCCTTCGTCGGGTAGTAGACCTCGTTGGTGTTCGGGTTCACGAGCGCGAACGAGAGGCCGCGCTGCACCTTGATCAACCGGTCGCCGTTCGGCGCGTAGTAGTCACCATCAGCGCCTTGGCGCGGGGCCTTCGCTTCGGGCGTCGGCTTCGCGACCGCTTCAGCCAGACGCATCGCCTTGCCGTTCAACGTCGAACGCAGATTCGTCGCGACGCGCGCATTGTGAATCGCGTTGATGGGCGGCAGGCGAATCGGGCGCACCAGGCCCGGGTCGACGGCGTGTGAATTGGCAGCAACGCGGGGAGCGGCGGACTTGATGGTGGTCATGGCGATGTTCCTGTTCGAAGCGGGTTGAGCTGCGCGAGACATGAAAGTTCTCGGCGCGCACGCGCTCCACATTCGCCCCGATGCCGTCAGACGGCTTTACAGGTCAGTCGTTGCCCTTGATGCAAGCGACTGGTTTCAATCGCTTTTCGACGCGCGCGAGGCCCGCGAGCTCGACCGCACCGAGCACCTGCTCCAGGTCTTTGTAGCAAGGGCCCGATTCGTCGAGCGGCGTGTTCCGCGTGTTGAGCAGCACGCCCAGCTTCGCCATGCGGAGATCGGTGTGCTTCTGATCAAGCAACTGCTTCGCCTTGTTTCGCGAGAGCGCGCGGCCGGCGCCATGGTTGATGGAGTGCAGTGATTCCTTCGCGCCTTCCTGAGCGAAGAGGATCGCGCTGCCGGTCTCCATCGAACCGGGGATCAGAATCGGGTGACCCGTGTCCTTCCACACCGTGCCTTCGAGCGCGGCATGCCCCCTGGGGAACGCGCGCGTCGCGCCCTTGCGCGCGATGTAGCGGCCGCTCTCGCGCTGAATGAGGTTGTGCGAGATCTCGTAATAGACGCGCGCTTCGCCGCCGAAGACCTTCTCGAGCGCCTCGCAGACCGCGTCACCGATGACGAGCCGGTTCGCGATGGCGAAGTTCGCGGCCATGTTGTGCAGGTTCCAATACGCCTGGCCGAGTCGAGATTCGGCGTCGAGCCAGACCTTGTCTTCGCTGCGGCCGGTGAGCCCGAGCAACGCGGCGCCGCGCACGAAGAAGTCCTTCGCGATGTTCCACCCGAAGCCGCGGCTGCCGGTGTGGAGCATCACCCAGACCTTCCCGTCTTCATCGACCTGCATTTCACAGAAGTGATTGCCGCCGCCGAGCGAGCCGAGCTGCCCGCGCTTGCTCCAGGCCCGTTCGGGGATGTCGACGCTGTCGTCTTCGACGGGCACGCACGCGCGCTCCGCGACGTCTGAACCGCGGCCCAATGCCTTCGCGCCGTAGCGAACGACGTCTTTGATCTTCTTCAGCGTGGTGCCGCGCGCGCCCGACTGGCCCACGCCGATGCCGATGCGATTGACGACCTCGTCGATCCACAACCGGCGCTTCTCGGGGTCCTTCACGTCGGCCCACGTGAGTGAGGTCGAGAGCTGCACCATGCCGCAGCCGATGTCGTAACCCGCGGCCGTCGGCAGCAGAACGCCGTCGGTCTCGATGGCGGTGCCGATGGGCACGCCGTAGCCGACGTGACAATCAGGCGTGAGCACAACCCGAGTGGCACCGGGGAAAGAGCACGCGTTCACGACCTGCGCGAACACGTCTTCTTCCACCGCGGCCAGGAGCTCATCGGAGAGAAAGAGGTGCGCATCGCAACGCATCGTCTTCCGCTTCGGGAGAACCCAGTGCGCAGGCCCTGATTTTTCGAGTGTCAGCTTCCAGCTCATGGTGCGTTTCCCGACGTTCTGGCGGGGTGATTCTGACAGGTACGTCGCGGCGCACATGAGCCCCGATTGCGTTGCCCGTTCAACTCTCAACACAATGCGAGTTGCAAGGCCGGGGGGCTTTGAAACATGGAACTCGACCAGTTCGCACACGCGCTCCTTGAAGCAGCGCCCGACGCTGTCCTGGTCGTCGACGCAAAGGGAGCCATCGTACGCGTGAACGCGCAGCTCGAGATCCTGCTCGGGTACCCGCGTGAGGAGCTGGTGGGCCAGCAGGTGGAGAAGCTGGTGCCTGACACGGAACGGCACCATCACGCGCGGTGGCGAGAGCGCTACGACGGCGCTCCGACGCGGCGGCGCATGGGCGGGCACGCGCTCGAGGTGAAGGCGGTGCGCCGCGATGGCACCGAGGTGCCGGTCGAAATCACGCTCGCGCCGGTGTGCATCGGCGGCGGCAACTTCACCATCGCCGTGCTGCGAGACCTCTCTGATCGCCGGAAGCTCGAAGAGCACCTGCTGTTCCTCTCGACGCACGACGCGCTCACCGGGCTCGCGAACCGGAGCGCGTTCGATGAAGCGCTGACGCGGCTCGATGAACGTGGCCCGCACCCCGTCGCGGTGGTGATGGTCGACCTCGACGGGTTGAAGCGCGTGAATGACGAATGTGGCCACGCGGCGGGCGACGCGCTGTTGAGGCGCGTGGCGACGGTGCTCAAGTCGGCGTTCCGCTCGACGGATCTGGTGGCCCGCATCGGCGGCGATGAGTTCGCGGTGCTCGCCGCGGGGCGCGAGGCGGCGGCGATCCAGTCACTCGCGGGGCGCGTGCAGGCGGCGGTCGACGCCCACAACGGAGGGTTCGAAGGCGAACCGCTGAGCATCTCCATCGGCATCGCGGTGGCCGACACCGGAGTGCCCGTGGCGAGCGCGCTGCAAGACGCCGACGCGCGCATGTACACGATGAAGCGCGCGCATCACGGCCGCTGAGCGGCGCGAAGCACTTCGAGCAGGTCGGCCTTCGCGTTCGTCAGATCAACCATTCGATGCGGCGTATAGGAATGGCCCCATCTCTGTACATCCATGTACAGGAAGAGCGCGACCGTCGGGCAGCCGACGGCGACCGACAGATGCATCGGGCCGGTGTTGTTGCAGACGGTGACCGCGGCGCCGCGCATCAACGAGGCGAGCTGCTCGATGGTCGTCGACGGCGCGCGCACCGCCTTCACGCAGCCCGCACACACGGCCTCAGCGAGCGCTTCTTCGCCCGGGCCCCAGGTGACGACGGGCGTGAGGTCGAGCTGCGTGAGCGCGTTCGCCGCTTCGATGAAGGTCTCTGGCTTCACGCGGCGGTAGTCGAGCCGGCCGCCGGGGTTGACGACGGCGTAGCGGCCCTCGACGACCGAGAAGGGCGGGGTCTCCCGAAACGAGAGCCGCGGCTCCGCGCGCATCGTCGTCAGCACCGAGCCCAGCTGCGCGCGTTGAATGAACACTTCCCATTCGGCACTTCGACATTCACGCTC
>JBEHYH010000108.1:0-14561 GCA_048498275.1 Myxococcota bacterium | reverse complement strand
AGGGTCTGGGCGAGATGACGCCCGACGAGCTCAAGACGACCACGCTCGATCGCAAGCGTCGCCTGTCGCTGAAGGTGGGCATCGATTCGGAGCTCGAGACCGATCGCACCATCAACGATCTGATGGGCAAGGACGTGTCGGCGCGCTTCAAGTTCATCATGGAGAACTCCGCCGACGTTCAGGACATCGACGTCTGAAGGTGCGAGCGCGTCGCACCGCGCGGCGCGTTTCGAATTCGTCTAAGACATCGCAACGATGCGTTGCGCAGTCTTATTGGGTCTCCTCGCGGTTGCGTTGATTGGTTGTGTCGAGCCCGGCGGTGCAGGGCCGGAGTCTGATGGAGGGCCCGCGGCTGACGCAGGTTCATCTCCTTCGGACGCGGGGGCGGACGACGCCGGAGCGCCTGATTCGGGCACCCCCGACGCCGGGCCGCTCGTCGACCCCTCGAGCTTCACGCTCACGTTCCCGACGGAGTTCGTGCCATCAGGCAGCGATCGCACGCGCTGCGTGGTGCTCGATCTCGGCAACGACTTCCCCGCGAAGGTCGGCTCTTTTCATCTGCAGACCCTGGGGCCGACGTTCTCTTTCGAGCTCTACGCGACCGATGACGCGCTCGCCGAGACTCCGAGCGACTGTCATGGCCTGCGGGCGATCACCGAAGCGGCGCACAGGCCGGTGTTGATCTCGTATTCGCACGACGAGACGGTCGCCATGCACGCCGACGTCGCGTTCTCGTTCAAGGCACATCAGCACTTCCTGCTCGTGCTGCATTCGTTGACGACCAACGCGGCCGACACGGGCGCGACGGTGAAGCTCACCACGGCGCCGACGGCGACGAACGAGGCCGCGTTCGTGATGATCCTGAACATCGACGCGGCGGTCGGCCCCAAGACCTCCGCGACGATGATCGCCAACTTCTCGGGCGTGAATGGCATCGCCGAGTACGCGCGGTTCTTCAACATCGCGGCGTACGGTCAGCGGTACGGCACCGACTTTCAGATCTACCAGACCGACAGTCAGCAGTTCCCCAGCCAGGTGCTCGTCGATCAAACGCCGTACGACTTCGCGAACTCCGCGCGGTGGAGCGGCACGCCGTTCACGCTGCCCATCTACAATTACTTCCATCTTCAGTGCACGTGGGTGAACCCGCTGTCACAGAGCCTGCACTCGGGCGCCGGCGTCGACGATCTGCTCTGCGGCATGGGTGGGTACTTCTACGGCGCCAGCACGCCTCAGCTCGTCGCGTTCACCAACGACCCGACGCCCGCGGCGATCTGCTGCCCGGGCGACGTGAAGTGCGGCACGCTTTTCTAGAAGGTCCACGCGAGGCGGAAGAGCACCTGCGCGCTGTTCTGCAGGTAGCCGATCTCGCCGCCGATCGAGAAGAAGTCCTGAATGATCCACCCGTTGATGCCGGCCGCGACGTGCGCGCGGAGGAAGTCTCCACGCATCGGCATGATCGCCACGCCCGCGATCAGGTCTGCGTACACCCGCTTCGAGTGGAAGAAGCGCAGGTAGACGTCGAGTGGAATGGCAACATCGACCCACACGCCGTGATGGCCGTAGTCGTCGTTCCAATGCGGGGTGACGTTCAGCATCGCGCCGGGACGCAGGCCGAACGAGAACCACCAACTGAAGTTCCACTGGAAGCGAACGTTGAGTTCGACCTGGCCGGAGCCGTAGTACCCGCGGTTCCAGTCGTTGGCGTAGCCGTAGCCTCCGAACCAGTAGCCGAGGCCCACGCCGAGGCCCACGTTGAAGCTCGGGTACGACCGCTGACGCCCACGGGCTTCGGCGGGCGCGGCGGCCAGCAGCAGGGCGACGAGCGCGAAGGGCACGAATCGTTTCATGCCGCGCAGTGTGCTTCAGCGCCACGAATCGCGTTCAGCGTGTTTCGGCTTCGACACGCCCGGGCAGCGTGAACACGTAACCGGCGCCGATCAGCCCCGCGAACGCGAGCGAGAACACCAGCGCGTGTGGTTCACGCAGCGACGTGAACGCCGTGTGGAGCACATCGAGCGGCCCGGTGAAGAGCTCCCACGAATTGAGGCGCTCGAAGCGGCCGAGGAAGACGCCCGCGCCGGTGAGCAGCACGCACAGCGCGATCGCCAGAGATGACCACGAGGCGCCCCATCGGCGGTTGAGCTCGCGGTGCACGGCGAACAGCGAATCCCACCCCAGCGCGCAGCCGGCGAACGCGAACGCCGAGAAGAGCAGCACGTCGAACATCAACGGCGCGCCGTCGCGCGGCTTGAGATGCACGAGATCGGTCAGCAGGTACGGCGCGTTGGGAAAGAACGCGAGCCACACCGCCGCGAGCGGCCAGAAGCTCCAGCGCGCGCGCTGCATGGCGGCCGAGAAGAACCAGGGCACCCACGCGAGGAAGAGATTCCAGAACAGGAAGCTGAAGCGCGGGCCCGCATACGACGCGCGGAAGAACCAGAGCCCGCAGGCCAGCGCGGTGAACCCGGCGAGGGCGAGCAACCGCAGGGCGCTGCCGGTCGAACGCGAAGACGTCTCCGCGGAGCCTCGCGTTTCGTGAAGTGGCGTCATGCCTCGGCGACACTGCACGCCGGAGGCCAATTTCAGACGAGGTTGGTCAGCTCACCCGTGCAGAACTCAGGAGTGCCGTAGGTCGTCAGCGAACCGCCGAAGCCGTTGATGATCGAGACCAGCAGGTTGTTGTGATTCAGGTTCGCCCACTGCGCGTAGCGGCCCATGCGGAAAGAGGCTCCGCCGCCGGCGAGCACGAAGGGCATGTTGTCGTGGGCGTGCACGTTGCCGCGCGACACGTCGGAGCCCCAGAAGAGGAGCGTGTTGTCCAACACGGTGGCGCCGTTGCCGTCGTCGACGGAGTTGAGCGCCGAGAGCAGGTTCGCGAACACGCCGGTCTGCCACGTGTCGCGCTTGGCGACCTGCAGCCGCGTCGGGTCACCATCGGAGAGATGCGTGAGGTTGTGCACGTCGGTGGTGATGTCGAGGTGCGGCAACGCCATGTGATTCATCGCGTCGCTGAACATCACCGTCGCCACGCGCGTGACGTCGCAGCGAATCGCCAGGGCGAGCATGTCCATCTGCAGTTGAGTGACGGTGCCGAACAGCGCTTCTTGCGTGTACTGCACGTCGCCCGGGTCGGTCTGACCGCTGCACGTACCGGCGGGCACCGTGGTGAGCCGTGTCTCGAGCGAGCGGATCATCGTCAGGTGTTCATCGAGGCGCGCGCGGTCGCCGGTGCTGACCTTGAGCTTCAAACTCGTGAGTTGGGCCTGCACCGAATCGAGCACGCTGCGCCGCTTGCGCCGCAACGTCGCGGCTTCGTCGGGCGGCATGGTGGTGTCGCCGAACAGCGTGCGGAACGTGAGGTGCGGGTCGTTCTGCGGGAGCAACGGCTGCTTCGCCGCCGAGTAACTCACGCAGCCCGCGACGTTCGGCAGCAACGTATGCACGCCGAGCTGGAGCGACGGAAGCAACGTGCCCTGACCGATGAGCGGCACGAGCGTCTGATCAATAGAAGGCCCGAGCGCGTACCCGGCGGTGCTGCCGTCGTTGCCGACGAAGGAACCCGCGTCGAGTTTGGCTCCGGTGAGGAACGCGCCGACGCCGCGCTGATGCTGTTCGCCCGGGCCGGTGACCGCGACCTTCATGTCGAGGCCGTTGGTGAACAGGCACTTCGATTTCCAGGGTTCGAGCGCTTGATGAATCGTACTGAGCGTGAAGTCGCTCTCGCTCATGCCCGGAGTCGGGAACCACTGCGGCGTGTAGACGCCGTTGGGATGGTAGATGGCGACGAAGCGCTTCTTCGTCGCCGTCTGCGCGCGCGCCTCGAGGAAGGGCAGGGCGATGGTGACGCCGCCGACGCCGCGCAGAATGTCCCGGCGCGAGAACTTCATGGCGCCTCCGGGTTGAGGTTCGAGCGGAACGCTTCGGTCTGCACGATGGCCAGCATCAGCGCGCGGAAGTTGCCGCCCGACTTGAAGAAGCGGTCGCCGAGCTTCGCCAGCGTGCACGCGTCCTGCTCCGTCAGCGGCCGGCCGAGCGCGAAGCGGTAGACCTCCTTCGACACGCACGCGTGCACCTGCGGGCTCTTCGCGAGCAGCGCGCTCAGGCCGTTGATGTCGGCGACCGGCTCGATGAGATTGCCGTCGTCAGCGGCGACGACTCCGCCCGATGAATCGATGGGGAAGCCGTTCTCGCTGTCGCGCCACACGCCCATGCCGTCGAAGTGCTCGAAGGTGAAGCCGACGGGGTCGATGAACTGGTGGCAGCCCTTGCAGCCGTCATTCTGGCTGTGCGCGGCGAAGCGCTGACGCGTGGTCTGCGTGGTCGTGACCGCGGGCGGCGTGAACGCGGCGGGCGGTGGAGGCGGTGTCTGACACATCAACTTGTCCAACACGAAGATGCCGCGACGAACCGGTGAGCTGCCATCGGGCATCGCCTTGAACGCGAGGAAACCGGGCTGCGTGAGGAGCCCCTGACGTGAATTCGAACCGAGCTCGTTGCGCACGAAGTCGGACGTCGGCGCGTTCATGCCGTACATCGACATCGCGTCGTTCGTGTAGACGACCGGGGAGGCGAGCAGCGCGGGCAGGGTGCCTTCGTGTGAGAGCACGTCTTCGATGAAGAGCTCCAGCGACGAGCGCCACGCGTGCGCGAGCGCCGGCGTGAACTGCGGGTAGACCGACGTCGTTTTCTCGGTCGTGTCGACCCCGTCGAGGTACAGCCACACCGAGAAGAAGCGCATCAACCCATCGACCGACTTCGGGTCGTCGAGCATTCGCTGCGCCTGCGCGGTGAGACCTTCGGGCGTGTCGAGCGCTCCGGTCGCGGCGGCGTCGAGCAGCTCCGCGTCGGGCATCGAACCCCAGATGAAATACGAGAGCCGCGTCGCGAGCTGAAAACCGTTGAGCTGTGCGGTCGCTTCGGTGCCGAACGGCGCTTCATCGCGGTACAGGAACTGCGGCGACTGGAGCACCGACTGCAGCGTCAGCTCCATCGCGGCGTCGAAGCCGTCAGACGCGTGAATCGAGGCGAAGAGTGCGTTGAGTGTCTCGCGTTCGTCGCTGCGCAGCGGCCGGCGGAAGGCGCGCAGGCCCGTCTGCACCACGAACTGCTGGCCGCAGATCTCGTCATCGCCGCTGCACGGGAGCAACGTGTCGCGCCGATTGGTCACCGCGTCATGCGCGAGCGCTTCTGCCGCGTCGAGGTAGCGCGCGACGTGCGCGTCGGTCACGCGGTTCAACGTCGCGTCGTTGTCGAGCCCATGCGACAGCGGCTCGCGTGGAAAGTCGGCGGCGGGGTCGCCCGTCGCGCCGAGCAGATCGCGCACCGTGAGATCGTATTCAGCGCGCGTCAGCAAGCGCAGCGGAGTGCCCACCGCCGGCACCACGTCACACGTCTCAGGGTCGACGACGTTCGGGTCGGGCGTCACCGGCGTCGGCGGAGTCGTCGCCGGCCTGCACGCCATCAGCACGAGGAGGAGTGACACGACCCGTTTCACGCGCCGACGACATTCGCACACGAAGTCAGTCAGAGGAACCTTGCGCGTCTCCGGAGCATGGTTCAAAAGGCCCCCCTCGAAGACGGGGCGTAGCGCAGTCTGGTAGCGCGTCTGCCTTGGGCGCAGAAGGTCGTCGGTTCGAATCCGGCCGCCCCGACTTTGAAGCACGGGCCCATAGCTCAGATGGATAGAGCACCGACCTTCTAAGTCGGGGGTCGCAGGTTCGATTCCTGCTGGGCTCGCTGGTTTTTCGCTCGACGCAAAGAGTGGCGTTCAGTACGGGCGCGCAGAAATTTCGAAACACGGCGGCCTTAGCTCAACTGGTTAGAGCGCAGGACTGTGACTCCTGAGGTTACCGGTTCGATCCCGGTAGGCCGCCCATCCTCTCCCGGTAACGTCCGCAACTGCCGCCGGTCTCGGTCCGAGAACGCGGCATGGGCCTCCTCGACTCGATCAGCTCTGCAGCCAGCAGCGCCGTGCGTACCGTTCGTGAAGTCGCGGCTGATGCCGTTGAAACGGTGAAGAAGGCCGAGCAGGCGGTGGAGCAGAAATACCACGACACGTTCGACAGCAAGCCGCCGCCGACGCTGCCGAGCGCTCCGCCCGCCGCGCCGAGCAGCGCGCCGACCTTCAAGCCGAGTGAATTGCCGGCCCCGAAGCAGCGGCGCCGACCCAGAACTCTCCGCTCGACTTCAACGTCGACGGCGGCAAACGCACCGAGATCATCAACGACCCGACGCTGAAGCGCGACCTGCCGGGGCTCCTCAAAGAAAAGAAGTTCACCGCGCTCGGCGCCGTGTCTCCGGAGGTGGCGAAGTTCGCCAGGAGCGCGCTCGGCGAGTTCCTCGCGAAGTACCCGGGCGACGCCGCGAAGAAGGTCGCCGAGAACAAGAGCGGGATCATCTACTTCAAGGACTCGAAGGGCCAGACGTACGCGGCGGTGCTCGAGCGGCACCAACACAAGAACGCGACAGAATACGGCGGCCCCGGCAAGAACGGCGCGCTGCTCAAGCCGCACAACGGCGTCACCATCTACAAGGTCTCGGATCAGCACCCGCTCGAAGCGCCCGCTCCGTGAAGTCAGCCGCCGTTTGAATCGTTGACGTGCTCCAGCGCATTCGGTACTCGCGCCAACGCAACACGGCGGCCTTAGCTCAACTGGTTAGAGCGCAGGACTGTGACTCCTGAGGTTACCGGTTCGATCCCGGTAGGCCGCCCAGCCGTACAGAGCGCCAATAGCTCAGCTGGATAGAGCATCGGCCTTCGAAGCCGAGGGCCGGGGGTTCGAATCCCTCTTGGCGCGCTTGATTCCGTACTTCGAGAGTCCCGTCCTCCATCTGCCCTTCGGGCAGCGGATCGATCTGTTCGGTGTCTTGTCGGCGGGCGGCGTCGCGCTCGGCGCCTGGCTCGCGGCGCGCGAAGCGAAGAAATATTGGCCCGGCAACGACGAGCCCCTGCGCGGCGTCGTCACGTGGACCGTGCTCTTCGGCCTCTACGGCGGGCACTTCATGCACATCTTCGGGTACCACCCGGAGCTGCTGACCATGAAAGACCCGACCCTCGTCTTGCGCTTCTGGGAGGGCCTGTCGTCGATGGGCGGCGTGCTGGGCGCGCTGCTGGGCATCTTCGTCTACTTCCGCCGCATCAAGGAGCCGGTCTCGCCATACCTCGACGCGCTCGCCCTCGGCGCGGCTCCCGGTTGGGCGCTGGCGCGCGTGGGCTGCTTTCTGGTGCACGACCACCCGGGCGTGCTGACCAGCTCACCGTTCGCCGTCGCCTTCCCGGTGATGGAATACGGAGGCCCCCGCTACGACCTCGGCCTCGTCGACTGCGTGGCGCTGGCCGTCATCTCGGTGATTCTGCACGTGCTCAAGCTGTGGCGCCCCCGCCAGGGCCGCATCATGGGCGTGCTGGCGGTCACCTACTCGGCGCAGCGTTTCTTCACCGATTTCCTGCGCGCGTCAGACCTCGACTTCGTCGACCGTCGCTTGGCAGGGCTCACTCCGGCGCAGTACGTGGTGGCCGGTTTGTTCGTCGTCGGTGTGTGGCTTTTGCTGCGCCCCGCACCGGAGTTGAAAAAAGTGAATTGACAGGGAGCGCGGCAGACCTTTATAGGGCGCGCCGCAACTGACGGAAGCGTAGCTCAATTGGCAGAGCAATGGACTCTTAATCCATAGGTTGAAGGTTCGATTCCTTCCGCTTTCACAAGACGACGGCCGGTGCTTCGAAAGGGCACCGGCCGTTTTGTTTTCGGGCAGGTGGCGTAATTGGTAGCCGCGCGGGCCTTAGAAGCCCGTGTCGTAAGACGTGCGGGTTCGAGTCCCGCCCTGCCCACACTGTGCTGTAGCACCGCGTAGCGCTTGGGAAACGCAATCGCTGGGTCGGCATTCCTCGCGTAACGTCACGTTCGCTCGTGAGCGCTCCTTCCATCGGCATCGACCTCGGCACGACGAACAGCGCTGTCGCCACGTCGACTGGCGGTCGTCTGCGGCTCATCGAGCGCGCGACCGGTCAGCGGCTGCTGCCGTCGCTGGTGGGCATCACCGAAGAAGGCACCCGCGTCGTCGGTGACGAAGCGCGCCTGCTCGCCGAGACCTCACCGGAGCTCGTCGCGTCGGCCACCAAGCGCTTCATCGGCCAACGGTGGACTCCCGAGCTCGCCGCGAGATCGCGTCAGCTCTACCCGTACACCCTGGTCGCCGGCCCGCAGGAAGACGTGCGCATCAAGCTGGGCGCGCACACCATGCCCATCTCGCAGATCAGCGGCATGTTGCTCTCGGAGATGCGCGCCGACGCCGAAGATCACTTCGCCAGCGAGGTCACCGAAGCGGTCATCACGGTGCCCGCGAACTTCACCGATGCGCAGCGCGCGGCCACGCGTGAAGCGGCTGAAATCGCCGGCCTGCGCGTGCTGCGTCTGCTGAACGAGCCGACCGCGGCGGCGATGGCGTACGGCCTGGCGAACGGCTTCTCGGGCTCGGCGCTGGTGTTCGACCTCGGCGGCGGCACCTTCGACGTCTCGGTGCTGCGCGTGCAAGACGGCGTCTTCGAGGTGCTGGCGACCGCCGGCGACCCGTATTTCGGCGGCGACGACTTCGACAACATCCTCGTGCAGTGGCTGCTCTCGCACGTGCCCGACGCGCCCACGCGCGAACGCATCACCAACGACAAGGCGACGGTGCAGCACCTCAAGATGCTCGCGGAGCGCGCCAAGCGCGACGTGTCGTCGGCCGAGTCGTCGCGCATCAGCGCCGTGCTGCAGCCCGAATCGCGTCACGGCGGCATCCCCATCGAGACCATGCTGACACGGCCGTTCTTCGAGAAGCTGGTGCGCCCGAAGACCGAACACGCGCTGTCGATCGTCGAGCAGGCGCTGATGGAGGCCAACATCAACGCAGGTGACGTCGACACCGTGCTGCTGGTCGGCGGCATGACGCGCGTGCCGCTGCTGCGCTCGCTGGTCGCCAGACACTTCGGCAAAGAGCCCGACGCGCGCGTCGACCCTGATGAAGCGGTGGCGCTGGGCGCGGCGATTCACGCGGCGGAGCTGGTCGAGAAGCGCGGCCAGACACTGCTCCTCGATGTCGTCGGTTCAGCGATGGGCGTGGAGGTCGCCGGCGGGCTGGTAAAGCCGGTGCTCGCGCGCAATTCGATGCTGCCATGCCGTGCAACGCAGATCTTCTACCCCGGCCGCGACGGGCAGACGCAGGTGCGCGTGCCCATCTGCCAGGGCGAAGGCAAACGCGCGACCGAGACCACGCAGGTCGGCGAGCTGGTGATGGAGTCGCTCGAATCGACCGTGCGTTCCGCGCACGAGCTCGAGGTCACCTTCGCGATGGACGTCGAAGGCATGCTGTCGGTCAGCGCCATCGACAAGTTCTCAGGGCAGGCGCAGGAGGTTCGAATCGACGCGCGCACGGCGCTGGGGCAGAGCGAAGCCGCGCGCCTGCGTGCCGAAGAGCAGAAGCACCGCGAACAGCAGGCCAGCGTCGACGTCGAAGAGCGCCGCAAGAATCGTCACGCGCGCCGGGCGCTGCATGGCGCGCTCATCGCGGTGCGCCGGCTCCAGCGCGAACTGATGCACGTGGCGCGCGAGTCGGAAGCCGACGATGCCAAAGAACTCTCTGAACAACTCGCGCCCGCGCTGATCGAAGCTGATCGCGTCGAGCGCTCAGGGTCGCGCGAAGAGGTCGAGAAGATGACCCAGACGCTCCTCGCGCTGCTGCCCGCCTAGAAGATCAAACCGAGCGCGCCCGCGAAATACATGTCGTGCATGTACCCGCGCACGAAGCGCGTGGCCTCGACACGAATCGTCAGGCGCACCGTGCCGTCTTTGTTGAGCGCCGGGCGCGCGCGAATGCCGATGCCGTATTGGAACAAGAACTTCGCTCCACCGAGCTTGATCTTGTTCTGGTCGATGCTCAGCACCGTGTCGGTGTAGTCGAAGCCGACGCCGAGCTGGCCGTAGAACGAAACCGGTGCGCTCCCGAAGGGGATGCCGATGGCGGGCGCGAGGGTGAGGTTGTGGAGATTCGTCACCTCATTCACCGACGTGGTGCCGTCCTTGATCGACGTCCACGTCCACGTGACGTCCATGAAGAACAGCTCGCGGATGAATTCGTCGGTGAACAGGCGCCCCCATTCCCACGTGAAGCGGACACCGAACACGAAGCGCGGCACCAGCGCCCCACGTGACGAATCAGGCAGCGCGAGGCCGGCCATGATGTCGCCGCCGAGCCCGACGTTCGGGTCATCGAGGTTCGACAGCGGCTTGGCGCCCTGCGCTTCTTCTTCGTCTTCTTCGCGAATTTCCGCGGCGCGCGCCTTGTTGCGCTTCTTCTTCTGGGGGATCTCTTCGTTGCCGTCGTCGTACGGAATCGGCGCGTCGTCATCGCTCTGCGCGAACGCCGGGGCCGCCATCGCGAAAATCACTGCCAGGACGAGGCGCTTCATCATTCACACCCCGAGGAGTGCTTCACCTGGAAGCCGCTCTCGCCCGGTCTCGCCACGCAATGGGGCAGCAGCTCCGGGGAGCCGGCCACGCCGTCGTCGATCTGGCACGGGCCCTGACCCGTGGGGCAGTGGAGGTTGAGGCGATTGCCCATTTCCCCGCAGAACCAGCCGCGCAGCGCGGGGTCGCTGATGTGCGCCGCGAAGATGTCGGTGACGTTCTCCATCACCCACTGGTTCGGCGCCGGGTTCTGCACCGCGGTCTCGAGCCACTGGCGGATGCCCGGCGTGCTGTTCGATTCGTCGTCGTAGGCCGAGATGATCGCGGTCTGCAGCTCACGCATCTTCCCGCTCTGGCCGCCGGCGTGGAACAGCGCCGAGGCGACGATGTTGCCGACCTTGTACATGTTGCTCGACGAGGTCCACGAGGTCTGGTCGGGGTTGTCCATCAGCCCGCTCAGGTTCGCCGGGTTGTGCAGCTCGAGGGTCATGCACGAGTCGTTGCGAGACACGTCGCGCATCGCCACCGTGCGGTCGTCATTCCACGACGGAGCGAGGAACGCCGGCTGGCAGTTCGACGGCTCGTTGCACGTCGCGGAGTACCCGTGAAAGTCGGCGAGGCCCTCGTCGAGCGACTTCATGAAGTTGAAGCTCAGGCCGGTCCACGCGCCGATGTAGTCGGGGAAGGACTGCCGCTTGAGCGCGCGCACGTTGAAGACCTGATGCGAGGTCTCATGCGCGATGATGCCGAGGTTCATGGGGATCGGCACCTTCTGCTGCTGGTCGAAGGGCATCAGCACGAAGCTGTGGACGAACGAGAGGAACAGCGCGTTGTCTTTGACCTGCTGGCCATCGAAGCGGACATCGGCCCAGTACTGCACCCTGAGCGGGAGGATCTCGGACGCGCCTTTGCCCAACTGCTGCGGGTCTGGGTAGACGTCGTTGAAGTACTGATAGGCGCGCTCGAAGTTGTAATACGCGGTGACCATCGACCAGGAATGGAAGTCGGCCGGCCAGAGCACGCCGCCGCGGCTGATGTAGTGCACACGCACCTCGCCGCCTTTTTCCTTCATCAGCGTGTTGTAGATCTCGTCGTCGGTCATCGACCCGAGGTTGGCCTGCAGCGGGTCGGTCGAGTCGACGCTGACCGTCGTGCTGCCGCGAAAGGTGATGACGTCGCCGGTCAACGTGGTCGCGTTGCCGACGGTGGTGAGTTCGACCTGACGGGTCGAGAGCGTGTTGGTCTCATCGGGGATGAGCGCCATCACGTTGGCGGGTCTGGGGTTGGGCCCGCATGCGGCGAGAAGGGCGAGCGCTCCGAGCGTTCGAAGGCGGTGCATGAAGCGCGTGTCTACTACGGATTTTCTGATAACGAGCCGCAACCTATGAGCGAGTTCATCAGCAAGGTGAAGCGCACGCACAGCTGCGGCGCGCTGCGGGCATCTGACATCGGCAAGGAGATCGTCCTCTTCGGCTGGGTGGCGAATCGCCGCGATCACGGCGGCCTGATCTTCATCGACCTCCGAGACCGTGAAGGCCTCACGCAGATCGTCTTCGACCCCACGGTCGCGAAAGACGCGCACGCGCTGGCGGAATCGCTGCGCAGTGAGTGGGTGGTCGGCGTTCGCGGCACCGTGCGCTCGCGCGGCATGCAGTGGTCGAAGAAAGAGAACAAGGAGATCCCCGCGACGAACCCGAACCTCGCCACCGGCGAGATCGAGGTCTACGTGTCGTACGCAGAGATTTTCAACAAGTCGGAGACGCCTCCGTTCGAAGTGAGCGAGCATTCGACGACCAGCGAAGAGAAGCGCCTCGAACACCGCTACCTCGACCTGCGCCGCCCCAATCTCCAGAAGACGCTCATCACGCGCTCGAAGCTGAACGCGGCCACGCGCAGCTACTTCCACGAGAACGGGTTCCTCGAGCTCGAGACGCCTTTCATGGGCAAGTACACGCCCGGTGGCGCGCGCAACTTCCTCGTGCCGTCGCGGCTCAACCCCGGCAAGTTCTACGCGCTCGCTGAATCGCCGCAGCTCTACAAGCAGCTGTTCATGGTCGCGGGCTTCGACCGCTACTTCCAGATCGTGAAGTGCTTCCGCGACGAAGACCTCCGCCTCGATCGCCAGCCTGAATTCACCCAGATCGACGTCGAGATGTCGTTCGTGGCGCAGGAAGACATCTTCACGATGATCGAAGGCCTGCTGAAACGGCTGTGGAAAGAGGTGCACAACCTCGACATCCCCACGCCGTTCCCCCGGCTGAACTTCGACGAGTCGATGGCCCGCTACGGCAACGACAAGCCCGACGTGCGCTTCGGCATGGAGCACACCGTGCTCAACGAGCTGATCGGCAAGTTCGCGGGTCAGGTGCCTCCGATGGACGAGGTGCTCGCGAACAAGGGCCTCATCAAGGCGCTGGTGGTTCGCCCGGTGGCTGACGGCGCGCACGACCCATCGGTGGTGGCCGCGAAGGCCGAAGCCTTCCGCCGCGCGAACCCGAACCCGACCGCGAAGGTGCCGCCTCCGCCGAAGGAGTTGTCGCGCAAGGACATCGAAGAGACCGAAGCGTACGTGGTCGGCATGGGCGCGAAGGGCCTGGCGCGCGCGAAGATCGCCGAGAACGGTGAATGGACGCAGGCACCGTTGTTCAAGAACGCGACGCCGGAATTCAAGCAGGCGATCATCGACGCCACGGGCGCGAAGCCGGGCGACCTGATCCTCTTCCAGTTCGGTTCGGAGGCGAAGGTTCACACCATCATGGCGAACCTCCGCGTGTACCTCGCGAAGCGCCTGTGGCTGATTCCCGAGTACGGAGCCGGCGGGAAGTGGAACTTCCTCTGGGTCGTGAACCCGCCGCTGTTCGAGTACGACGAAGAGACGAAGACGTGGGCCGCGGCGCATCACGCGTTCACGCGCCCGCACGACGAGAGCTTGCCGTTCCTCGAAGAGTCGAACTTCAAGCCGGAGAAGGTCTACTGCTACCGCTACGACGTGGTGCTCAACGGCTTCGAGATCGGCGGCGGTTCGATTCGTCTGCACGACCCTGAAGTGCAGAAGAAGGTCTTCAAGGCGCTCGGCCTCAGCGATGAGCAGGCGCGTGAGAAGTTCGGCTTCCTGCTCGACGCGCTCAAGTACGGCGCGCCTCCGCACGGCGGTCTGGCGCTGGGCATGGACCGGCTGGCCTTCCTCATCACGGAGACGGAGTCGCTGCGCGACGTGATCCCCTTCCCGAAGACGCAGAAGGGCACCGACCTGATGACGCAGGCGCCCGGCGAGGTCGACGAGAAGCAGCTCCGCGACCTGTACGTGAAGTCGACGCCGCCCGCGAAGTGAGCGGCTCACGATGATGCTGGAGAGACGGCCGCAGCTCGCGGCCGTTTTCTTTGGTGGGGGTGCGTGTCTCCGGGTGATGCGCGGAGGTCGACGCCGTCGTGCCCCTCGGCCTCGACCATCACGTGCGCAAGCGAGCTCGACTGGGACAAAAGGGTCAGCGCAACTTTCGTCCCGACGGAGCGCGAGGCTTCCCGTGTTCGCCACGAAGCCTCGGGTGCGCGTTGAGCGCACCATCGACGTTCTTCGTCAGCGCCTCACGCATTGCATTGTTGGTGTCCACGCAACGTCGCGGTCGGGCGCATGTGTTCGGCGTTCTCTCTGGAGTGGGCCGCGATTCGTCCAGAGTGAGCGGCGCTCGATTTCGCGCGACCCGCGCTTCGCCCGGCTCGACTCGCGCCGCCTCCGAAGCGAGCCGCGCTCCATCTGTAGCGACCCGCGCCTCGCCCGGAAACGAGCGCGCGCCGTTTTGAGCGACCCGCGATTCGTCTGGAAACGAGCGCGCACGGCTTTGAGCGAACCGCGCACCGTTTTGAGTGAGCCGCGCTCTGTCTCGCGCCACCCGCGCTCCGTCCGGATGAAGGGGCGATTCCCCCTTTTGCATACACGCACGCTGCGTCGAACTCGTCGTTACAGCAGGTTACGGGAGCACTCTTTGAGGAGCGCGGCTCCAGGAGGTCAGGGCATGTCGCGGCCTTCACCGAAGCCCAGCACCTCGAACGGCGCGGGTTTCTTCTTCAATTCATCGACGAGCACTTCGACGGCTTCGGTCTCGCCATCGTCCG
>JBEHYH010000107.1:0-14610 GCA_048498275.1 Myxococcota bacterium | reverse complement strand
AACGGCGTCATCAACCGGTACGAACAGCACCACCGCTTGAGCTACGCGCCGAAAGCGCTCCAGGCCGCGGCGTCGATGTCGGCGAAGTACATCACCGACCGTTTCCTCCCTGACAAGGCGCTCTCGGTGCTCGATCTCGCCGGTTCACGCGTGCATCGCGAAGGCCGCGCCGTCGTGCAGCCGCAAGACATCGCGCGTGTCGTCGCGAAGATCGCGCAGTTGCCCGAAGAGCGCCTGTTGATGAACGACTCGGAGCGGCTGCTCTCGCTGGAGAACGATCTCCGCAAGCGCGTCATCGGCCACGAAGACGTCATCGATCGCGTCGCGAAGGTCATTCGCCGCAACTACGCCGGCTTCTCGTCGCGCCGCCCGATGGGTTCCTTCCTCTTCCTCGGCCCGACGGGCGTCGGCAAGACCGAGATGGCGAAAGGGCTCGCTGAAGTGGTGTTCGGGTCGCGCGACGCGGTGATCCGCATCGACATGTCGGAGATGTCAGAAGGCCACGGCGTGTCGCGGTTGATCGGCGCGCCCGCGGGCTACGTCGGCTTCGGCGAAGGTGGCCAACTGACCGAAGCCGTGCGCCGCAAGCCGTCGTCGGTCGTGGTGATGGACGAGATCGACAAGGCCAATCGCGAAGTGTTGATGCTGTTGTTGCAGGTGCTGGAAGAAGGCCGGCTCACCGATGGAAAGGGCCGTCACATCGACTTCTCGAACACCATCGTCATCCTCACCACCAACCTCGGCGCTGAAGCGTTCTCGCAGAAGGCGCGCTCGATGGGCTTCGGCTCGAGCGACAGCGCGGTGGCGAACGACAAGGCCGCGGCTGATTCGGCGCGCAAGGCCCTGCCTCCCGAGTTGTGGAATCGCATCGACGAGCGCTGCACGTTCAAGCCCCTGCAGGAAATCGATGTCGCGCGCATCGCGGGGCTGCTGCTCGCGGAGTCGAGCAAGCGCCTCTCGACCGAAAAAGGCATCAGCTACGAAGCGACCAACGACGTCATCGAGCACCTGCTGAAGAATGGTGGGTTCGACCCGATGCTGGGCGCGCGCCCGATGCGGCAGACGGTGCAGCGGCTGGTCGAAGGCCCGCTCGCCGAGCGCATTCTCGCGGGTGACTTCGCTGAAGGTGATCGCGTTCGCGTGTGGCTGACGTCGGGCGAACTTCACTTCGAGGGAGTGAGTTGAAGAAGACGAAGAAGAAGACCCGCGCCTCCGGGCCGGCGGTCGTCGTCGTCGGGTTCGGCCGAATCGGCGGAGCCATCTGCCTCGGCTTGAAGGCCGCGGGGTGGACCGTCTCGACGCTCCCTCGTTCAGGTGATTCGGTTCGTCGCGCGGCGGCCCAACGCATCGCGCTCGCCGATCATGACGCGCTCAAGTCGGCGAAGCTCTGCATTCTCGCGGTGCCTGATTCGGCGGTGCCCGTCGCCGCGGAGCTCGTCGAAGCCGACCTCGGTCCGCAGACCGGGCTCGTTCACTGCAGCGGCGCGCTCGCGCTCTCGGTCTTCGCGGGCTTGAAGTCGAAGCGCGGGTTCGGCTCGTTTCACCCGCTCGCGGCGATTTCCGACGCGAGAGACTCGCTCGCCGGGCACACGGTGGCGATCGCCTCGACGACGAAGGAGCTCAACGCGCTGCTGGCGAAGCTCGCCTCGGCGCTGCAGATGACGCCGCTCGAGGTCCCCGAGACCGGCCGCGGCGCGTATCACGCAGGTGCGGTGCTCTCGGCCGGTCTACTCGTGTCGCTGCTCGACGCGGCGGTCGCGTCATTCGAGGAAGCCGGGCTGTCGCGTGAAGAAGCGCTCAAGGCGTTGCTGCCGTTGTCGCAATCGGCGCTGCGAGGCGCCGAAGCGCGCGGGCTCGAACGTGGGCTGACCGGGCCCGTGGTTCGTGGAGACGTCAGCGTGGTGCAGGCGCATCTCGAAGCGCTGCCTCCGGAGCTCGGGAGCATCTACCGCCTGCTTTCACGCCGCGCGCTGCGGCTCACGCCGGCCCTGCCGCCCGAGACGCGCCTCGCGCTCGAACGTCTGCTCGCCTGATTCGCGTCAGTCGAACAGGTGACGCAGGAAGCTCTCGATGTCGATCTTGTACTTGTCGAGGAGCAGCGCCAGGGCGCTGCGGATGACTGCGACCACGATCCACCGTTCGCTCCTGAACTTCTTGAAGCCGCCGGGCTTCGCGCGCCATCTGCGCGGCGACTTCGCGCAGTCGCTCGGCGAGTAACGGCAATTCGCGCTGAACCTGTTCTTGCAACTTCGGCGGCATCGCACCGATGAGCGGCCACTCTGCACGCAAGGCCAGCGGTCTCGCCCAGCGAAGCGCCGTCGGCAACCAGGGCGCGTTTTGAACCACGCACGGCGACGAGCAACGTGCGTTCTTTCGGAGCGGGCGAATCGATGAGCGCCTTCACGCGCGCCGATTTGCCGCTCGCGATGAACGCCAACAACACGTCAGAGAGACGCGACGAAAACGGCACGATCTCCGCGTGCATGAATTCTCTGAACCGCGCGAGCGCATCGAAGTCTGCGTCCATCTTCCCTTCGACGATCAACGCTTCACACGCCACGAGCCGGAGCCACATGCTGCGCAGCTCCGCGGCTTTGCGAATCCATTTCAACGTGAGCCGCTCGGGAAAACACTCGATGGCGAGCGCCCAGATCGGCGCGGCCTCGATCGTCCACGGGTCGTCGCCGCGCAGAACCGTGTACGCCACGGCGACGGCCTGCTCGAGCAACCCATGTCGAGGAACGCGAGGATCTGCCACGTCGTGATGTCGACATCGCGCGGGTAGCGCTCGCGCATGTTGCCGAGGGCCGCCAGCTTCTCGCGAATGGTCGGCGCGCGATGCCCTGCTGGGAGATGAACGCCCACAGGCGCTGTTTGTCCAACTCCAGCACGGTCGGCACACGTGGCGGCGCTTCAGGATGCGACGTCGGCAGCCGCAATTCCCACTCGACGGCCAACGGAGCGGACTTCAGGAACTCATACGCTTCGCAAAGGCGTTTGAACCCGTTGGGGTCTTGATCAGGTTTTCGCGGCCACAACAGCACCGCCGCGGCATCGGCCGAAGCATCAAGACCCACTCTGAAAGTGTCGCTTCGCGATCCACGACGAGTGGCTATCCCGCAGTCGACTTGAGGTCTGCGACGATCTGCATGAGCTGCCGCCTGAACGCGTCGATCGCCGCGTTGTCTTCTTCATCGAGCAACCCGCGGAAATGCGCGATCGCCGAGCCGAGCATCTGACGCCGTTCGCCGAGAACGCTGGTGAACGCGGTCTCCGCGAGTTCGAGCGCGGTGCGGTTGGGCAGCGTTTCGCGCGGGTGAATCTTGAGTCGCTCGAAGCGCTTGCGCGCGGCTTCGATGTCGGCGGGAGACATGTGCGTCAGCCCGTTGGTGATCACCGCGGAATGCTGCTTGCCGGTGGCGTGCGCGAGCACTTCGACCTCGAGGATGCCGTTGAGGTCATACGAGAAGCGCACGTCGATGCCGTTGATCTGCCCCTTCGGGAGATCCTTGATCTTCATCTCGCCGAGCTTGGAGTTGCGCGCGACCATCGCGTGTTCACCCTGAAAGACCTGCACGAGAATCTCGGTCTGGTCGGGGTGCACGGTGCTGAACACCTGCTTGCGGCTCGCGGGCAACACAGTGCCGCGTTCGAGAATCGGCGTGAAGACGCCGCTGACCATCGACCCGCGCACCTGCGTCGAGGTGCTGATGCCGAGCGAAAACGGCGCGATGTCAGTGGCCACCATGTCGTCGACGCTGCCGTCACCGATCTTCAGCGCGGCCTGCACTGATGCGCCCAACGCGATCGCCTCGTCTTGCGGGAGGCTCACCATCGGTTCCTTGCCGATCACCCTGCGCGCGAGTTCGACCACGCACGGCGTGCGCGACGCGCCTCCGACCACCAGCACGCCATCGAGCGCGGCACCGGTCACCTTGCCGTCGCGCAGCGCCTGTTGAATCGGCAGCTCGAGCCTCGCCAACAGCGGCGACCATGCGCGTTCCGCCTCGAGGCGCGTGAGCGAGAGCGTCTTGTTCCCCGAAGACAGCGCGACGGGTATCGACGCCTGCAGGCGGCTGGTCAGTGAGATCTTGAGCGCATCACAGGCCTCGGTGAGCAGCGCGGTTTCATTCACATCGTCGAGGCGCGCGCCGCAGGTCGGAGCCAGCAGCTCGACGAGTGCCCGCGTGAAGTCTTCTCCGCCCAGGCGCGTGTCACCTGCCGACGCGGCCACTTCGATGATGCCGTCGGTGATGCGCAACAGCGTGACGTCGAACGTGCCACCGCCGAGATCGAGCACGATCAACTGAGCCGATTCCGTGCGCCGATGAAAACCGTAGGCCAGCGCGGCCGCGGTCGGTTCGTTGATGATGCGCTCAGCGGTGAGACCCGCGAGCTGCGCGGCTTCTCGCGTGGCGCGGCGCTGCGCGTCTCCGAAATACGCGGGCACGGTGATCACCGCTTCTGACACCGTGGCACCGAGCGCGCTTTCGGCGTCGGCCTTCAGCTGCTTGAGCACCAGCGCCGAGAGTTCGACCGGAGACAACCGGTGCGAGCCCAGCGTGTAGATGCGGTCGGTACCCATGTCGCGCTTGAAGGTCACCGCCGACATCTCGGGCACACGCACACTGCGCGCCTTCGCCGCTTTGCCGACGAGAAAGACGCCGTTGTCATCGACACTCACCGCGCTCGCGGTCAGCCCCTCACCGAGCCCGTTGGAAAGAACGACCGTCTTGCCGTCGCGAATGTCAGCGACCAGCGAGTAGGTCGTGCCGAGATCGATACCGACGATGTGAGTTCCATCTGCTTTGAGCATTCGTCACCACGTGAAGAGACTTGCGACCATTTCCTGACAACTCACGACTTCTTGCTGCGGGTCATTCCGTAAATCGTACCGGCGACCAGTGCGACTCCGAGCCCCCAACCGCCGACGATCTGAAGGATGACGAACACCACGACCCAGAAAACCAACAGCCCGAGGCCGAGCGCCGCCATCCAACCGAGCACACTGACGAAGCGCCCTGCCGGGCTCGAAAAACCACTGAACCACGACGGTTTGCGTGGCGAGAGCGTGGGGTTCTCGCGCAGCACCTGATCACGCAGGCTCAAGAGCGCTCTGTGGCCGAGCGCAGCCACGCGTTCCGAGGGAATGAAGCGCGTCGAGATCAGCGCCTCGCGCAAGCCGCTGACGGCGGTATCCATCGTTCGGCTCAACACCTGACGGTCGTGCCCCTCGATGAACTCGAGATCGCTCTCATGCAAGAAGAACCACAGCCATTCGAGCAACCGGGCGCGCTCGGTCGACATGCTGCGCGCGCACGCTTCGAGCACAGCGACGATCACCAACTGCCGCGCGGCGAGCAGCTCGGCTTCCGGCGTCGACGTGACGATGGCGTGAAGCATCCTCGCCGCTTCGTCGGCGTCACGCCCGCTGGCCGCCAGCGCCCACGACATCATCACCCGCAACCAGGGTGTTGAGACCTCCGGCGCGGGTTCCTTGAGTTTCAACAATTCGACACAGCGCTCGAGCGCCCACGCCCAGACAGGAGACGCTTCCGCGTCGTATTGCGTGGCCACTGCGTGCGGCGCGAGCAGTGAAGCGATCTCGTTGAGTTCACCCGCCGCGAACATCTCTTCCACGAGGCGCCGCGTGAATTCGAGATCCGCGGGTCTGCGCTTCGCGAGCTCTCTGAGTTTCTCGCGGCGCCCGTCGGGCAACGTCAACTGGAGCCGCAGGTAGCGGACCATCAGCTCTTCATCAGCCGGCCCGGGAACGTTCGACGCGGCGCCCACGGGGAGCTGACCTTTCAACGCGGCGAAGACCGCAGGAGCGCGCGTGCGCAACGTCTCGCCGATCAACGCGATGTCCCATTCCGGCAGACGCTCGAACGATCGGCGCGTGTCTTCGGTGGGCTCCAGCAACGCGATGCACAGCGACAGCCACAACTCGATCGGTAACAGCTCCTGCGCACTCTCGAGTTGAGCCCACGCGTCGCTCTGCTCGGCGCGAGAGACCTGCAGTCCGCGAACTCCGAAGTTCGCAACCCGGCGCGCGGTCGCCGTCGCGTCTTTTCGATGCGCCAACAGCAGCAGCGCGACACGGAGTTGAAGCTCCGGATCGATGTCGCCCGCGGTGCGCGCGAGCCTGTCGGCCTCGAGCTTCGGCAGCATGCGCAGCGCCCATTCCCACGGGCGTACCGACGTCGCGGGCCGATGCGCGGTGAGAATCTCGAGAACGCTGTCGAGCATGTCGGCGATGACCAGTTCTTCGAGCAACAGCATCACCACGTCTTCGTCGCCGTGCGCGCGCGAGAACGCGATGTCGAGCACCTGAATGCGCTGCAGTAGACGGAGCGGGTCGTCACCGATGCGATCAAGTTCACGTTTCAGCGCGCTTCGAGTGTCACGAACCGGAAAGGCCGCGAACACCTCACCCGGCTGCTCATCGTCTTCTTCGTCGGGCGACTGAATGCGTTCGTAGGCCTCGCGCAGCCGGCGAAAACCTTCGGGGTCACGGTCGGGTTTTCGAACGCGCAGCAGCTTGAGATACGCGGCGCGAATCGCTTCGGGTGCGGCCCCACTCGTCAACCCGAGTTCCCCCAACGCCTCCGCGAACGTCACGCGGCGAACAGTGACTCAGGGTGAGCCGGGGCGTCAATGATGCCCGCGTCGCGCCAGGAAACCGGTGACCAGCGCGTAGATCATGGAAAGCGTCACGAAGATGAAGGCCGCGATGCCGAGCATCTTGATGATGCGCTCTTCCGACGTCTCGCGATTCGGGCGAGGCGCAGATGGCAACACCACCATCGATTGAATTCGCGCCAGGAGCCGAGGAGCACGCTGACCGACCTCCGCCGGCAGCTTCGAGAGCGCGTTGGCAGGCAACTGCCGAAGCCGGAGATGATCAGGCAACGAGAACTGCACCGCGTTGGGCAACCAGCGCGCCTTCTCGTTCTGACAAACCTCTATCAAGATCGCGCCGGTCTCAGGCCCGGAGATGAGCAACGCAGTCTGAACCAGCGGCGCGGCGCGTTTCATGTTCACGACCACGAACACCATCAACACGTCGAGCACGCGCGTGATGAGCGGCTTGATCTGTTCGGCAGGCTGTTCGAGCAACCGTGTCATCACCAGAGTGCTTTCCGAGATCATGCCGCTGCACAGGTACATCTCGGCGATCGCCATGCGCAGCGGTGCGCTCTCGATGCCCGACGCCCGCCACCACAGTTCCACCAGCGTCTGAGGGAAGAGCTCGATCGCGACCAACCACACCGGAGCGGCCTCGACGGTCCACGCGCGTGGGCCGTTGAAGAACCGATGCGCTTCCACGATCGCTTCGCGCGTGAGCCCCGCGAAGAACATTTCTTGAATCAGCCACGAGAAGAGTTCGAAGTCATCGGGCCGGCGCACCAGCAGTGCATCGATGACCTTGATTCGTGAAACCGGATTCAGCGCATCGGCGTTGTCGTGCTCGAGAAAGCGCCGCAGCTCACTCTTCTCGTCGACCAGCGCCGAACTCGGAGGAGACGCGACCTCGACGACCGGCGGCGCGCGCAACAGCTCGTACGCCTCGCGAAGCCGTCGAAAACCGACCGGGTCTTGATCGGGTTTCCGCTGCCGAAGGAGCGCCAGATACGCAGCGCGAATGGTCTGCGCGGGAACGCCCGGTTCGACACCCAGCTCCTGCAATGCCTCGTCGCGCGTCATGATCAGTGCGGTGGCGTGCCTTTCGCGACACCGAAGAGCGCGTCGATCACCATCACGATCGCGATGAGCACGAACACCATCACGCCGATCTTCTCGTACAGACTGGCGTTGCCCCAGGCGCTCCTCGGCGAGGGAGAGACCGTCACCGCGGCGACCGACCGGACACGCGCGGCGAGCGTCGGAGCTACTTCTGCAACTTCAGCCGGCAAGCGCGCGACCACATCAGGCGACACCCGCACCAGACGCATCCGGAGCGGCAACGACGCCTGCACGACCTGCGCGATCCACCGCTTCTTCACGTTGTCGCGCACTTCACGCAGCATCGCGCCCGCAGTCGGCTCGGCCATCTCGAGCGCTGTCTCGACGAGCGGCGCCGCGCGCTTCGGCTTCGCGACCGTCAGCACCATCAACACGTTGTGAATTCGATCGGTGAACGGTTCGAGCCGCCGCTCCGCCAATTGCAGCAGGCGCGTCATCATCTCGAAACACTCGACGATTCGACCCATGCGCAACATCCCCTCGGCGACCGTGAGCCGCAGCAACACGCTGTCGATCTCCGCGGCTTGCAGCAGCCACAGCGGGTTGAATTGATCGGGGAACAAATCGGCCACCACAATCCACAGCGGTTCCGTCTCTGGCCGCCAACGCGCTTCACTCCGGAGCGCGGCGTGCGCAGTCGCGACGGCTTCGGGAAAGAGGCCGGTGAGAAACAACTCGCGAACCAACCACGCGATCAGTTCGACATCGCCCGGGCGCTTTCTCAGCAGCGCGTCGATGGCTTCGAGCTTCACGACGGGGCTCGGTTCGTCGGGGCCGACCAGATCGAGCATCGCTCGCAGCGCACTCTTCTCGTCGGGCGGAGCGGTGATCGCTTCAGGTTTCGGAGGAACCGCGACTCGAGGTTGATCGAGCAGCAGCTCGTAAGCTTCACGGAGGCGCTGAAACCCGGCGAGGTCGCGATCAGGTTTTCGTACGCGCAATAGCGACAGATACGCCGCGCGCACGGCCTGAGCGGTCGCACCGCCATCGAGCCCCATCTCCGCCAACGCCTCGTCCCGAGTCACTGGCGGGCATCTACCACCGGCAGGTTCGGGAGGTGTTTCATCGCGTGTGCAGCTTGACGCGAGGCGCCCGAGAGCCTACGAGCGACAGCCTTTTTCAAGTTTCAAGGAGAAACCATGGCTCGCGTAACCGTCGAAGACGCCCTCCCGCATGTCGACAACCGCTTCGCGCTGGTGCTGCTCGCCAGCAAGCGCGCCCGTCAGCTGATGGCCGGCGCCCGCCCGCTCGTCGATCACTCCAAGAACAAGCCCTGCGTGCTCGCGATTCGCGAGATCGCGACCGGCCACGTGAAGTTCGACCGTGACGTTCGCGAAGCGCTGATGGGCAAGTTCAACGTGCCCTCCGCGCAGGGCTGAACGAACAATCGTCGCTTCAAAGACGACCCTCTTCCGGCAACGGGAGAGGGTTTTCTGTTTTCTACGACGCGCCGATCTCCTCGGAGATCAGCTCTTCGAGCACGCGCCCGGCCATGTCGCGCTCGCCCGGGTAGCTCAGCTTCGCGACCGCTTCTTCGAGCGGAATCCACTTCGCGACGTCGACCTCTTTGCGCATCTCCTTGCTGATCTCGTTGATGACGCCGTCTTCATGGCGGAACACGTAGAAGCTCACGCACTTGAAGATGGTCTTGCCCTTGAACCGGTAGACGTACTTCACGTCGGTGAGCTTCTTGATGCAGACCACCTTGAGGCCCGTCTCTTCTTGAATCTCGCGTTCGGCGGCCTGCTGGCTGGTCTCGCCCTTTTCGATGTGGCCTTTGGGCAGCGCGAGCACGTTACGCCCGGTGGGTTTGATCACCGCGACTTCGGGCCCATCAATGCCGCGGCGGAGAACGACTCCTCCGGCTGAGTACTCACGCGTCGCGGCCACGATGCCGCATTTCTACGATGGGCCTGCCGTGCTGTCAGTCGCTCGTTCGGGCGTGCGAGCGAATCGCGCCCATGAAGAAGACCAAACCGACCACTCCAGCGGCGCAAGCGAAGGTGGAAGCCCTCTCTGACGGCCTGAAAGTCGAGGCCTCGCCGATGTTCGGCCTACCGCGCTCAAACCGAAAGGCCCAGGCGTTCGCCGGGCCGTTCGGCAACGCCGTGGTCTTCAAGCTCGATGGGAGTCGTGCCGTCAGCAAATGGAGCGACTTCGGGAAAGCCGCCCTCGCCGCTCAGCGACGCGCGAAGTAGTGCAGCTTCGCCTCCGCGCCGAGGCGGTAGGCGTGACGCACTTCAGCGAGCAGCCGGTCGAGCCGCGCCGCGCGAATCAACGGCAGCAACCGTTCCGCATACGAGCGCGCAAGGCGATTGGCTTCCATGTAGCGCCAGCGCTCCTCGTCGTTGAGGTGCGCATGAAGGCCGACTTCATCGAAGAGCCGGTGGAGCAGCTCGCGACCCTTGCCCCACGATCGCAGCGCGCAGACCACGAACTTGTCGACCTCGGCCTGCGCCTCCAGCTCGAGCAGCGACACGTGCCGTTCTTCGCGCGCCGCCTGCACCACGTAGAGAAAGTGAGAGACGCCCTCGACGACTTCACAGAACTCACCGAGTGACTTCGGTTTCGTCAGCGAGGGGTGCAGATACAGCGCCAGCTCGAGCCCGCCTTCGCCTTCACTCACCAGCAGTTCTTCGCGCGCACGCGCCGAGCCACCGAGTTTGAGCGCGCTGTCGGCGTCGACCACGAAGTCAGATGCCCGGTACTCGCAGCGCAGGCCGTAGATGTTCTCGAGCTGCTCCTGAATCGAGTCGAGCATTCAGTTCTGGAGCTTCCCCGCCGGCAACATGCCGACGTTCACCAGCACCGATTCGAGCCGCTCGTTGCCGCTGCGCTGCCAGCTCTCGAAGACACGCAACTGCCCTTCCGAACCCGACGCGGCGAGGCCCCGCGCGGCGATCTCCTCGAGCACCTCGACGAGCGAAGAGAACTTGAGGCAGAGCTCCTGGTACACGCCGCCGAACGACGAGCTCAGCTCCGCGACGGCCGAGTACGCGGTGCGGCCCATCTGCACGTAGTAATCGGCGCCGACCACGCGGTCTTTGAGCGACGCGTGAAAGAAGCCCGCGGTGTAGAGCGAGACGTCGCCCAGTTTCCGCAACGTGCGGATCCGCTCGTCGCGCTCTTGCCGCAGCGCCCGGTGGTAGATGACCGCCAACGGCTCGATGTCGCGCCGGCCTTCGATTTCCTGATCGAACAGGCGCTCCGCCTGGGCAAAGTCAGACAGGAGGTTCACGACGTAGAACTCCGTGATCTCCTCGATCGACACGCGTTGACGTTTGACGACCTCACCCACCATCAACCGGAAGAACTCCTTGAGCGAACCGCTCAAAACCAACTGGCTCATGCCCCAAAGCGTAGCGGGCCGTGACCGGCTCGGGAAATTTAACCCAGCAATTTCGGCAGCTTGCGCTAGCAGGCGTGCCATCAGAGTGCCGACCTCAAAACTGGCACTCGCCTCCATGGAGCGCCAAATCGCGCCTTGACGCTCTCGTGATGGTGGTTATATCGACCGCGCGAAACCCACTGGCACTCACTTCATGCGAGTGCCAACAAACCCGCAACACACTGGAGAAAACGCCATGAAGATTCGTCCCCTGCACGACCGTTTGATCGTCAAGCGCCTGGCTGAAGACACGAAGACCAAGGGCGGCATCATCATCCCCGACTCCGCCAAAGAGAAGCCGCTCGAGGCGAAGGTCGTCGCCGTCGGCAACGGCAAGATCCTCGAGGACGGCAAGGTCCGCCCGATGGACATCAAGGCCGGCGACACCATTCTCTTCAGCAAGTACTCGGGCACCGAGATCAAGATCGAAGGCGAAGAGCACCTGATCCTCCGTGAAGAGGACGTGCTCGGCGTCATCGAGAAGTAATCCTCCCCACTTCAACCAAAGGAATTTCAATGTCCGCTAAAGACATCATTTTCGACACCAAGGCCCGCGACGCGATCTTGCGCGGTGTGAACACCCTCGCCGACGCGGTGAAGGTCACCCTCGGGCCCAAGGGCCGCAACGTCGTCATCGAGAAGTCGTTCGGCTCGCCGACGATCACCAAGGACGGCGTGACCGTCGCGAAGGAAATCGAGCTCGAGAACAAGTTCGAGAACATGGGCGCGCAGATGGTGAAGGAGGTCGCGTCCAAGACCTCCGACGTCGCCGGTGACGGCACCACCACCGCGACCGTGCTCGCGCAGGCCATCTTCCGCGAAGGCGCGAAGCTGGTCGCCGCCGGTCACAACCCGATGGAAATCAAGCGCGGCATCGACAAGGCCGTCGCGGCCATCGTCGCCGAGCTCAAGAAGCTCGCGAAGCCCACCAACGGCAAGAAGGACATCGCCCAGGTCGGCACCATCTCCGCAAACGGCGATGCGACGATCGGCAACATCATCGCCGAGGCGATGGACAAGGTCGGCAAGGAAGGCGTGATCACCGTCGAGGAGGCGAAGGGCCTCGAGACGACGCTCGACGTGGTCGAAGGCATGCAGTTCGACCGCGGCTACCTCTCGCCGTACTTCGTGACGAACCCTGATCGCATGGAGGTCGAGATGGCCGACCCCCTGATCCTCATCTACGAGAAGAAGGTCTCGTCGATGAAGGACCTCCTCCCGGTGCTCGAGCAGGTCGCGCGCGCTGGCAAGCCGCTGCTGATCGTGGCGGAGGAAATCGAAGGCGAAGCGCTCGCCACCCTCGTGGTGAACAAGATCCGCGGCGTGCTGAACGTGGCGGCAGTGAAGGCTCCGGGCTTCGGCGATCGTCGCAAGGCGATGCTCGAAGACATCGCGATCCTCACCGGCGGCAAGCTGATCGCCGAAGACCTCGGCCTGAAGCTCGAGAGCGTCTCGCTGGCCGACCTCGGCCGCGCCAAGCGCATCAAGATCGACAAGGACAACACGACGATCATCGACGGCGTGGGCGCGGAGAAGGACATCGCGGCCCGCGTGAAGCAGATCCGCGCGCAGATCGACGACACCTCGTCGGACTACGACAAGGAGAAGCTCCAGGAGCGTCTCGCGAAGCTGGTCGGCGGCGTGGCCGTGATCAACGTCGGCGCGGCGACCGAGACCGAGATGAAGGAAAAGAAGGCGCGCGTCGAAGATGCGCTGAACGCGACCCGCGCGGCCGTCGAAGAGGGCATCGTGCCCGGCGGCGGCGTGGCGTACATCCGCTCGCTCAAGGCGCTCGACGGCATCGAAGTGAGCGCCACCGAGAAGTTCGGTGTCGACATCATCCGCCGCTCGGTCGAGGAGCCCCTCCGCCAGATCTCGGCGAACGGTGGCCTCGAGGGCTCCGTGATCGTCAACAAGGTCAAGGAAGGCACCGGCGCGTTCGGCTTCAACGCCGGCACGGGCGCTTTCGAAGACCTGCTGGCGGCCGGCGTCATCGACCCGGCGAAGGTCTCGCGCTGCGCGCTGCAGAACGCGGCGTCGGTCAGCTCGCTGATGCTCACCACCGAGGCGATGGTCGCCGAGAAGCCGAAGGAAGATAACGGCCCGGCGATGCCCCCCGGCGGTGGCATGGGCGGTATGGGCGGCATGGGCATGTAATTTCGGGCGCACGCCTGAAATGACGACGGCCTCCGGTCTCTCGACCGGGGGCCGTTTTGTTTCGATGAGCGCCCCTCGTTAAGGACTGAGCATGAAAGACGTCACCATCTACACGACCACCTACTGCCCCTACTGCCGTCAGGCGGAGAAGTTCCTCCACGACAAGGGCGTGCCGTTCAAACAGGTCGACGTGACGGAAGACGAGGCGACGCGCGCGAAGCTCGTGGAGCTCACCGGTCAGCGCACCGTGCCGCAGATCTTCATCGGTGAAGAATCCATCGGCGGGTATTCCGACATGATGAAGCTGCACTCGAAGGGCGAACTCGACCCGAAGCTCGCCTGAGCTTCAGACCACGCGAACGTCGAGCACCGCGTTCCACTCCGCGGTCAGGGTTCGCAGGCGCGACTCCACTTCGACGCGCGACGCCCAGGGGAGCGCCTCGCTCGGCATGTAGAACGTGCCCACATTGGCGATCGTGCCGCGCATCGACCAGCCCAACGACGGCGCGGTGTGCTCGTCGCCCGAATCGCCCGCGAGAATCACGGTTCTCGGTACCCAATCGAGCGCCCGCAACGCTGCGGAGGTCTCGTTCACCACATCGAGCGAGCTCACCAGCATGCCGCTCACGCTCGCTTCGAGCTGCCGGCCCAACGTCAGCACCTTCACGTGCAGACCGATGCCTTCACCGCCCGACGCTTCGCCCACCGGCGCTCCGGCCACCGTCGCTTCGAGCCGCGCACCGGGCATCGTCAGAAACAAACCGACCGCCGCCGTCTGGCCCAACGCGCGAAAGTGCAACTGGAGCTGCTCGACGGTGAGGGTCGCGACGTGCGCGCGTTGGGCCTCGTCCCCCAGGCGCTTGAAGTGCGCGATGTAGGCCCGGGGGTTCGACTGCGCCAGGGCCGGCGTAAGCAGCTCCCTCACCCTGCCCGTCTGGCCCAAAAACGACGTCGTTTCAACCGTTTGCAGAGCCCGCAAATTGTCACAAAGCAAAGGTGCGGAGGTCGGGTTCCCGATGGTAAAAAGTCTCTCGAGTGCCGGCCCGTTCGCCGTCCTCCCGACACAAGATCCGAGGTCAAGCGAAAGCTCCCGGGGACGTGTTCGTGAGAGGAAAGCAGAACAGGCCGGCACTCGTTTTTTCTAGAGTGCGCCGCCGATGTGGCGCTGGTTGGTGCTCCTCGCGGGTTGTTCCCCGGGGTTTCAGACGGTCATTCACACTCCGGCGAGCCCGCCGCGCGTCTGTGGTGTACTGGGGCATGGCACACGAGGCTCCCCCGCCGCCGGGGTCCGCCGGTTTCGAGGCGGTCGCGCAGGCGAT
>JBEHYH010000106.1:0-14639 GCA_048498275.1 Myxococcota bacterium | reverse complement strand
TATTGCGCGGCCGGCACCACCCCGACGACCACGATGGAGCGATTCGCGGTGCGCCGCACGAACTCCGCGACCACCTTGAAGGGCCCATTCTGGCCCGAGGTACCCGAGAGCGCGCCGGTCACGTTGGTGTAGCCGGCGACGATCGCGTTCACCTTCGTCTTCACGTCGTCACCGCCGCTCACGTCGTAGATGGCGCGAATCGCGGGGAAGCCGTCCCACGTGGTGAAGGTCTGCGTCAGCGGGTTCGACACGCCACCGACGCGCGTACGGCCGAGCGCTTCTTCAGCCGCGACATCGCCGCCGGCGGGCGTCTTGGAGACCGCGAGCCCCGCGACGTGCGTGTTCGAGTCGTAGAACGCGAAGCCCTTCGTGTTGTTCGAATCTGTCACGGGGTTGATTTCAGAGAACGCCGGCTCAAGCGCGATCTGCACGTCAGACGCCGCGTTGGTGTGGAAGGTGATGGGCCGCAGATTCTCGGCGGCGCACGCCTGGCGAACGGTGTCGGAGATGCCCGCATCAGAGGCAGGGTCGAGCTCCCCGTTGTCGACGCGGCCGTTGAGGTTCGCGTCTTCGGCGCCATCGAGAACGCCATCGCCGTCGGAGTCTTGATTGCACGCGTTGCCCTTCGTGCTCGTGTCGGCGTCGTACGTCGCGCTGGTGTACGTGCAGCCGACCGGGTCGGCTCCGGTGCCCGTCGCGAGCCCGCCTTCGACGCCGTCAGGCAGCCCGTCGCCATCGGTGTCGCGCTTCGCCGGGTCAGTCACGCAGCCTGCGATGCCCGCGCGCTCATCACCGTCTGAATAGCCGTCGCAGTCGGAGTCTTTCTTGAGCGGGTCGGCCTCCCCGTTGTCGAGGCGGCCGTTGTGGTTGGCGTCTTCGTCACCGTCGTCGATGCCATCGCCATCGGTGTCGGCGTTCTTCGGGTCGGTCACCGTCGAGGGCTGAGCGTCAGCCGTGAAGTTGCACGCGACCACCACCGATGAGGTCGAACCGGTCTCGAGGCCGTCGAGGAGCCCGTCGCCGTCGCTGTCGGCGTTGCACGGGTCGGTGTGCCAGACGTTGTACTCGGCGGCATCGGAGAGCCCGTCGCAGTCGGTGTCCTTCGACTGATTGAGCGCGCCGCCGTTGGGGTTGCAGCCGGTGAAGATGGTGCCACCACCGCCGCCGCTGCCGCCTCCAGAGCCGCCGCCACCTGAACCACCGCCGGTATTTCCATTCGTCGCGCGGCACTGGCCGGCGCTGCAGATCTGCCCGGAGTCACAATCAGACTGCGCTGCGCACGGTTTGCCGGTGGGCGTGCATGCAGCGAGAACGGCGCCGAAGAGCGCCACGACCAACACAGGCTTCATCACGTTCAAACCTCCAGGAAACCGGCCCGCGGGAGCGGTTGCACCAGTTCGAGGTTTTAAGCGTACCTGCGCTGGAAAATCACACGCACACCGTTTCGCGATGTGCGCGTGATTCTCACTCAGTGAAACTTCTTACCGGCCTTCACGTACTCGAGGAGCAGCGGCGCGGGCGTGAAGCGGGCGCCGAACTTCTCCTGGTAGTGCTCGGTGCGCTCGAGAATGCGGCCGAGGCCCTGCGAATCGGCGTAACGGAACGGCCCGCCGAGGAACGGAGGGAACCCGAGGCCGAAGATCGCGCCGATGTCGCCGTCGCGCGGGCTGCGGAGCACGCCTTCGCCAAGACACCGAATCGCTTCGTTCACCATCTGCAGCACGCAGCGCTCGGCGACCTCCGAGCGATCGAGGCGCTTGCGGTTCTGGCCCTGCGGCGTGTGCGCGTAGACCGAGGTGTCGGGCTCGGTCTTCTTGCCGTCTTCGTAGAGGTAGAAGCCCTTCTGCGCTTTGCGGCCGAGGCGGCCTTCCTTCACGAACTCGTCGGTCGTCGCCGGGGCCAGCATGCGATCACCGAACGCGGCGTGCATGATCTTGCCGACGTGCGCGGCGACGTCGATGCCGACTTCATCGAGCAGCGTGATGGGCCCGACGGGGAAACCGAAGTCGATGAGCGCCTTGTCGATGTCGGAGATGTCTCCGCCTTCAGCGAGCAGGAACGCCGCCTCGTTCATGTACGGAGCGAGGATTCGCGACGTGTAGAAGCCGACGCCGTCGTTCACCACGATGACGGTCTTGCCCTGCTTCTTGCCGACCTCCACCGCGGTCGCCGTCACCCAATCAGCCGTGCCCTTGTGGGTGATGATCTCGAGCAGCGGCATTTTGTTCACCGGCGAGAAGTAGTGCATGCCGATGACGGTCTCCGGGTGCGCGGAGGCCTTCGCGATGTCGGTGATGGGGATCGACGAGGTGTTCGACGCGAAGATCGTCTCCTTGCCGCTGACCGCTTCGATCTCCTTCACCATGCGCTGCTTGAGCGCGAGGTCTTCGAAGACGGCTTCGATCACCAGGTCGGCGCTCTTGAAGCCTGAGTAGTCGGTCGTCGCCGTCACCAGCGCGAGCGCCTTCTCTTCTTCGCGCCACGTCATCGACTTGCGCTTCACGCGCTCGTCGAAGAGCCCGCGAACGTGCGCGAGCGCGCGCGCGACGCCGGCGTCGTCCTTGTCCTTGATGCGCACCGGCGTCTTCTGCAGCGCGGAGGTCACGTACGCGATGCCCGCGCCCATCAAACCGCCGCCGAGCACGCCGACCTTCTTCACTTCACGCGGCTTCACCGTGGGGTCGGCGACGCCGTTCTCCTTCTTCATCGCGGTGGTGGCGAAGAAGATCTCGACGCAGCGCTTGCTGACGTCGCTCATCACCAGCTCGCCGAAGAACTGCGCTTCGGCCTCGAGGCCGGCCTTCATGCCCTTGTCGAGCCCGATGCGAACCGCTTCGAGCGCCTTCTCCGGAGCCGGGTACTTGCCGCGCGTCTTCTTGAGGAGCTGCTTCTTCGCTTGGTCGAAGAGCACCTTGCGGCCGACCGGGTTGTCTTCGAGCGCGAGCTCCGCCCACGCTTCCTTGTTGGTCAGACCTTTGAGGATCTCGGAGAAGCTGCGGCTCTGCGTGATCGCCGGAGCAAGCCCACGTTTGCGCTCGATCTTCAGCGTGCCGTTCGCGAGCTCGTTGGCGCGCTGAATCGCGATCTCCTTGAGGATCGGCGCCGGGCACACTTCGTCGACGACGCCCAGCTTCAACGCCTTCTTCGCCTTGAGCTGCTTACCGGTGAGGATCAGATCCAACGCGGCCTGCGCGCCGATGAGCGCGGGCAGACGCTGCGTACCACCGGCGCCCGGGAGCAGTCCCAACTGCGTCTCCGGCAGCCCGACCTGCGTCTTCGGTGAATCGGTCGCGAGGCGGTAATCACACGCGAGCGCCCACTCGAGACCGCCGCCCAGACACGCACCGTGAATCGCGGCGACGACCGGCTTCTCGAACGCGTCGAGCCGATCGAAGCCCGCCTGGCCCATCTTCGAGAGCGCGGTCGCTTCGGCAGCGGTCTTCACCGTCTGCAGGAAATCGATCTTCGCGCCGGCGATGAACGAGTCCTTCTTGCCGGAGATGAAGACGATGGCCTTCGCCGACGAATCAGACGCGGCCTTCGTCATCAGCCCTTCAAAGTCGGAGCTGATCTGCGGCGAGATGGTGTTGACCGGTTCGCCTTCGATGTCGAAGGTGATGATCGCGACGCCCTGCTCGACCGCGTACGAAAAGTTCTTCGAAGGGGTAGCCATTATTCACGCTCCAGAACGACGGCGGCGCCCTGACCGCCCTGCGCGCACACGGTGACGAGTGAGAGGTTCTTGCCGCGGCGTTTCAGCTCACGCAGCGACTGATGAATGATGCGCGCGCCCGTCGCCGCGAACGGGTGACCGAGCGAGATCGAACCGCCATTCACGTTGAGGATGTCGCGGTTCACTTCGCCCAGCGCTTCCTTGCGGCCAAGCTTTGAAGCGAACTCCTTCGACTCGAACGCCTGAATGTTCGACGCGACCTGCGCGGCGAACGCTTCGTGCATGTCGATGAGCTCGATGTCCTTGAGCTTCAAGCCCGCGCGGTCGAGCGCGATGGGCGCAGCGTACGCAGGGCCCTGGAGCAACTGGTCCGCCGGGTCAGTCGCGGCGAACGCGTAGCTCTTCAAGTACCCGAGGATTTCGTAACCGAGCGCCTTCGCCTTCTCTTCAGACATCAGCAAGAGCGCAGCGGCGCCGTCGGTGAGCGGCGACGCGTTGCCCGCGGTGACCGTGCCGTAGCGGCGATCGAACGCGGGCTTCAACTTCGAGAGCGCCTCGAGCGACGTGTCTTCGCGCACGAGGTTGTCGATGGTCGCCGTCTCCTTGTACTTCGGAGGAATCGGCACGTTCATCACCTCTTCCTTGAAGTAGCCGGCCTTCCACGCGCGCGCGGCGTTCTTGTGCGACGCGAGCGAGATCTCGTCCTGCCACTGACGCGAGATGGCGTTCTCCTTCGCCATCTTCTCGGCGGAGTCGCCCATCGTCATGCCGGTCGTGTACTCGGAGATCGACGGCGGCACGGGCAGCAGGTCTTTGCCGCCGAGCTTCTGAAACGGCTTCAGCTTCTGCGGCAGCGTCTTCGCCTTGCTGGCCGAGACGAGCGCATGCGCCAGCGCGCGCGAGGTGAAGATCGGCGGGTCAGACATCGACTCGGTGCCGCCCGCGATGGCGACGTCGGCGTAGCCGGCCTGAATCGACTGACCGGCGCTGACCGCGGCCTGAATCGAAGTCGCGCACGCGCGCATCACGGTGTGCGTCTGCACCTTCTTGGGAAGACCCGAGAGCAGCACCACCTCACGCGCGATCGACGACGCGGTGAGCGACGGCACGACCTGCCCGAAGACCAGCTCGTCGACGTCGTTGGGGTTCAGGTCGTAACGCTGCACGAGCTCCTGAACGACGATGCGGCCCAGATCGAGCGCGGTGAGATCGTTGAACACAGTGTTCGCCTTCACGAAGGGAGTCCGAAGACCTCCCACGATGGCGACGCGGCGGCTGCCTTTGGCCATGATTTCTCCTCGTTGAAAGACGCGGCGAGGTAACGCCGATTGATTTGAGAGTCAACGACGACTGACGCGAGGCGTTATGGGCGGAACGGCCGGGTGACTCGCGATGTCGACGCGCCGCCTGAACCGGTCCGGCTGGGTGGCGATGGTGTTGGTGGCGTGCAGTCCATCGAAGAACGATGCGCCCGTGCCCGCGACCCAGACGGAGTGGCCAGCGACGCCGCCGTATTGCCTGCAGAGCCCACTCAGGCGCGTTCGCGGTGGCGTCGAGCCTTTCGATGGTCACGTTCTGTTCGCGACTTCTGTTCGTGAAGCGAGCACTCGCGGCGACTCCGATGACGCCACCGGTTCACGCCAAAACAGTCGACGCGCTCATGAAGAACTTCGCCTACCCGGAGCGCATTCGCGCCGTCGCCATCACGACAGCCACGACACTCGAGCCCGCTCGCTTCGAGCGAGAAGCCGCCGTCACTCACTGGTCGGTCGCGGAGAGCGTGGCTTCTGTGTCGTGGCGCGAGTCGTAGACCCGAGCGTGGAGCAACTCCGGGGCCCGGTCGCGGAGATCGACTACCCGCCGCGACCCAACGCGCGGCCGCCGAGGAGTTCGACGATGAATCACCGCTCCGAGATTTGCCCGAAGGCGAGTCGATCACGACGCAATCACTCGAAACATTGCTGCGAGACCTCGAAGCCGCCGGCTCGAAGTAGAGTCGTGAACCGTGTCTGCGCGACGATGGCTCCCGATCGGAGTGGTGTCAGCGACGCTGCTCGCGCTGTTCGCCTGGTGGTTGCTCTCGCGCGACGACGAAGCGCCGCAGCCTGAAACTGAACACGCGCGGAAGACGACCGAGGGACCTCCGAGCACTTCGCAGTTGCCGGCGACGCCGATGAACATGTCGAGCGACGCCGGCGCGTGGAACGTCGAGGTGCTGAGCACCGCCAACGGAGCGCCACTCGCCGGTGCGCGCGTGAACGTCGGCCGCGGGCTGCACGATCGGTACATCCACCACTACCGGCCGCCGGTGTTCAACGGCGAGACCGATGCGCATGGGCACGTGCTCGTCGAAGAACCCTACGCGGGGGAGGACAAGCGGCCGCTGATGGTCGAAGTGTTTCTCCCTTACTTTCGCAAGTTCGAGGGCGCGTACGTGCCGGGCATGCGCGTGATGCTCGCGCCGCTCTCACCGTGGCACGGGCAGGTGTCGCGCTCGAACGGGCAGCCGGCCGCGGGAGCGCGCGTGGTCGCCGTCGACGCCGAGAACCTCGAGACGCAGACGGCGAAAGACGGCTCGTTCGAACTCGCGTTGCCATGGCCCGGGCGCGTGCTCGTCGCGCTCGACGGTGAGCTCGCGATGGTGCAAGCGCGCGACGGCGAGTTTCTCGAAATCACGCTCGGCGTCGCGCCAGAACGCCAGGGCGTGGTGGTGGGCCGCGACCTGCAACCGCTCGCGGGAGTCACCATGACCTGGGCGGTGCAGGCGTTCTCACTCGTGCGCACCACCGGCGCTGACGGCGTGTACCGCGTGCCGTCGATCGAAGACCTCGATGTGATGCTCCGCTTCGAGAAGGAGGGCTACGTGCCTGTCGAAACGCCGATCGCCGACGAGGTGATCATGTCGCGCCCTTCGCGGCTCGAAGGCACGCTCATCGATCAACGCGGGCGCCCGATGCCCGGTGTCGAGGTCGAACGCGGGAGCGATCTCGCCGGGATCTTCATCGAAGACGTGACCGTCAAGAGCGACGAGCTGGGTCACTTCGTGTTCGACGACGTCACCGATGAAGAGGTGCAGTTGCAGGCCTGGCCCGGAGACGGCTCTGAACAAGAAGCCGCGCGGCTCACGGTGCAGGTGCCTGAAGGTGCGGTGACGCACGTGACGCTCGCGATGCCGCCACCTCGCGATGAATTCGCGGTCACGTACGTGAGCACCGCCGAGGTCGAAGTCGAAGACTGCAACGTGCTCGCGAACCCCGTGCCGCCGCTCGGCTGGAACAGCTCCACCCGGGGCGATCGCGGCTTGATGCTCACGCGCGGGCGCTTTCATTTCGAGGTGGTGTGCGACGACGGGCGAACCGCCGATGAGCTTCGCGAAGTCGACCCGCGCGCAGACACACGAATCCGCTTCGTGGTGCGCGGGCCAGATGGAGGCACGCCGTTTCGCGATGAGCTCCCGCCTGATGTGGTGCGCGTGAAGGTGGTGAATCAGAGCGGTGCGCCCGTCGCCGGTGCGGCGGTCGATTGTGCAGACTTCGCGCACGTCGAGACCGACGCTGAAGGTCGCGCGACGTGTGAAGTGCGCGCAGATGACTCCGCGTGGCCGATGATCGTGACCGCGACCAAAGACGCAGCGACCGGCACCGTGCGCACGCCCGGCAAAGACGAAGCCGTGGTGGTGATTCGCTCGCGGGTGACGTTGCGCGGTCGCATCGATGGCCCCATTCCTCCCGGCAACTGGTCGGTCGCGGTTCGCAGCACCAACGAAACGTCAGACAACATTCTCGTGGGCTCGAGTTTCGCGCTCGAAGGTCGCCCGGCGATTCGAACGTTCATCTGTATCGAGCCTGTCGGCCATCCAGCACCGGGGCTCGGCTGCGCGATCTCCGAAGCAGGTGAAGAAGTCGTGATTCGCAGCGGTGCGCCGGGGAAGTTCTCGTTCACCGCGATCGATGCGTCAGGAGCGCCGATCGCAAACCCGATCGTCTATTTCGATCGTCACATGGTCTACCTGCGCCCGAACGACATCGTGAACGGCGTCGTGCAACTCGACGCTCCGCCCGGAGAACACGTGGTGATTCTGAATGTCGACGACTCGCGTGCGCGGAATGAAGTGAAGTTCACGGTGAAGTCGGGAGAACTCACGGCGCTCGGCGCGTTGAAGCTCGAATGAGCTACTTCGCGTAGCGCTGCGGCCCATCAACCAGCACGAACTTGAGTGACCCTTCGCTCATCGCCCCGATGCGCTCGAAGTTCTGACGCGCCTGCTGGAGCGGTAGCCGATTCGGCCCAGGGAATGAAGTACCAGCGAGCACCGAACACTCCTCCCAGAAGCACACCGGGCACACGTCGAACTCGGTCTCGATCGTCCTGAAACCGCAGCAATCGCATGGCCGCAACACTTCGACCTGGCCGATGACGCGTTCCGAGATTCCGAGACGCTGTTCGATGAACTCGTTCAACACGCCGACGTATTCGTGTCTCAACGACTGCAAGAGCAACGCGTCGTCTGGAACTCCGACGTCGTCTTCTTCGTCACGACAATCCAACAGCCGCGACTCACGATCATCCGGAGTGAGCGTCTTGAGTTCGCGCTGCGCGAGCAACTCGATGGCCTCGGCTCGCGTCATGGCGCAACGAATAGCACGTGATTCGGGCCGGCTTCGTATTCGCCATCGATGATGCGTTTGAACTCGAAGACGCCGTTCACCGGCAACTCGACGGTGACTGGAAGCTTCAGCGCTTTCGATTTGTCCCAATCACCCAACTCGGGACCCGAGCCAGTCAAGAAGCCGACGCCGTCGAACGTGTGCTTCGCGCTCCCGCTCCCGTGGGGAGAGGGCCGGGGTGAGGGGCGAATCTTCACCTCACCGTTCTCAACGCGCAGTTCATGTGTCGCGCTCACGATCACCACGTGCTTCTCGTCAGCCTCCGTCACGAAGAACACGGGCTCCATCGACGAACGCTGCTTCATCGCGCGCGCAATGAACTCCTTGAGCGGGTGCGGCTCGAACTTCATCGACGCGCGATTCGCAGGTTCCTTCGCGCCATCAACCCCCTCTTCAGTGCCCCAGATGATCGAAGGAATCCCACGCACGGCGAAGAGGAACGTCAGCGCGTTCTCGACCTTGCGCTGATCGCCTCCGCACACGCTCATCACGCGAGGGAGATCGTGATTGTCGAGCAACGTCATCAACCGCGACGCGTCGGGGTAGCGCCGATCATTGGTCAGCACCGCGCCCAGCTTCGCCGGTGATTCGCCGCGGCAGAAGACATCGAGCGCCGCCCACGCGAGCGGGAAGTCGAACATCGAATCGAAGCGCCCTTCTCGCCACGTCTTCTCGATGGTGCCCGCGTTGCCGTCGAGCAGCTCACCGACCTTGAAGAGCTGCGGGAACTCGCCGTTGAACGCGCTCCAGAACTCGAGCGGCAGGTGCTTCACCGCGTCGAGCCGCAGACCATCAGGCTTCGCGACGCGGAAGCCACCTCCGGGTGGCGTTCAGGAGGTACTCGTACACCTCGGGGTTCTCGGTCGCGAGGTCGGGCAAGCCGTGCACGTCGTTCATCACCAACTGCTCGGCGTCGTTCCAATCGGTGATGCCTCCGCGGCGGTGAAACCATTCAGGCTTCGACTGCGCGAGCGGTGCATCAGGCCCGACGTGATTCAGCACGACATCGAGCACCAGCTTCATGCCGCGCTTGTCGAGCTCACTGCGCAACAACGCGAGCGTCAGTTCGTCACCGAAGCGCGGCTCGAGCGCGTTCAACTCCCACGTCCAATAGCCGTGAAAGGCGCCGAAGCCGTTCCACTTCTCGGGGCGCATCTTGAAGATCGGCGAGAGCCACACGGTGTCGAAGCCCATCGACGCAATCCAATCGAGGCGCTTGATGAGCCCGGCGAGATCTCCGCCGTGAAACGCTTGCGGGTCTTTCAGATCAATCGCGCCGTCGTTCGACGCATCACCGTTTTCAAAACGGTCGACCATCGCGAAGTACACGCCCTTCGGCTTCCAGCTCGTCGTCGCGGGCGATGAACCCGCGGCGCCCGCGAGCACGCCGTCGAGCAGGAGCCCCATGCGCTCGGTGAGATCAGACGCCGCGCTCGCGATCGCTTCGCGTTCCTTCTCGTGGTCGTACACGAGGATCACCGGGATCTCCGACTGGTCACCCGCGCGAACCCCATCGGCGCGCGCTGCGGTCATCGTCGTCGCGACCTCCCAGCGGTAGCGCCCGTCGATCTGCGAGAAGAAATGCACGCGCTGTTCGACGAGCAGAAAATACGCGGCGTCTTTCGCGGCATCGCGCAGCGCGAAGAACCGCGAATCGGTCAGCCGCTGCGCTTCGATCGCCGACACCGGCACTTCGACCACTTCGAGATTTCGATCGTTCAATTCAGCCGCGAAACGCTTCTTCAGCGCGTCAGGCGGAGTGAACGCCTTCCCCGAATACGAAGGGTCGACGATGTACGCGACGGCGATCTTCGCGCGCTCCGACAGGTGCTGCTTCGGCACCTTCGGCAGACACGCCGTCAACACGAGCAAAGGGAGAACCCAACGCATCAGAACCACCCTTCAGCTTCGAGCGACACGAGGTGATGCCACGCCACCGTGTTCGTCGGCCTGAACGCGTTGTACTGATCGAGCGCGGTGACGAAGCCGCTGCCGAACGCCGCGTGCTGGCTGGAATATTGAAAACCGTAGAGCAGACGAATCTGCGGGCGCGTGTAGATGCCGCGGCCGAGCGGGCTGAGCACCAGACCGGTCTTGAGCTGCCAGTTGCGCCGCACCGACGAGTCACCGAACTGCAGCCCGCGCGTGTCGGGCGTGCCGTACGAGTTCTGGAAAATCGAATCGTACGCGTCGCGGTACAGGTTGCCGTTGATCGACGTCTCCTGGCTGATGGAGTTCTCGAGCAGCCAGTGCAGGTGCTTCGTCATGTAGAGCTGCAGACGCAGCACCGTCGACATGTACTCGCGGTTGCTCTCGCTGGCTTGAATGGTGTTCTGGTAGTCGCGATCGGTTCCGTAGAGCACGCTCCAGACCGCGTCGAGCCACTCGGGGATCAACGTGATCTGCGCTTCGTTGCCGACCTGCAGCGAGTAGCGCTTGCGTGTGAGGTCGGCGGTGTAGACGGTCACCGACCGGCCGTTCCACGAGTCGGTGTAGTAGTTCTGCGGGTGCAGGTGCTGGTAGCGCGCGAACAGGTTGCTCCACTTCAGCGGGCCCAACTTACCGAAGCCGAAATAGAAGACCGCGCGCCACGAGATGTTGGTGTTCGCCGACTTCACCGGGAGCGGGAACTGATCGGCGGTGAGCGTCGGGTTGTTCTCTTCGAAGCGCCGCAGCACCTCTTGCCGCGCGTAGTCTTCGTAGTTCACGCCCGGCGTCACGTACGACGAGTACTTGTTGCCGGCGACGAAGGGCTCGATGGAGACCTGCCCGCCTCCGCCGAGCTCGACGTGTTCGCCGAGACGGAAACGCGCCGCCGCGCCGACGGTGCCGATGGGCACGTACTGAACGCCGCGCAACGCGAAGCCGGAGTCACCGACCGCGAGTAGCAGGTCCATCGTCCTGGTCGAGAAGCGCGCCGAGACACCGATGGTGTCGTCGAACAACTGGGCCGGGCGCATGTCGTAGAGCCCGAGATCGCCGAAGAAGTACTGCAGCGTGCCGACCTGAAAAATGAGGTTCGGCGCGAGCAGATTGCCGACGCGCGCGTACAACTGACTGACGCGGAAGTTGATGAGGTTGCCGTTGCCCGAATCGGCCGTCGTCACCGAGCCGCCTTCGATGCGCGCGTACAGCGACGCCCAGATGTCGTTGCTGCCCGGAGGTGCCTGCAGGAGATCCAACTTCATCTCCAGCGCGGCGTACGGGCCTTCGTTCATCAGGCGGCCGTTGAGGTTCCAGTAGCCGAGGCGCCCGGTGCCGCCCTGAAAATCGGGCCGCGCCATGATGCGGAAGTAGCCACCGGCAGAGAATCGCGAGTCAGGCGCTTGAGCGAAGGCCACGCTCGCGACGAGAAGTGTGAGGGAGATGACCGCGCGCACGGAGCGCGGTTTCTACTTCACGCCCAACCGCGCGTCCTCACACTTCCGCGCTGTGACAGACTGCCTGACATGGTGCGTGGCCTCGGGGTCTCACTGGTGCTGATCGTCATGAGTTGTTCGAAGCCACCAGAACCGGAGCCTGCGCCCGCACCGCCGCCACCAGCGCCGAAGAAGTCGTTGCACACGCCGAACATCACGCACGTCTCGGAGGTCGCGCCGGCCCTTTCTCAAGACGTCGTCGCGCGCGTGGGCCGTGGCGTGGTTTCGATCACCACCAAAGAGGGCGAAGGCTCAGGCGTCATCATCTCCAACGGGCCTGACAACACGTACATCGTCACCAATCGCCATGTCGTCGGTGAGAACCTCATCGTGAAGGTGACCTTCGACGCCGACACACCCCATCCACTCGATTCGACGGCGTTGGTCGTGGCGCTGTCTGACAAGCTCGACCTCGCGCTCGTGAACGTGCCCGGCGATATGAGGCACACCGTTCAAACGCTCACGGCGGGCGAATCGAAGATCTATCGAACCGTCGAAGGCATCTCGCGCGAGCTCGAACTTGGGCCGTGGAACACCCTGCCTACGGCGACGCCGATCTACGCGGCTGGCTTTCCTCTCGGGAGAATCGGGCCCATGGAAGACGGCGCGTTCCAGGCGCTGTCGATCACCTCGGGCTTCAGCGTGGCGCCACGCACCAGCGCGAATGATGGGCTCGAGACTGTTCTCATCGGCGTCAACCCGGGCAACAGCGGTGGCGCTGCGGTCGACGCGAACGGCCGCGTGCGCGGCATCATCTCGGCGCATGTCCCGACCACTGAAGAGAGCCTCCTGATCCCCGCCGAGTATGTGCGGGCGTGGGTTCGTCGCGTGAAGCCGAATCTCGAGGTGAAGTGGGGAGACGAAGTTCCTCCCGCGAAAACGCGCACAGAGCTGACGCCCACTCGCAACTTCGATCGTTCGGTGGTGCTGTTGCGCACGACCAAAGGCATCGCCATCAGCGCGGTGATCGGCGAACGCGGCAACTACGCGCTGGTCGCCGCACCTTCGTCGGTCATCGCGAACGTCGCCGATTTCGCCCAACAGCTCGAAGTGAGCGCGTGGCGCGCCGGGCACATCACGAAGATGGTCAGCGCGACGTTGGTGTCGCTCGATCGAAAAGAAGGGCTCGCGCTGTTGGCGATACCGCGCGGCGAACCGTTCGAACCGCTGAAGTTCTCTGAATCACCCGAAACGTTGCAGGTGACCTCGCCCATCGTTGCCAACGTGTTCGAGAGTCACGGGTTGATGCGCGACCGGCGCGGCACGATCTCTTCAGTGCTGCGGAGCGTCGATTCAGCCGAACGCTTCAAGGTCGATCTCGGGGTCAACGAAGGTGACCTCGGAGGGTTGGTGTTCGACGAGAAAGGCAACTTCGTCGGCATGTCGGTGGTGTCGATTCAAGAGACCAACGTCACCACGCTGGTGCCGGCGTCACGCCTCGCAGCGCTGCTTCACGGCCATCTCCGCGCCGCACGCACGCGCCTCATCTGGAAGAACGGGCGCTGCGCGATCTCGATCTACGCGGAGGTCAACGACCCACTTCACACAATCGAGCGCGTCGTGCTCCACGTGCGGCAGGGCTTCGACTACCAGCCCGCCTGGCGCGCGGACGTGCCGGCGCTGGGGCCGCCGCTGGTCTCGATGCACGTCGTGCGCGACGGCGAGGCGGGCGGCCAACTGATTCTCGACCCGTGCAGGCCCGGCCACGTCTCCGTGCAGGTCGGAGTGCGCGGTGCGGACTTCATCGAACGCACGCCGATGTACGCCATGATGGCCGCGGAGCGGGAGTGGGTGACCGATATTCGCGGTTCGTATTTCTCGGGGGAACTCGACCTTAAGAATACGGCCGTCGAACTCCCAGAACTTCTCCCGCCGCATTGCGAAAAGCTCGACGCCCGGCAGTGCATCGCCCGCTGCGAGAGGGACGACGACGAAGCCTGCTACGAGCTCGGCGTCAACGTACTCACGGGCAACCCCCGTGAGCGCATGTCAGTGCGAACGGTGGCGACTGCGTTGTCGTGGTTCGAAAAAGCCTGCCGTCGCAACCACCCACGCGCGTGCGCTGCTGTCACGGAACTGGCGGCACGAATACCGGTGCCCACGCCAATTGAAGAGGCCAACAAACGATGCCAGCAAGGGTCACTCGCTGACTGCCACTACTGGCTCAACCACGGCGGTCAGTTCCTCGACATGAGCGCGGAGGAATCGAAAGAACAGCTCTGCTCCGCGGGCTACGGCCCTACCTGCGTTCAAATCGGCGACGAGCGGCCCACTGAAGACGAAGAGAAAGACGTGTTGCTCGAATACGGGTGCATCTCGCTCGACGGGCAGGCGTGTCTGAGACTCTCGATGCGCGAAGGCCTGCCGAAAGACGTTCGCCTGGGTCGAGCCGAGAGCGCGTGTGAGCTCGGGTTGCTGGCGGGTTGCGCGATGCGTGTCGCGTTGTCGGAAGAAGCCGACCGCGAGCGTGTGCGTGCCGACTTTCGAAAGCGCTGCGTGGCCAGAGTGTGCCCGTCAGATGATGCGGTGGCGCGCGGCGCGGTGCCGGTCGGCCCGCCGACGACGTTGAACCCCGCAGTGTTCGAGCGCGCAGCGGAGACCTTCCCGCCTCCAGTGAGCGCCGCAGCGACCACGAACGACGATGAAACCTGGCAAGGCATGCGCCCCGATATGGCCGACATCGGCATCGTGACGTTCACGGCGGCACCTGCCGGCTCGGTCAATGTTCCAGATGCGCGCAGAAGTTCTGAGTTCGCGACCCGATGTCTGTTGGTGAAGCTCAGCTATTCCGACGAGTGGATGAATTCGCACATCGGCACGAAGAAGACGGTCGAACTGCGCGCGGGCCCGCAAGCGGGCGGCACGCGAGGCGCCAGCTGG
>JBEHYH010000105.1:0-14749 GCA_048498275.1 Myxococcota bacterium | reverse complement strand
ACTGCTTCGGGACGGCGGTGAACTCCAGCACGCGCACCGAGTTCGACGACGGAGCGGGATCGATCACGATGCGCTTGAAGCGCTCCTGAACGAGCGCGTCGGTCAGCGCGGTCGCCGCGGCCAGCTCGTCCATGCCCACCGGGGCGAGGTCGAACAGGTTGCGGAACAGCTCCTTGTCGAGCGCGAAGGTCTCGCCCTTCGCCTCCGGCCCGAAGATGGGCTCGGCGAGCTCCTTCAACTTCTTGCGGAGATTGCCGTACCAGTTCGCGAAATCGATCTCGCGCGCGTACAGACCCTTGGTGCCCTTCACCTGCGTCTCGGTATCGGTCAGACGGCTCTGCAGCACATCAGATAGCGAGTGCGCAGGGTCGATGGAGATCAGGAGCACCGGACCCTCCTTCTCCGTCAGCGTCACGGCCGCGGCCGCGGCGCACGAGCTCTTGCCCACGCCGCCCGAGCCCACGAAGAAGATGAAACGCGTGGGAGGGATCGGCGGTGCGGCCATGGGCGGCATCGACGGCGCGCGAACCAGCGCGGGCGGCGATTCTGCGGGCGTGAACTGCAGCGCCCTGGTCTCCTTGCCGCTCGCCCATTCCTTGCCGAACTTCTTCACTTCCTCGAGGCCGCGCGGGCCGACGATGCGACGGAGCAGCAGCTCCACCTTCGGCGAGAGCGTCTGGTACTTGCGCACGTGCGGCGCCTGCAGACCGCGACGGTTGGCGACCTCACGGCTCGCCTTCCCGTCTTCGATCATGTCCGCGATGATCTCGAGCACCGGCACGCCGCGCTCGGTCAGCCCCTTCATGAGGAACTTGATCTGCGCTTCACCCACCGGCTCCGCGACGGCGCACACGTGCACGCCGAAACGCTTCGGGTCTTTCAAGAACGCGTTCACCGCATCGGCGCGCGCCGCCAGTTCATCGACCGGAGTCGTGGGGCGCACCGCGTTCTTCGTCGGGCGGAAGGTGCGTTCAGCGCGAATGTGCGCGCACAGCCGGCGAACCTCGGTCGCGTGATCGAGCAGCCGCAGCGCGTGGGTGGTCGACCAGCCGTCGATGACGATGGTGTCAAAGTCCTTCTCGCCTTCGGTCTGCGACAGCAGCCAGAACAGCAGGCCCGTCTCACCGGCGTTCGCCAGGTACGCCTCGAGCAGCTTCTTGAGGTCGTCTTCGGCGAGCACCTGACCTTTGCCAGCGGCGGCCAGCAACTGCGGCTTCGCGAACTTCACGAACGCGTCGGCGTACAGCGCCCAATCAGCCTCGGCCACCCAGAGCCCACCTTCGCCCTTGCCGGGGAGCAGCTTCGAAGGCTTCTCGCCCAGCTTCTTCTTGAGGAGGTCCGCCAGACCGCCCGGGTTCTCGAGCGACAACAACAGGATCTTCTCTTTGCCGTTCGCCTCCAACTGATTCAGGGCGAAAGCTGCCGCCAGCGTCGACTTGCCAGCGCCGCCTTTACCGGCAAAGAAGTGGATCACGGGTCCGTTGCTCATTTCGTTTTTGTTCCTTGGATGGCCTGCCGCACCCCGGCCACATTTGAAGGGCGCGAACTTTGCTCTAACCCTGCCTGTCGGTCAAGGTGCGAAGCACTCTTTTAGCGCAGGTTTGCCCGCCAAATCAATGATTTACGCGTAACGCTTGCGCACCAGGAAGACGATGGCGTCGCGGGCCGAGCCTTCCGTGTACCCGTAACGTTGCTGCATCGCGTCCATCGTGGCCTTCACCTGCGCGACCTCTTTGGCCGACAGCGAGCCGTGATCGTTCGAGAACACCTTCAAGATGTTCTCGACATTGCGCTTGAGCTGGCGCTTCCGCTCCTCGAAGAAGTGCTGCGAGAGGCGCTTGAACAGGTCGGGGAAGATCTTCGCGTAGTCGACGGCGCCTTCCGGGTTGTCGATGCGCCACGCGCCGATGCTGGCGATGAGGCTGCGGCGGAACTCCCCGGAGTCGTTGCCGCGCGTCATCACAAAACCTTCGAACTCCGTCATGCGCGTCTCGTCGGGTTTTTCCTGTGCGCCGGTCATGCGGTTCTGCACGCGCTCGCCCTTTACCCACGCCGAGACGGTCTGCACGTAGCGCTCGAAGAGCTCAGCGTACTGGCCTTCGCTGACGAGGCCCATCGACTCGCGCACCTCGTGATCGACGACGTCGAGGTATTCGTTCTCGACGATGCGCACGAACTCCGCGTGGTCGTGGTAACCGTCGACGATCTCCTGCTGCAAGAACTCGTAGACGCTCTTGTCGCGGGTGAGCGCCAGGAGCTCCTTCAACACGGCCAGCGGATGCAGTGAATCGTGATCGGCTGACTGCGCGGCGTTGAAGAGCGCGGTCTTGATCTCGCGCGCCGACGCGCCCGAACGCCCTTCGTAGTTCGGGTACGCGTCTGATTCTTCGTACAGGGAGGGGATGAGCTTCTTCAGCTCCTTCTGCTGCTGCACCGAGAGGCGATCAGGCGCTTCACCGTCTTGATAGAGCTTCAGCTTCTCGAGCGGAGAGAGACGTTCGATGAGCGTGCGCGCTTCGGTGGCGAAGCGCTCGGCGAGCGGCTTCTTGAGGCGCGTCAACACCGCCCACATCGCGGCCACGCGCGTCGCGTGCGGAGCGACGTGACGGCCGACCGTCTGCGGCGTGACCTGCGCGTCGTACACCTCGCGTTCGATCTGCCAGCGGCGCAGATACGGCACGCGCACCAGCTCGATGCGGCCCTTGAATGACGCGAAGTCGGGCAGCTCCTTGAACGCGGCGAGGTGCTTCTCGTTCGACGACGCGATCAGCACCTCGTCGAGCTGCAACACCATGTGCTCGAGCGGCACCTCTTGCGTCTCGGAGAAGCCGAGCAGGTACTTGAACGCCTCGAGCGGCCGCTTGAGCAGGTCGGAATATTCGATGAGCCCGCGATTCGCCGACACGAGCGGCCCGTGCGGCTGCATCAACATCACGTTGTGCAGCGCCGGAGGCATGTTGGCCTGCGAACGATCGGCCGTGATCTGGTGATACGCGGCGTCGACGCTCATCTGCGGTTCGATCGAGAACGTGCCGATCTGATAGCGGCGCGAAATGTAGAAGCGCTCGACCTGCACGTGACGCAGCACCTTGAGCCAGTCACCGGAATAGCTCGAGAGCAGCGCGTCGAAGATCTTGCGGCTGGTCGCCGAGAGCTCCCCGTCGAGCAGATACGTCGGCGCGTCCTTGAGCAGCTTCTTCCGTTCTTCCCTGGGGATCAGGAAGAACGGGTGTTCGCGCAGCGGGTTGCTGATCTTCACGTCGATCGCCTCGGCGTCGAGGTGCGCGAACGTCGAGAGCGAACTGGCGCTCCCGCCGCGCTCGTTGCCGAAGCCCATCGAGCCCTTCTCGAGCTTCTCTTTTGGGAAGACCCAGTTGAACGTGTACAGCGCGCCTTCGGGCGTGTGGCTGTAGCGCTCGAGCCCGCGCTTCAGACACTCGACGAGCGACGACTTCGCAGAGCCGTTCGGCCCGTGGAGGAGAATGAGTTTGTTGATGCGCCCCGCGCGCACGAAGTTGCCGATGAGCCGGTAGATCGCGTTCTGCACCTCTTCCTGCCCGGCGACGCGCACTTCACCGTCGGCGGTGGCGTCGAAGACCTTGAACCGGCGAATCGGCCCCGACGGGTGCGCGACCTGCGCGGTACCGAACGAATCGATCGCGTCCTTCAGATACTGCGCGGCGTTGCGCGCGTGTTGCTTCGGCGAAGAGAGAGAGAGCTGGAGGTATTCCTCGAACGACAAGAGCGAACGATTCTTCGCGAAGTCAGACGAGACGGTGCTGCCCACGTCCTGCAGAAAACGGCGCGCGTCCATGCGCGGAGGGTACGCGACTTTCGCCGCGCTGGCTCGTCACCCGAATGGCCACAAGCGGCGAAAACCGTGCGCGAGCACCACTGGATACAGCGCGAGGTTTCGCAGCATCGCCAGCGGCCAGATGTAGGCGGGCGCGCGCACCTGATCGCTCGCGGCGAGCGCGAGCTGTCGCGCGTGCTCGACGCCGAACGGCCCGTTCGCGAGCGTGTTGATGAGTGTGACTGGCCAGACGGTCGGGCCGTGCATCGCTCCGAGCCACGCGCCGACGATCGCCGCGTTGGTGTCGGTGTCGCCGCCCGCGCTGATCGTCGCGCGCACCGCCGACATCGGCTGGTCGTGGTGCCTCACCGCGCAGCACAACGCCCATGGGAGGCTGTGCAACACGAAGCCGCTCGTCCCCAACGTGCGCGCGCACTCATCGAGCGGCGTCCCGCTCCGGCCCGACGCGAGCGCGGTGCTCAACGCGGCCCGCAACTCGGGCGCGCTCACCGCGCTCAACGCCTCGCGGGCGACGTCCTCGATGAGACCGCCAGAACAAAGGCCGCGCGCGACGAGCGTGGCGAAGACGGCTCCGTCGACGGCGCGGCGATCGATGTGTGTCACCCGCGCGAGGGCGGTAGCGAGCGCGATCACTTCGGCGCGTGGGCGGTGACGAGTCGCGACTCCGAGAATCGGCGCGCGCATCGCGGCGCCGTTGCCTGCTGAATCGACTCCACTGCGCGAGAAGCCGAACGTCGCACGAACGCACGCGCGCAACGTCGCGAGCCCGAGGCCGAACGGGAACCGCCAGAACCAGCCGACGAGAGACCGTCTGAATCGGCGCACGACCTCCGCCTCGCTGCGCGCGTCGATGAGCGACTGCAGCACGAGAAACGATTGCTCCGTGTCGTCGGAGACGAAGCCGGTACGACCGACGAGCGAGAATCGATCGAGCGCGCCGAAGCGCCTCGCGATGGTCTCCGCAGAGAGCCCCTCCGCCGGCAGGCCGAGCGCGTCGCCGATGGCTGTCCCCAGCAACGCACCTTCCAACGACTCGACGAGTGACCTCACCAACGGGCTATATGTCTCGGAGATGCGATTCATTCCCCTCCTCGCGCTGGTGCTGTGTGCGTGCCCGCCGGTCAATTCGAAGCCGTGCGCGGAAGACGCGGAATGCGACGCCACTCAACGCTGCCGGCAAGGCGCCTGCGGGCCGATCTGTCTCGACGACACCGAGTGCGGCAACTCGCAGGTGTGCCTCGCTGATGGCACCTGCGGAGCGCGGCCTGAATGCGCGAAAGACACCGACTGCGCCGTCGGTTTCACCTGCGATCAGGGCCGCTGCGCGTGTGAAGACGACGCCTCATGTTCGGCGACGCAGCAGTGCAAGGAAGGCCGCTGCGAGACGCGTGATCGATGCGCGAGCGACGCCGACTGCGCGGGCACGGGCAATCATTGCGAGCTGACGTCGGGTCAGTGCATCCCTGCGTGTACGTGGCCGACCGATTGCGCGCCCGGCATCGACGCGCGCCTCGCCCTCGCCTTGTGGGACTGCGACGAAGGCACCTGCAAGCGCCGCTGCACCACCGACATACAATGCGGCGCGACCAGCCTCATCTGCCTCGGCGGCACGTGTGAAGCCGCGCAATGCACCACGTTCGCCGACTGCCCCGCGGGCCGCTACTGCTCGTCGGCGACCTTCGGGAAGTGCCTGACGCTCAACACCTGCACGACGACCTCGCAGTGCGATCTCAACTTCGAGTGCCGCGCGTTCAATCAGCTCGAATGCCCGCCCGGTTTCGACTGCACGCAGAAGCTCTGTCTGGAGCTGCCGCTCTGCATCGCCGATCAAGACTGCGTGTCGCTCACCGACGCGGGCGTGACGGCGACCGGCTATTGCGAACAGGGTCACTGTCAACGCAGCACGAGTTGTACCGTCGACGCCCAGTGCACGAACGGCGACATCTGCATCGGCGGCGTGTGCGTGCCGGGCATCTGCCGCGAACATGCCGACTGCGACGGCGGGTACTGCATCGCGGGCGTGTGCAATCCACCCATCGCGAACTTCGAGGTTTCGAGCCTCCAGCTCGCGCCCACCAGCGCCATCGTCATCGAGGGCGACACGTTGCAGTTCACGCTGCGCGGTCTGCGTTTCACGGGCACGGGCACGCCGCTCTCCTCTGCGACGTACGAGGTCTTCGAGCTCGATGGCGGCGCCTCGTCGCTCGCGACGGTGAGTGACGCGGGCTTACTGACGGCCTTGAGCGCGGGCGACGTGAAGATTCGCGCGCAGCTCGCGGGGAACACGGCGCTCAGCAACTTCGCCTCGGTGCACATCGTGCCGGCGTTGATGATGGGGCGCCGCGTGATCGTCACCGATGCCGCCACCGGCCAGCCGCTCGTCGGAGCGCTGGTGCGCGCGTGTCAGGGCGACTGTGCTTCTCCCATCGACGTCACCGCGGGCGCCGATGGCATCGCCGCGTTCCCGCTCCTCGACAATCAGCCCGCGAGCTTCACCGTCGTGCCCGTCGACGTGCGCAGCGATGGTCTGCCCGCGCACGAACGTGCGACGCTGCTGGAGACGACCGTGCAGGACATCGCGATTCCACTCCGTGAAAACCCGGTGCACGGCGCCGCGGGCTTCAACGGTTCGATCAGCTTCAGCCACGTCTCGAGCAGCGGCAACTTCTGGGCGGGCTTCATCGCGGTGTCGATGTCTGACGTCGCGTCGATGACGCCGCAGCGCTTGCTGGGCGACAACTTCGCCACCGAGATCCCCGGCATCAACCAGAGCGTGCCGGTGCCCGGAGCGCTGGTGCTCTACACGTCACCCGGCCTCGGCATCCCTCAAGAGGTGAAGTCGAAGGCGCTGGGGTTCGCGCAGCCCGGCGCCACGCGTTTCGCGCAGGCCTGGGCGGGCCGCACGTCGACCACGTTGCTCACGTCGATCCGCTCCATCGATCTGCTCTCGTACCTGAGCGCGTTCGACTTTCAGCAGCAGACCTCGCTCAACTTCCCGAGCTGGGCGTACGTGCCCGATGTCAGCGACGTCGATGGAGATGGTCAGTGCAGCGACACCACGACCTGCCCGATGGGCACCGAAGACGTGCCCGACTATGGCCATTTCACGTCGACGCCCTTCACGCCCGATGCGCCGCAGCGGCTCCGCACCGAGGTCGTGATTCAGCCGATCCCCTCGACGTTCGACACCGTGCTCGTCGCGTCGGCGTTGTTCGATGCGCGCGCCGGCGTGCTCCCGACCGGTTTTGCATCGAAGGCGGCGAACCCGGCGGGCGACAACGGCGTGCGAGACGTGGGCTCCGTCGTGGTGCACGGAGGGCAGGCGTCGAACGGCACCGAAGTCGCGCAGCCCGGCATCTGGGCGATCGCCATCAACAACGCGGGCACCAGCAGCAGCGCGCGGCTCACCAACCCGGCGCACCTCGATACGAAGGTGTTGCTGCGGCCGTTCCTCCCGGCGCCCGCCGACGCCTCGTGGGACGTGGGCACCCGCACCTTCCACCCCGGCAGCTCGTGGGCGTCGATCTATTCGAACGGCGGGGAGCTCGGCCGGGTGAGTCTCACCGGCACCGACACGCGGCACGTCCTCTATTTCCCGATGCGCAACGGGCAGACCGACGTGGTGTGGCCCGCTGTCCCACCCGGAGGTCCGGGGCAGGAACCGACCTCTGAGGCGCAGATCAGCTTCGAGTTGGTCGCTCTCGACCTCGTGTCAAACATTCCGTTGGACACGCTCTTCGATGCGCGCGGCGTCACGCTGGCGAACCCGTCGTCGATCATCGACGGCTATTCCCGGCTCGACAGGTGAAGTTCTTCATCTACACTGCCGCGCCGTGAGCTCAGAACCCATCATCGGGATCGACCTCGGCACCACCAACAGCTGCGCTGCCTATGTCGATGGATACAAGGACGGTCTGCCGAACGTGAAACTCATCCCCTACAAGGGCGGCGAGTACACGATTCCTTCGATCTTCGCGATCGACGACAAGGGCAACGAACTCATCGGCTACGAGGCCAAGCGCCAGTGGCAGTTGAACCCTCGCAACACGATCTACGGGAGCAAGCGCCTCGTCGGCCGTTCGGCGACCTCCGACATCGTCGAGACGATGAAGAAGGTCGTGCAGTACGGCGTGAAGGCGTCGGGCGACAACAAAGAAGTCACCATCGAGATCGCGAAGAAGGAGATGACGCTGCAGGAAGTCGCCGCGCGCATCTTGAACAAGATTCGCGACGTGGCTTCGAACCACCTCAAGGTGGCGGTGAACAAGGCGGTCGTCACCGTGCCCGCGTACTTCTCCGATCGTCAGCGCCAGTCGGTGAAAGACGCCGGCAAGCTGATCGGCCTCGAGGTGGTGCGCATCATCAACGAGCCGACGTCGGCCGCGCTGGCGTACGGCCTCGGCAAGCACCTGAACCAGAAGGTCTGCATCTACGACCTCGGCGGCGGCACCTTCGACGTGTCGATCATCGAGATCCGCAATCAGGTCTTCGAAGTGAAGGCCACAGGCGGCGACATCTTCCTGGGTGGCATCGACTTCGACAACGCGATGATCCACTACGTGCTCAAGGAGTTCGAGTCGAAGACGGGCATCGACCTGTCGACCGACCCGGTCGCCATGCAGCGCATCAAGGACCTCGCGGAGCGCACCAAGATCGATCTCTCCGCGCGCGAAGAGGCGCCCTTCAACATCCCCTTCATCACGATGACTCCGCAGGGCCAGCCCCTGAACATCGAGATGAAGTTCAGCCGCAAGCTGCTCGAGAAGCTGACCAGCGAACACGTCGACCGCACGTTGAAGATCGTCGGCAAGGTGCTCGCCGAGTCAGGGCTGTCGACGAAGGAAATCGACGAGGTGATGCTCGTCGGCGGTCAGACGCGCATGCCCGTCGTGCAAGACCGCCTGTCGAAGTTCTTCAGCAAGCAGCCCAGCAAGGCCGTGCACCCCGACGAAGCGGTGGCCATCGGCGCGGCGCTCTACGCGTTCTCGCTCACCGACGACACCAACCTCAAGCTGCAGTTGCTCGACGTGATCCCCATGTCGATCGGCATCGAGAAGGCCGACGGCAACATGCATGTCGTCTTCCCGCGGAACACCCCGATCCCCAACGCGAAGCAGATTACGGGCACGACCTCGGTCAACAACCAGACCGAGTTGATCATGCGCATCTGGCAAGGCGATCACGACGTCGCGAAGGAGAACGAACAGCTCGGTGAGTTCACGTTCTCAGACATTCGCGGAGCGCCGGCCGGCAAGGTGAAGGTCGAGATCACGTTCGACGTGAGCGTCGAAGGCATTCTCACCATGAGCGCGCGCGACCCCGACACGGGCAAGGAGATGAAGACCACCGTGCGCGTCACGCAGAGCTGAAGACTTCGAAGGCTGAAACCAACCCCTCTGTCGCTCACGCGGCAGAGGGTTTTGTTTTGTAACGCCTCGACAGCAGACGTCAGGGCTTCCAATGCGCGTGGCGGATGAGCCAGCTCTGCCCGCCCCGGCCGTCACGCACCACGAAGTAGAAGTCGACGTCGCGCTCGATGTCGTCGTTCTGCGGCGGCTTCCACTTGTTGGCGTGACGCGCGTCCTGCCCGTCGAAACCGGTGCCGCCCGTTTCGTACGACGACATCGTCCCGGCCGTCGCCATCCACGTCACCTTCCAGGTCTCCACGAGGTGCGTCGGCTGCAAGAAGAGCGAGGCCACGGTGTAGTCCTCCTGCAACGCCGTGAAGTCTTCGGGCAGCAGGTTCACTTCATCGCGCCCCGACACCTGCTTCACTTCGTCTTCACCCCAGGCCTCACCCTTCCACGTCATGCCCGGCATCACCGGCGTCACGTTCTGCTTCATCTCGGGGAAGAACTGGCAACTGTAGACCATCAACTTCTGCACGAAGAGATGTTCACCGGTGTCGTCGGACACCAGCTCGAGGTTGAGCGGCACGCGTACGCCGCCCAGGCCCTTGTACGTGTCGGCGAGGATCACCTCGAACAGCAGCGGCGTGCCGTCATCGAAGACCTGCGCGCCGGGCACGATGGTGCGGTTGTAGACGCCGCCGTGCGTGTTGCCCTCGGCGAGGTCGATGCGCATGCCGCCATCGGCGCAGGTGCGGTCGGTGCGCGAGCTGCACGCGAAGAGCTTGTAGTGGAGCGGCCTCGTGCCACCGTCGGTGTCGTAGATGAGCGCCGAGTACGAGATGGGCGTCGTCGCGTACTGAATGAGCAACTGCTGCAGCTCAGGCGGCACCTGAACCTCGCCGCCATCGAGCGCCCCCGCCGCCGCGCCGGCGATCAACTGCGCGCTGCACCCGGGAATCAGGACCTCCGGCGGCTCCAGTTGCACCGCGAGCACCCGGAGGTCATGCAGATTGGTCGGGTTGTCTTCAGGCGTCACGCAGCCGGAGAAACCCGACAACACCACGAGGAAAGCGAGCGCGCGTTTCACAGCGAAGCCTTGATGCCCAACACGGGGAGAATGGGGATACCCGGCACCTTGTACTGCTGCCGGTAGCGGTAGTCGTAGAACACGGCCTCGACGTTCTGATGGTTGTAGACGTTCTGCACGTCCAGATAGAGGTCGAGAGACCAGTCCTTGAAGACGAAGTTCTTGTCGAGGCGCAGGTCGAGCTGGTGGAAGTCTTCGACGCGCGCGCTATTGGGTGCGCCGTTCGTCGGGCTGAAGCTGTTCGAGTCGATCTGCTGCACGTCGTACGGGTGAATCACCGGCGTCGTCGGGCGGCCGGTCACGTAGCGGAAGCGCGCTCCGAAGACGAAGCCCCACGGGAGGTTGACGCTGCCCACCACCGTGAGGATGTGCGTCTGATCGAAGTCAGACACGTGGTACGGCTTGCCGTCGTCGGCGCGCGCCTCTTCGCTGCGGTTGAAGGTGTAGGCCACCCAACCGAAGAAGTACTTGCTGACCTCGTGGCGAATCATCACCTCGAGGCCGTACGCGCGGCCGAGGCCCTGGTTGGCGCTCAACGTGCGCGTCACCGAGCCATCGGAGTTCACCACCGTGTTGCCCGGCGAGACGATCAGGTCGTAGCGGCGGTTGAAGAAGCCGGTGATGTCGGCGTTGATGTACTCGGTAAATTTATTCGAGACGCCGATCGAGCTCTGAAACGCGCGCTCGTAGTTGAGCGTGGGGTTGCCGAACGGCGCGGGCACCATCTGAAAGCCCTGCGGCGGCTGGGTGTACAGACCGACGGAGCCCTTCACCGCGAGCGAATCGAGGATCTGGTAGCGCAGCCACAGGCGCGGGTCGGCGGCGTTGCGCGCGACTCCGTTGATGACGTCGTGGTTCAGGCGAACGCCGGGCGTCGCGGTGAACTTGCCGATGTTGACGTCGGCCTCCGTGTAGAGCGCGCCATCGAACTGGGGGATCGTCATCGAGATGTAGAACGGGTCTGACTTCGGGTCGGCGCCGGGGAACGGCACGTACTGCACGTCGAGCCCGGGCAGCGCCGCGTGGCCGACCAGCAGCTTGTAATAGATGTCCATACCGCCGCGGAGCGTGAGGAACGAGTTCACGTCGTGCGAGATGTCGGCGCGGACGCCGGCGTTGAATTGATCGAGCCCGCCCGCGGAGCCGCCGAACGAAACGCTGACGAGGTCGTAGCCGAGGTACGGCGTCAGCTTGAACGTGGTGTCGCCCTGCTTGTAGTTCCAACTGCCGATCAACCGGTGAAAGCTGGTGTGCGAGCTGACGGTGACGTCGACGTTGCGGCCGCCGCCCGTCGCCACGAGCTTGATCTGATCGTCGGAGCCGAACGCGAAGAGCGAGAACTGCGACTTGCCGTCTTCGAGCTTCTCGCCCTTCTTTCCGCCGACGTCGAGGCGGGCCTGGTAGTCCCAATAGACCGGGAGCGCCTGCAGCGTGCCGCCTTCGGGATCTTTCGGGACCGCGAGGTTCAGCACCACCGGGATGATCGCGTCGATGTAGCTGCGGCGGGCCGCGACGGCGACCGACACGTCCTTGGTGATCGGCGCTTCGGCGAAGAGCATCGCGTCGAGCAGGTCGACCTTCGCCACCGCGTGCCAGGTGTCTGACGCGCCCTTGCGGCTCCCGACGTCGACCACGCCACCGACGGCGCGGCCGTAGCGAGAACCGAACCCGCCGGGGAAGAAGTCGATCTTGTCGAGGAACTCGCCGTTGATGACCGACGGGCCGCCCGCGAGGTGGAAGAGGAGCGGAATCTCCACGCCATCGAAGTACGTGAGCGTCTGGTTCGGGTTCGCGCCACGAACGATGAGCTGCCCCAGGCCGAACGGCGCGCGCGCGACACCGGGGAAGTTCTGAATGACGCGAATCGGGTCGCCGAACGTGCCCGGCAGCCTCTGCACTTCGGCGCGCGTCAGCGTGCGCTTCACGACCTCCTTCTTGTCTTTGCTGTCGCGAACCGTGGTCGAGAAACCGACGATCTTCGGCACCAGGTAGAACTTCACCTCCCGCACTTCACCGGGCTCGAGCTTTTCCTGCGTCTTGAAGAGCTCGTAGTCAGCGCTGGTGACCCGCGCCTCGCAGACGCCAGAGAACACCGGGAGCGAGAAGTGGCCCTCTTCATCGGAATAGGCCTCGAGGTCGGAGCCTTCGCAACGAACGATCGCCCCCGGCACGAAGCCGCGCGCGCCGCGAATGTGCAGCACGCCCGTCAACGTCGCGTCGGGAGCGCCCGCGTCGACCTCTTCAGGCACGCCCGCGTCTTCAGGCGCCCTGAGGACGAAGTTGTAGACGTATTCGATCTGCACGGTGGCCGGCACGAAGTCGACCTCGGCGGCGGTGAAGACGAACTGCTGCACGGCCGCGACCGCCGCTTCGTCGAACCCGTTGCCCACCGGCTCGATCACCTTCACGTTGCCCACGCCACCATCGGCGTTGATCGTCACGTTCATGCGAACGCGCGCGGTGACGCCCTGCGCTTCCATCTCCGGCGGGTATTCGGCTTCGACGAAGGTCACCAGCGTCGGAGCCTTGGTCAACACGGGGATGTGCACGCCCGCGTCGATCTCTTTGTATCGACTGGTCTCTTCGAACGCGAAAGCGCCCGTCGCCGACATCACCACCAGGAAGAATACGGACGTGCGCACCGGCGCGCAGAGATAGCCGTGACAGTGCGACGCGGCAAGACTACGCAACGGTTCATGGCGATCGACGCGCGGCTGCTCGAAATTCTCGCTTGCCCCGAAGACAAGGGCTCGCTGCTCTACTTCGAACGAGAGGGGTTTCTGTACAACCCGCGTTTGCAGCGCAAATACCGCGTCGATGACGGCGTGCCCTGCATGCTCATCGAGGAATCGTCACAGGTTGGTGCCGAGGAACACGCGAAGCTGATGGCGCAAGGCGTGAAGCCGAACTTCACGTGATCGATACGCACTGCCACCTCGATGTGCCGCGCTTCGAGGGCGATCGTGAAGAAGTGTTGCGGCGGGCGTGGGCTGCCGGCTTGACGGGAATCGTCGTGCCCGCGATCGGCCCTGACGCGTGGGAGGCGCTGCTCGAATGGCCGCGCCGTGATGCGCGAATTCAGGTGGGCCTCGGCATTCACCCTCAACTGCTGCCTGAACTGAACCCGGCTGACGATGACGCACATCTGGCCCGGCTCGATGCGCTGCTCGCGCGCGGCGGTGCGATCGCGGTCGGTGAATGCGGGCTCGATGGGCCGAGTGAGACCGGCGCTCCCATGGAGCGGCAACTGCGCATCTTCGACGCGCACGTGAAGCTCGCGCGCAAACATCGCCTGCCCTTGCTGGTGCATTGTTATCGCGCGCACCCGCATCTGATTCGGTATCTGAAGACCGAAGCGATCCCCGAAGCGGGCCTGCTGATGCACAGCTATTCGGGCTCGGCTGAGCTGACCCCGAAGTACGTGAAGGCGGGCTGTCACTTTTCGTTCGCGGGCCCGGTGAGCTTCCCCGAGGCGCGCCGGCCGCTGGAGGCGCTCCGCGAAATTCCGATCGAGCGCCTGATGGTGGAGACCGACGCGCCCGATCAGGCGCCGCACCCGCATCGCGGCGAACGGAATGAACCCGCGCACCTGCCGCTGATCGCCGACGCGATGGAGCGCGCGTTGGGGGCGCCGCTCCGTGAAACGCTGCTCGCGAATACGCGGCGGTTCTTCCGCCTGACGTGAGTGACGCGCAGAATCAGCGACAGTGCGCTCCCTCGCCGAAGTTCAGATTCAAGCCGATCTGAAGAGGCTCCGCGGCCAACCGCTGTTGCTGCGTCGCAAATGGGCGCGCATGACGTCATCGCCCTTCTCGTTCCTCCGAGGCGCGTCGGCGCTGTGGGCTGAAGCGCTGCGCCGCGCGCCCGGGCTCCTGCGCGACCTTCCCGGCTCCGGCGTGCTCACCGGAGATCTGCACCTCGAGAACTTCGGCACCTTTCGCACCGCGCGAGGAGACGTCGCGTTCCACGTGAACGATCTCGACGAGACCTTCCACGGCCCGTGGGCCTTCGACCTCGCGCGGCTGGCAACCTCCACGCTGCTCGCCCGGCCGGAGCTTCAAGTCACCGGGCTCGACGTGGTGGGTTTCACGCACGAACTCCTCGATGGGCATGCGCGGGCGATCAGCGGCGAGAAGCCGGCGCTCCCGGCGTCGCTCTCGCGATTGGTCGAGAACGCCGAGCGAAAGCGCGATGACAAACTCCTCGCGCGCAGACTCACGTCGGCATCACGGCTGGAACGGGGAGAGCGAACGCCTGCCGCGCCGCGCTCGTTGTTGCGCCCCGCCGAGGCGGCCGTTGGCACCTGGGCACAGCAGACCGGGCACAAGAAGCCGCGGCTGATCGATCTCACCCGTCGCGTCGCCGGTACCGGGAGCCTCGGCGTCGAACGACTCGTCGCGCTCGTCGAGCTCGATGACGAGCCGCGCCTGCTCGAACTCAAGGAGGTACGCGGCAGCCCCTACGTAACCGGCTTCAGCATTCAGGGATTCAGGCATG
>JBEHYH010000104.1:0-14767 GCA_048498275.1 Myxococcota bacterium | reverse complement strand
TCTTCCCCTGCTTGGTGCGGAACGACGCGGTGCTGTCGCAAGGCGAATGGCGCGGCGAGCTGCGCCACCGCACGCGCGATGGCCGGGTGCTGTTCGTCGAAGGCAGTTGCACGTTGCTCCGCGACGCGGGAGGCAAGCCGAAGTCGGTGCTCGCCATCTACACCGACGTCACCGAGAGGAAGAACCTCGAGAAACAGTTCCTCCGCGCGCAGCGGCTCGAGAGCCTGGGCACGCTGGCCGGCGGCATCGCGCACGACCTCAACAACGTGCTCGCGCCCATCGTGATGACGGCGTCGACCATGCAGTTGGACGAGACCGACCCCAAGCGTGCCGAAGATCTCGCGCAGTTGCTCCGGAGCGCCGAGCGCGGCGCCGACATGGTCAGGCAGCTCCTGTCGTTCGCGCGCGGCACCGACGGCGTGCGCGTGCCGGTGGAGCTCAAGCAGGTCGTCTCCGACGTGCAGCAGATATTGCGCGACACGTTCCCCAAGAACATCAGCCTCCAGGTGCACCTGCCGCCGCGGGAGTGGACGGTGGAGGGCGACCCCACGCAGCTCAATCAGTTGCTCACCAACCTGTGCGTCAACGCGCGCGACGCGATGCCGCTGGGAGGCACGCTCACCATCGCCGTCGAACACGTGCAGCTCGACGAGGCGTATTCGGAGATGAACCTCGAGGCGAAGCCGGGGCCGTACGTGCTGGTGCGCATCGAAGACACCGGCACCGGCATGTCGCCCGACGTGCTCGAGCACATCTTCGAGCCGTTCTTCACGACGAAGGAGGTCGGCAAGGGCACCGGCCTCGGCCTCTCGACGGTGCACGCGCTGGTGCGGCAGCACCACGGCTTCATTCACGTCTACAGCGAGCTGGGCAAGGGCACGCGCTTCAAGGTCTACCTCCCGGGCAAGCCGACGTCGGCCGATTCGGTGAACAAGCGGGGGCCCGAGAAGATTCATCGCGGCAACGGTGAACTCGTGCTGGTGGTCGATGACGAAGCGCCGATTCGCACCGTCGCCAAGCGCACGCTGGAACGAAACGGCTACCGCGTGATGGTGGCGGCGAACGGCGCGGAGGCCGTCGCGCTCTACGCGCAACATCGCGCCGACATCGCGGTGGTGCTGACCGACATGACCATGCCGGTGATGGATGGGCCCGCCACGATTCTCGCGCTGCGCTCCATCAACCCCGAGGTGCGCATCGTGGGGTCGAGCGGGCTCGCGGCCAACGGCAACGTCGCGCGCGCGGTCGACGCCGGCGTGCGGCACTTCGTACCCAAGCCGTACACGGCCGAGGTGATGCTGATGGTGCTGCACAAGGCGCTGAGCTGATTGACCGCGTCGCCGGGGCATGGTTCTTCCCGGCGCGCCGTGGAAGACCTTCTCGCCGACCTGAATGAGCCGCAGCGCGACGCCGTGCTGCACGAACGCGGGCCGCTGCTGGTGCTGGCCGGCGCGGGCACCGGCAAGACGCGCGTCATCACCCGGCGCATCGCGTGGCTGGTCGAGAAGGCGAAGGTTCCGGCGTACAAGATCCTCGCGGTCACCTTCACCAACAAGGCCGCGCGCGAGATGCGCGAGCGTCTCGAACATCTGCTCGGGCCGGCGGCGCAGGGGCTCACGGTCAGCACGTTCCATTCCGCGTCGGCGCTGATCCTGCGGCGTGAGGCGCAGAACGTCGGGCTCGAGCGCAACTTCGTCATCTACGACGACGGCGATCAGTTGCAGGTGGTGCGCCGCGCGATTCGTGACGCGGGCATCGACGTCGCGAGCGTGACGCCACGGCAGATTCTGTCGCAGATCGACGGTGAGAAGAATCAGGGCCGGCTCCCCGACGACATGGCCCCGGGCACCGACCCGAAGCTCCAGACGCTGCAGCGCGTGTACCGCAAGTACCAGTCGATGCTCCGCGCGGCGAACGCGGTCGACTTCGGCGACCTGCTGCTGCTGCTCGTGCATCTGCTCAAGCACAACGAGGAAGTCCGTCGGCACTACCAGAACCGGTTTCACCACGTGCTGGTCGACGAGTTTCAAGACACCAACCCGGTGCAGTACGCGCTGCTGAAGCTGCTCGCTCCGCCCGACGGGAAGTACCCGGCCAACCTCGTGGTGGTCGGCGACGACGACCAGAGCATCTACCGGTGGCGCGGCGCGGAGGTGGACAACATCCTCGGGTTCCCCACCGAGTACCCCGGCTGCAAGGTGGTGAAGCTCGAACAGAACTACCGCAGCGATCAGACGATTCTCGAAGCGGCGCACGCGGTGATTTCGAAGAACCGCCGCCGTATGGACAAGAAGCTCTGGAGCGCGCGCGCGAAGGGCGAGCCGCTCGGCCTGGTCATCGCGAAAGATGAGCGCGGTGAGGCGTCGGAGGTCGCCGCGCAGATTCACGGCCTGCGGCGCGACGGCATCTGCGACTTCGATCAGATGGCGGTCTTCTTCCGCACCAACGCGCAGAGCCGCGTGCTCGAAGAGACGTTCCGCCTGCTGCGTGTTCCGTACGTGCTGGTGTCGGGCCGCAGCTTCTACGAGCGCGCCGAAGTGAAAGACGCCGCGAGCTACCTGCGTCTGATGGTGAACCCGAAGTCTGACGCCGACTTCGAGCGCGTGGTGAACGTGCCCGCGCGCGGCATCGGCGAGACGACGATGGAACGTCTGCGCGAATACGCGGCCGAGAACGGGCTGTCGTTGTTCGAAGCGAGCGAGGTGCCGGAGCGCGCGGTCGGCGGCGCGGCGGTGAAGCGCTTGAAGGCGTTCCGCGAATTGATGGACCGCCTCGTCACGTACGGCAAGCAGTCGCCCGATGCGACCAACGCCGCGCGGTACATGTTCGAGCAGACCGGGCTCATCGCCGCGTACATGGCTGACGGCAGTGAAGAGGCCATCGGCCGCGCGGAGAACTTGAAGGAACTGCTCACCGCGACGCAGGAGTTCGACAAGCAGCGCGAGGAGCGCATCGCAGCCGCCGGGCTGCCGTTGCCGGCGTTGGTGCCGATCCCCGAAGGGCCGGGCACGCCGGGAACTCCGGAGCCGGAGCCCGAAGTCGAGCCGTCGCCGCAGGGTGACCTGTTCGCGTCGTTCACGCGGCCGGCGCCGAAGCCTGAACCTGAATTGCCGGCTGAAGACGTGCCCGCCGCGCCTGAGCCGGCCGCGCCGCTCGCCGATGACGCGCCGTTGGAGATCGAAGTGCCCGCGCTGCAGGGTTTTCTCGAGCAGTTGAGCCTCGTCGGTGACGCAGATGGTGAAACCGGCGTCGGCAAACAGCGCGTGTCGTTGATGACCATGCACGCCGCGAAGGGCCTGGAGTTCGACGCGGTGTTCATCACCGGCATGGAAGAAGAGGTCTTCCCCTCGCGGCGCTCGACGCTGCCCACCGCCACCGAGGAGGAGATGAACGAGGAGCGCCGCCTCTGCTACGTCGGCTTCACGCGCGCGCGTCGGCGTCTCACGTGTTCACTCGCGCAGAGCCGCGCGTTGTTCGGTGAGCTCAAGTTCAACCCGCCGTCGCGTTTCCTCGGCGAAGTGCCGCAGGAGCTGTTCGGCTTTCACGAGATCCCCGAGGTCGAACGGCCGCGCGCGATCCCTCCGATGCGGCGGCGCCGTGACGATGACGACGGCGTGCATGTCGACCGCACGTACGATCAGTCGACCGACTTTCATCAGGGCGACAGCAGCAGCGACATTCGCGGCACCCGCGTTTCACACAGCCAGTTCGGCCGCGGGAAGGTGATCGAAGTCTCCGGTAGCGGGCCGAACGCGAAGCTGACCATTCAGTTCGAGAGCTACGGCGTGAAGACCGTCATCGCGCGCTACCTCACGCGCGAGTGAGTCACGACAGCACGAGCGCGCCGGTCATCAGGTTGCCGTGTTCGGGCTTACCGGCGTCATGCCGGCCCTGCTCGCCGAAGTGAAACGAGCCTGCGAGCGGCGCGTTGCCGATCACCTTTCGAATCGCCTCGACCATCGGTTTCGTGTCGGGGTCGATCGCCAGCATGCAGCCCGCGCAGTACGCGAGCAGCACGCCCTTCGGCTTCGGGGCATCGGCGCTGCCCAGCGCGCGCGCGATGATGCTCGCCGGCCGGCCCTGCATGCCCAGCTTGGTCGACTTCACGAGCGCCACCTGTTCGCCCTTCGAGACCGCGGCGAAGCACGCGATGCCCGCGCCGTCGACGATGCGCTCCGGGTGCAGCAACGTGATGCCCGTCGCCCGCATCACCCCCAACGGCGTGAACGACGTCTTCGCGAGGATCGACGCGCCCGACTTGAGCTCGGCCTGCAACGCCCCATCGAGCCAGCCGTTGTAGACCTGCGCGGCGGGTTTGCCGTCGAGCTCGCGGATCACCCGGCCCTCGACGCGCGTCACCGTCGCCTTGAAGGTGGTGGGCAGCGCGCCCGACGCCCAGGGGATCGCCACGTCTCCCGGCCATGAGACCAGCGTCAGCACCGCGCCCGAGGTCAGGCGGCCTTCGCGGGTGAAGACGCTCCACTTGCCGCTGATGTCGTTGTCGGCCGCCGAGCCTCCGAGCAGCGGCGTGTTCTTGAGGCCGGTCGTCAGCCCGCGCAGCAGCGGCTCCTCGAGGCCCGGCGTCGCGTTGAAGATCGCGAAGCTGGGCCTGGTGCCGAGCGCCTGCAACGCCTGCGTCACCAGCTCATCGCCGTTCGCTTCGGTGGCCGACGCGAGTGACCTGCTCACCACCGACGCCTTCACGCGCTCGCCGAGCAGCCAGAACGCGGCCGCGACCGGGCCCTGCGCCAGTTGCCCCGCGCCGATGACGGAGCGGCACGACGTCAACCCCGCGAACGGCACGCCTGGCAACTCCGCGGCGAGCGCGGCGCGCAGCGCGTCAGCATCGACGTCGACCGTCGCGGTGATGAAGCCGAAGCGCGCCTCATGGGCGTTGGCCGCGAGCTCCTTCGCCATCGCCTTCACCTCACGGCTCGCCGACAGGTTGCTCAAACACGAAGAGGACATGCGACGGGACTGTAGCTCGGGAGGGAGCTTGCGGTGGCAGACAGCGCGCGTAGAACGTTGGGCGCATGCCTTCTTTTCACGACGACGAGGCGACGCAGGACAGCGGCATCTTCAGCAGCACCGCGTGGCATCCACCTCCGCCGACGGCGCTGCAGGTACCGAAGATGGAAGTCACGGAAGAGCTCATTCGCGCGCTGCCGAAGACCGACCTGCACTGCCACCTCGACGGCAGCATGCGGCTCAAGACGATTCTGGAGCTCGCGCAGCAGCAGCAGGTGAAGTTGCCGTCGGAAACCGAAGACGGGCTCGCGAAGGCGATTCACAAGGGCGAGACGTGCAAGTCGCTGGAGGACTACCTCGTCGCGTTCGACGTCACCTGCAGCGTGTTGCAGACCGAAGAGGCGCTGTACCGCGCGGCGTATGAGCTCGGCATCGACGCCGCGGCCGAGGGCGTTCGCTACCTCGAGGTCCGCTACTCGCCGGTGCTGCATCAGGCGCGCGGGCTCAAGCTCACGCACATCGTCGACTCGGTGCTCGAGGGCATGCGCGCGGCGAAGCAGGAAACGCGCCTCAAGTACGGTGTGATTCTCTGCGGCATCCGCCACATGGCGCCGGAAAGCTCGCTGCGCCTCGCCGAATTGTGTGTCGCGTACAAGAATCGTGGCGTCGTCGGGTTCGATCTCGCGGGCGCCGAAGCAAACTTCCCCGCGAAGGAACACCGGCAGGCGTTTCAGTTGATTCTGAAGAACAACGTGAACTGCACCGCGCACGCGGGTGAAGCGTACGGGCCTGAATCGATCTCGCAGGCGATTCACAACCTCGGCGCGCATCGCATCGGGCACGGCGTGCGGCTCCGTGAAGACGGTGACCTGCTCAATTACGTGAATGACCACCGTATTCCGCTCGAGTGCTGCCCGTCGTCGAACGTGCAGACGCGCGCGGTGCAGTCGATGGCCGCGCACCCGCTGAAGTTCTATTTCGATTACGGCCTGCGGGTGACGATCAACACCGACAACCGGTTGATCACCGACACCACCTGCACGCGCGAGTACATGATCGCGCACAAGGAAATGGGGCTCTCGCTCGAAGACATCACCACCATCATGGTCGGTGGCTTCAAGAGCGCGTTCCTCCCCTTCCGCGAGAAGCAGGACCTGCTCAAGACCGTGAACGAAGAGATCGCCGCCACGCTGAAGAAGTTCGAGCAGAAGGCGAAGTAGTGCGTTCGACGTTTCTCTTCGCCGGCGTGGCCGTGTGGCTCGTCGGAGCGCTCACCGGCGAAGCGATGGCGTTCATCGGCGCGGGCATCACCGCGGCCGCGCTGATTCCCGAGCTCTCGTTCGCGGCGGTGAAGCAGCACTGGCGTGGGCTGCTCGCGTGGGTCGCGTATTCGGCGCTGTCATTGGCGTCGGCGAGCTGGGCGCTCAAACCGTGGCGCTCCGGCGCGCCGTGGTCGGCGTTGCACTGGGCGTTCTTTCCGCTCGCGGTGCTGGCGCTGCGACGAATCACTCCGCCGCAGCGCGTGCGGCTGCTCGACGTGTTCTGCGGGGTGGCGATCATCAGCGCGATCGCGTGCGTGATTCAGCACTTCGTGCCGGTGTTCGATCACCCGTGGCTGCGCGAGTACTTCACCGTGCAGCGCGTGCTGGAGCCCGCGGACAACGGCGGCTTCAAAGCCGGCGGCCTGCATTTTCACCGGCTGCGCTACGCGCACACGCTGGTGCCGTTGTTCTTCGCGCTCGCGCCCGATTTGTGGCGTTCGCGGCGCGTGCTGGGCGGCGTCACGCTCGCGCTTTCTCTCGTCGGGCTCTTCTTCACGTACACGCGCGCGTCGTGGATGGCGGTCGGATTTGGACTCGTCGCACTCCCCCTCTCCCGTCTGCGGGAGAGGGGCGAATTGCTCGCATTCACGCCGCTGCTCATTCCGCTCTTCGCGTTCATCGGTCTCGACAAACCGGCTGATCGCAGCTTCGCGTGGCACAACGCGATCGAGCTCTTCAAGACGCACCCGATTTTCGGAGTCGGGTACGGCGGCTACCCGCAAGCGGCGCTCGCGCTCAACGGTGGCGTGAACCCGACGTGGACCTTGATTCACCTCGACGCGCACTCGTTGTTGCTCCAGTTCTTCGCGGAGCAGGGCGTCGTCGGGCTCGTGCTCTGGCTGGTGATGGCGGTGATCTTCTTCCGCTGGCTCGGGCCGTTGACGGCAGCGGGCTGGGGCGTCATCGGCGCGTTGGCGATGCTTGGCGTCGTGCACAACTGGGCGTTTCATCCCGTGGTGGCGATGGCGGCGGCGTTTGCCCTCGCGTGGTCGGCCCGACCCGCGACTACTTCCGCGGGCCCTTGAAGACGAGCCGCACGCCTCCGAACCAGGCGAGGCCGAGCACCACAATCGTCGCGAGCAACGTGAGGCCCGCGAGCCCGTTCGGAGGCAGCGACATCAACGTCACCATGAACGCGATCCACAGAATCGCGATGACGTTCACGATGGAGCCCCACTGGCCGAGCGTCCACGGGCCGATGCGTGGCCAGCCTCTTCGCCGCGCCAGGAGCCCGAGCAGAATCGGCAAGCCGTAGCTCGCGTACAGCGCGACCGTCGACAGCGCCGCCATCACCGAGAGCGCGTCAGCGAAGATCGCGAGCACGAACGCGACGGCCACCGACACCCAGATGCCGAAGTGCGGCGTCTTCCATTTCTCCGAGACGCGCGAGAGGTGCTTCGAGCCCGGCAGGCCGCCATCGCGCGCGAACGCGTAGAGCATGCGCGAGTTGCTGGTGATCGACGCGAGCCCGCAGAACCACATCGCGGCGACGCACAGCCACACGAGCGCGGTGCCGGTGCGCCCGAGTGAGGTTTCGAGAATGAAGATGAACGGGTTCTTCGCGCCGACCGCCAAGGCGAGGTCGGGAATCGCCAGCGTCACCGCGAGGAGCAGCACGTAACCCGCGATCGCCGAAGCGATGATCGACATCAGAATTCCGCGCGGAGCCGCGAGCGCCGCGTCCTTCGTCTCCTCGCTCGCGTGCGCCGAGGCGTCGTAACCGGTGAAGGTCCACGCGGCCTGCAGCAGACCCGCGAGAAAACCCGTGAGCACGAAGCCATCAGGCTTCGGAACGTCATCACGCATCAGAAACGAAACCGGCTGCTTCGGCGCCAGCACGAACACCAGGCCGACGAGAATCACCGTGCCGATCACGTGGTACCAGGCCGACACGGTGTTCAGCAGCGCGACGACCTTCACGCCGACGTGATTGAGCACCGCGTGACTGAGCAGCACGAGCGCGTACAACGCGAGCACGGCGCCACGGCCCTCGAGCCCGAGCAGCGGCGCGAGAAACTCCGCGAGGCCGAAGTCGATCGCCGCGGTGATCGCGAACTGCCCGACGACGTTGAGCCATGCGGTGAGCCAACCCGCGCCGGGCCCTCCGAGAATCGAAGCCCAGTGGTAGAGCGCGCCCGCCGTCGGAAACGCCGACGCGAGCTCCGCCAGCGACATGCCGACGAAGAGGGTGAACACCGCGACCAGCGGCCAGCCGAGCAACATCACTCGTGGCCCGCCGGCGGTGAGGCCCGCTCCGTAGAGCGTCACCGCGCCGGTCAGAATCGAGATGATCGAAAAACTTAAGGCGAAGTTCTGAAACGCACCGAGTTCACGTTTGAGCTCCTGTTTGTAGCCGAGCGCTTCGAGCTCATCGGCCATCGGCGATTCTCCACAGGTACCAGCTCGCGACGGTTCGATACGGCCGCCACGCGTCGCCCATCGGCATCATCGCCTTCGGCTTCACCTGCTCGCTCAACCCGCGCAGCATCGCGAAGCCTTTGCGAATGCCGAAGTCATCGACGGGGAACACGTCGAGCCGGCCCATGCGGAACATCAGCATCATCTCCACCGTCCACCGGCCGATGCCGCGCACCTGCGTCACGCGCTCGACCACTTCATCATCAGAGAGCGAATGCAGCTCTTTCGCGCTCGGCACCGTGCCGTTGATGCACTTGGCGGCGAGGTCCTTGATCGCCAGCGCCTTCGCCATCGACAGCCCGCACGCCCGCATCGTGGGCAACCGCGCGCGATGAATGCGCTGGAGCTCCGCCGTCTGCCCGTCGCCGAACTTCGTCACCACGCGCCCAAGGATCGTCTCCGCGGCTTTCCCGTGGAGCTGCTGGTGGCAGATCGATCGCACCAGCGCGTTGAAGGGCTCGAAGTGCTCCTCGCGGGTGATTTCTGCCCGGCCGACGCGCGCGATGACTTTGGCCAGGGCTTTGTCGCTTGACGCGAGCGCTTTTTCCGCCGCGCGGAGTTTCCGTTGAAATTGAAGGTCGGACACGGGGCGTGGACTTTACGCGCTATGCTCCGGCGCGCTCATGACTTCCGCAGCCCAGAGGGTACCGGGTCGAATTCTCGTCATCGACGATGACCGGAGCGCCCGTGCGTTGCTGGAGCGCGTTCTGCAACGGGCAGGTCACACGGTCACGCTGGTCGACAACGCCGAGCAGGGGCTGGTGGCGATTACGGCCGGCGGGTTCGATCTGCTGATCACCGACAAGAATCTGCCCGGCACCGATGGCCTCGAGGTGCTGCGTCAGGCGCGCGCGAAGCAGCCGGCGATGCGCGCGATTCTGGTCACCGGCTTTCCCACCAGTGAGACGCGCTCGCACGCCCGCGACCTCGGGGTCTTCAGCTACGTGACCAAGCCCTTCGGTGTGAACGAGATCCTCGACATCTGCGACGCGGCGCTGCGCTCCGGAGGCACGCCGTCGTGAAGCCCCGCATCGTCGTGATCGACGATGAAGCCGCGGTGCGCGACCTGCTCGGCAAGGTGCTGACGCGCGCGGGGTACGAGGTCGACGTCGCGGCGACCGGTGAAGACGGGCTGCAGCTCTTCAGCGGCGCGAACATCGATTGCGTGGTCGTCGACAAGCTGCTCCCGGCGATGACGGGCCTCGAGGTGATGGCCGAGGTCCGCAAGCGGCACCCGCGCACCGCGCTGGTGCTGGTGTCGTCGCACCCGGAGCCGCTCGCGCTCGACGATGAACGGCCCGATGTCGTGCTGCCGAAGCCCTTCAAGAACCTCGGAGCGATCGAAGACGCCGTGCGTGAAGCCATCGACGCGCGCCGTGATTCCACTCCCCTGACCCAGCTTCGTGAACGCGTCGCCGCCGTGGTGGCGGAGATCGCGCCGCGCCGACGCCGTGACTGATCGCCATGAACGCCGCCCTCTCGAAGAGCGATGTGTGGCTCGCGGGCGCTTCATCGGTGGTCGCGGCGATCTCCCTGTCACTCGCGCTGGGGCCCACGCGGCGTTCGCTCGAGCAGGCCACGACCCCGGTCGTCGCGCAGATTCAGGAGAGCAGCGGTGACGTGAAGCTGCGGCTCTCGTCGGCGCTCGGGTGGAGCGGCGCCTCGCGCGGCGTCGAAGTGCACGATGGAGACTCGGTGTTCGTGCCTCCCGGCGCGGCCGCGACTTTGCACTTCATCGACGGCACCGAATTGTCGCTCGATGAGCGTTCGCTGGTCGTCGTGGAGAAACCGCGCGCCGGCGTTCGAGCGGTGACGTTGCGGCAGGGCTCCGCGTCGGGCCGCACCGGCAGTGAAGGGCTCACGCTGCAGACGCCGGCGGGTGAAGCGCGGCTGGCGGCGCAGGCCGAAGCCACCGTGGAGCTCGCCGGCGGGACACTGGAAGTCTCGGTGAAGAAGGGCGTCGCGGAGGTGAAGGGCGGCGATGGCCCCGCGGCGACGGTGAACAGCGGTGAGCGCGTGGCGGCCGCGAAGTCGGGCACCGAGAAGCTCGTCGCGTGGCCGGTGACGCTGTTGACCCCCGAGCCGCAGGCGCGTCTGCCGTTCCGCACGACGCCCACGCCGCTGACGCTCACCTGGAAGGGGGAGGCGACGAACGCGCGGGTGCAGATCGCGAGAGATCGGCTGTTCGCGTTCACCGACGAGGACTTCCCGGTGCGCGACGGCTCCGCGGAGCTTCAGCGACCCGCGCGCGGCGTTTCCTGGTGGCGGCTGGTGAACGCGCAGGGCCGCGCGATCTCGGAGTCGCGGCGCTTCTCGTTCGTCGAAGACAAGGCGCCGGTCGCGATGTTCCCGCGCCTGGGCGAAGTGATCCTCGCGCCGCCGGGTACGAGCGTCTCCTTCGCGTGGACTCCGCTGCCCGGCGTGACGAAGTACCTCGTGGAGATCTCTCCGAGTCAGGGCTTCGAGCCCGTCGTCGCGTCGCACCCCGTTTCCGGCACCAGCGCGCGCTTGCCGCTCACGCTGAACGAGGGCGCGTATTTCTGGCGCGTGCGCGCCGATGAGGGAACCGCCGGCATGCCGTCGGCGGCGCTCAGGTTCCGCGTGATTCACAAGGGCATCCCCGACGCGCCTGAATTGCTGAACCCTGAGATCGAGGTGACCCCCTGAGCTCGCGGTGGCTGTTGCTGTGCATGCTCTTCTCGGCGGCTGCGAGCGCGCAGAACGCGCGCATCGTGCTGCGGTGGAAGGAGGTGCCCGGCGCTTCGGCGTACGAGCTGCAGATCGCGAAGGACGCGGCCTTCGTCGAAGTGGTGTTGCAGACGCGCACCAACACCGCGGGCTACCGGTGGGAACAACTGCCGGCGACGACGCATTGGTGGCGCGTGCGCAGCGTCGACGCCGACAATCGCCTGAGCGAATGGAGCGCGCCCCGCACCATCGCCGTCGACTCGGCGATCCCGATACCGCTCAAGCCGGCCGACAACGTGGTGTTCGCGTGCGGCGCGGCGGTGTCACTCGAGCTCGCGCCCTCGACGATGGTGAAGGAGTACCAGGTCGAGCTCTCGCCGGGTGTCGACTTCGCGAACCCGCGCGTCTTGAAGTCACCGACGCCGAAGTTCGAGGTGCCCGGCCTGAGCGCGGGGCTCTGGCATTGGCGAACGCGCGCCATCGACGTGCGCGACAAATTGAGCAGCGCGGGACCGGTGAGGAGCTTCACGGTGCGCGTGGCGCCTCCGCGGCTGCGGCCCGCGGCTGACGCGTCGTACCCCGCGCAGGTGAACCTCACGTGGGCCGCGGCGAACTGCGCGGCGAGCTACGTGGTCGAGGCGTCGCATGATGGGCAAGACCGCGTGTCGATCTCCGCCGCGGGTACGCAGCTCGCGTTCAAGGCCAGCGTGGCCGGTGACTATCGCTGGCGCGTCGCGAGCATCGACGAGCGCGGCAACGCCGGTGAATGGAGCCCGGAGAGCGTCTTCCGCGTCCGCCTCGCGGCTCCGAAGTTGAAGCCCGAGGTCATCGCGGAGCGCGCGGAGTTGAGCTGGAGCGCGGTGCCCGGCGCGAATGCGTACGTCGTCGAGCTCAAACGCACCGGCGCTGACGGGCTCGCCGCGGCGACGACGTCGACGGTGAACGGCACCAACTGGCGCTCCGAAGCGCTGGTCGACGGGAGCTACACGTGGCGCGTCTCAGCGAAAGACTCCGCGGGGCACACGTCACCGTTTTCCGAGGCGCGGGCCTTCAAGCGTGAGGCAGGCGCGGTCGTCGCCGTCGCGGAGCCGGAGGTGAAGGCCGCCGAGCCGGCGCCGACGCCAGCGCCCGTCGCGCCGGCGCTGCCTCCGTATTTCTCCCTCGCCGCGCGCGCCGGCGTCATCCTCAACGGCGAAGCAGTGCTCTCGCCGCAGGTTCAGCTCGCGTTCACCGGCCGTCTGCCGCTGCTGCAACGGCAGATCGGGCTCGAGTTACGCGCCGGTTACTACTTCGCGGCGCGCGCTCACGAGGTCGCGGGCGGGCAGCTCTCGGGCCGCGCGAACATGCTTCCGCTGTCACTGCTCGCGGCGTGGCATCAGCCCCTCGGAGACTTCCAATTGAAGGGCGGTATTGGGCCCGCACTGCAATTCACGTGGGTGACCGTCAACGGTCAGCGCGACTTTCGCGTGCTGCCGGGCATCGAAGTCGCGGTGACGTTGTCGTATCGGCTGGGCCCGGGTCGCATCGAAGGCGACCTCGGCTTTTTGTATTCGCACTTCGCGTCGGCGCTCGCTGAGTTGAACGCGAGCGGGTTTGGTGTGCGGCTGGGCTACGCTTTCGACTTCTAAGAGGGGCTCTCCACGGTGCGCTGGTCTCTGCGTACGCAGATTGTCGGGCTGGTCGGCGTGATGCTCGTCATCGCGATGGGGAGCTACCTCCTGCTCGCGACGCGCGTGACGACCGCCGACAAGGAAGCGACCGTCTACGACGTCAACGCGCTCATCGCCGGCACCGTCGCGCAGCAGGTCAATCGCACCGTCGACGGCATCGCCGACAAACTTCGCTACTTCGGTCAGGAATGGGAGCTGACACCCGGTGACGCCGAGCGCCGCGCGCGCAGCCTGTTCGATTCAGACGAAGCGGTGCTCTCGCTCGAGGTCTTCAAGCGCACCGAGGGCGGTTGGGAGCGCGGGTTTCTCTTCGTCGACAACGCGCGGCTGGGTGAATTGAATCTCACCGCCGACGACCTGACGGAGGCGCGCAAGAGCACGCCGGCGCCGCTGCAGGCCGTCGAGCAGGCGGGGGTCGTCGTGCAGAACGCGAGCCTGCCGCCTGACCTCGCGCTGGTGCGCATCTCGGCCGCGACCGCTGATGGGCGCGCGGTGGTGATCGCCGATCTGCGGCCTGAATGGTTGCTCTCCGCCGTCTCCGCGAGCGGGCTCTACAAGGTGTTCCTCGTCGATCGACTCGGCGGCGTGTTGGCGCACCCCGACGCGGAGCGCGTCATCAGGCGGGAAGATCTGTCGGCGATCCCCGTGGTGCGTGATGCGCTCGCGGGTCAGGTCGCGCGCGGCGCTGAAGAATACGAGTTCAACGGTGAACAGCGCGTCGCCGCGTTCGCGCGCGTGGAAAACGGCGTCGGCTCGGTGGTCGTCGAGGTGCCGCGCGCGGAGGTCTTCAAGGCGACGCGTGAACTCTCGCGGCGTTCGCTGCTGTTCGGGCTCGGCATCGTGTCGCTGTCGCTGGTGCTCGCCGTGCTCCTCGGCCGCCGCGTGACGCGCCCGCTGCGGGAGCTCTCGAGCACCATGCAGACCATTTCTCGCGGCCAGTTCGGCGTCGAGGTGCCGGTCGACGGCCCGCTCGAGATTCGCAGCGTGGGCTCGGCGCTCAACGAGATGAGCCGCGAGCTGGTGCGCAGGAGCGAGCAGCTCCAGGAAACCAACGCGCAACTGGTGCAGAGCGAGAAGCTCTCCGCCGTCGGCGAGCTCGCGGCCAGCGTCGCGCATGAAGTGAAGAACCCGATGGTCGGCATCGTGGGCTTCGCGCAGCTCGGGCAGGAATCGGCCGACACCCGGGAGATGCTCGAGTACTTCAAGCTCATCGAGCAGGACGCGTTCCGCGCGAACAAGATCCTGCAGAACCTGCTGGAGTTCTCGCGGCCTCCCGAGACCGAATTCGAAGCGCTCGCGCCCAACGACGTGGTGCTCGGCGCGATGGCGCTCTGCGTGCACCAATTGCAGATGCACGGCGTGAAGGTCGAGACGCAGTTGTCGACGGGGCTCCCGCAGATTCGCGGCAACTCGAACCAGCTGCGTCAGGTGTTCTTGAACCTGATGATGAACGCCGGTCAGGCGATGGAGTCGTCGGAGAAGAAGCTCATCACCGTCACCACCGGCAAAGGCGAAGACGGCTTCGTCGAGTTGCGCGTCGCCGACTCCGGCCCGGGCCTCGCTGATGAAGTGAAGGAGCAGCTCTTCAAGCCGTTCTTCACCACCAAGCGCCGCGGGCAGGGCACGGGGCTCGGCCTCTCGGTGTCGCGCACCATTAAAAATGGATGTATCTCACTAATCATAAACATCATGTATGCTGCT
>JBEHYH010000103.1:0-14809 GCA_048498275.1 Myxococcota bacterium | reverse complement strand
GCCAACGTGTCGAGGAAGCCGACCGCGAGGTCGGGCGAGTTCTTGCTGATGACCTCGCCCGCGTGCGCGAGACCCTTGATCCACTCGAGGGGGTTGCCGCTCTTGAAGGCCGCGAACGCATCACCGACCGCGTCGCGCACCGCCGGGTCGCCCATGGCGTCGATGACGCCCGAGAGCACCTCGCCCAGCGCGGGCGGCAGGTGCATGGTGGTGGTGAGCTTGTCGACGATTTTGGAGCGCAGCGTGTCGGGCAGGTCCTGCGCGATGAGGCCCAGATCCTTGATGGCGTCGCCCCACTGCTCGTGACCGAGGTGGTCGACCAGCGAGAACATGTCGCCGATGGCCGCGCCGGCGTCGGTGATGTCTTCCTTCGTCTCGATGCCGATCTTCTTGAGGGCCGCCGAGAGCTTCGGGTCCTTCATGATGGCGTCGGCGACGTGGCCGAGCAGCTTGCTGTCGTTGCCTTCACGCAGCGCCGCTCCGGCGTCACGCAGCGCGCCCGCCGGGTCGCCCGAGAGCAGCTTCTTCGCCGCGTCGCGCACGTTCGGGTCGGTGAGGAAGTCGCTGACCGTCGCGGGGTCTGACAGCAGCGTCTTGAGCAGCCCATCGCCCGGCAGCTTCTTCGCGAGCGTCGAGATGGCCTTGCCCATCAGGTCGGGCGCGGAACCGACGGCCTCGGCGAGCGCCTTGAGCGCGTCTTCGGGCTTGCCGTCAGCGAACGCCTTCGCCGCGTCGATGACGTGCGGCAGCGCCTGACCGGCTTCCTTGAAGTCGGCCGCGGTGAGGCCGAGCTTGCTCAAGTTGTCCTGGATGTTCTTCGGCAGCGCTCCGTAGATCTTCTCGCCGATCTTGTTGAGGAGGTCGGGAGCAGCACCACCGGCTTCACCGAGCGCGGTGAGCGCGTCCTGCCACTTGCCCTTCGAGAGCGCGACGCCGGCGTCGAGCAGATGCGGCGCGGCGGCTCCAGCCTGAAGCAGGTCGTCCTTCGTGAGGCCGACCTTGCCGAGCGCGTCTTGCACCTTCGGGTCGTTCGCCACCACCTTGAGCACCGCGTCGCGCGCGGCGTCGTTGTGGAGCAAGCCGCTCGCGCCTTCGAGCACCTTGCCGTCGAGCAACTGGTTGATGCTCTCGTGCAGCGACGAATCGCTGGCAAGCGCCTTCGCGACGTCGCCGTCTTGCAGCAGCTTCTTCGCGAGGCCGAACTTCTCAGGCAGCGCCTTGCCCGCGCCCTGAATGAACTTCGTCGCGAGGTCGGGTGCGAGCTCGCCCGCCTTGAGCAGCGCTTCGACGGCGCCCTTGGGGTCGGTGGTGAGCTTCTTGCCGGCTTCGACGAGCTTGGACAGCGCGAGCGGCGCCTGCTGAATGTCAGCCTTCGTGAGCCCGAGGTCGGTGAGGCCCTTCTTCAGGTTGTCAGGCAGCGCGTCGTAGATTCTGCCGCCGAGCTTCTTGAGCAGCTCCGGCGCGGCATCGGCGGCCTTGCCGAGCGCGTCGAGCGCCGCGTTGAAATCAGGAGGCGAGCCGAACGCCGCCTTCGCCGCGTCGAGGATGTGCGGAGCCGCAGCGCCGGCCTGCTTCAAGTCAGTCTGATCAAGCCCGACCTTCTTGAGCGCGCTCTGAACGGCGGGGTTCTTGCCGACGATGTCGAGCACGCCCTCGCGAATGGTGTCGTTCTTGAGAATGCCCGAGAGCCCACCGAGCACGTCGCCGTCGATGACCTTCTTGACGTTGGCGTGGAAGTCCTTGTCGGTGATGAGCGCCTTCGCGAGCTTCGGGTCGCCGAGCAGGTCCTTGATGGGCTGCGGCGCGTTCTTCGCGACCGCCGCCGCGAGCTTGTCCGCGAGGTCAGGCGCCTTGATGGCCGCTTCACGCAGGGCCGCGAGCGCGCCGGGCAGGTCGGGCTTCTCACCGCTGAGCAGCTTGCCGGCCTTGAACAAGTCAGGGAGCGCGTCGCCCGCCTGCTTCAAGTCTGCCGCGGTATCGATGCCGAGCTTCTTCAGGTTGGCGGCGAAGTCCTTGTTCTTCATCGCCGCGTCGATGACGGAGTCACGCAGCGCCTTGTTGGTGCCGATGGAGCCGAGCGCGCCTTCGACGTCGCCGTTCGCCAACTTGCGCAGCACATCGGGGCTGGCCTTCGCGAGCTGATCAGCGACCTTGCCGTTGGTCAGCACGTCCTTCGCGAGCCCGTCGGGCAGATGCGCGGCCGACTTCTCGATGGCCTTGCTGACGAGGTTCGGAGCGTCCTTCGCGGCATCGGCCAACGCGAGCAGCGCGGCCTTCGCGTCGGGCGGCTGCTTGTTGAGCGCGGTCGCCGCGTCGAGCAGGTGCGGCACGGCCTTGCCGGCTTCCTTGAGTTCCGACTTGGTGAGCCCGAGCTTGTCGATCTGCGCCTTGAAGTCGGCGTTCTTGTACGCGGCGTCGATGACGGCTCCGCGCAGGCTGTCGTTGCCGATGAGCTCACGCAGCGCTTCGGGCTTTCCATCGAGCGCGCTCTTGATGAACGACGTACCGGCCCTGGTGATGGCCAGCGCCGCCTTGTCGTCGGTAAGAATGTCTTTCGCGAGCCCGTCGGGCAGGTTCTTCGCGGCCGCCTGAATGCCCTTGGCAATCAGTTCCGGCGCGTGACGCGCACCGTTCGCGAGCTGTTCGACGGCGTCTTTCCACTCGCCCTTCGAAGCCGACTCCGCCGCGCGCAGAATGTTCGGGAGCGCCGCGCCGGCCTTGGTGAGGTCGTCCTTCGTGAGGCCGAGCTTCTCGACGTTGGCGGCGAGGTCCTTGTCCTTCAGCGCGGCGTTGATGACGGAATCGCGCAGCGGCTTGTTGCTGGCGAGGTCTTCGAGCGCGTCGCCAAGCTTGCCGTCGCCCAACTTCTTCAACGTTCCCGGAGCCGCCTTCGCGAGCTCGTCGACCACCTTCGGGTCCGACAGAATCTGCTTCGCGGGGCCCGACAGGTTCTTTTCCGCGAGGCCGGTGATGGCCTTCTTCGCGAGGTCGATGCCGCCGGCCTTCGCCGCATCGCCGAGGCTCTTGAGCGCGTCGCCGTACTTGCCATCCACCACCGCCTGACCCGCCAGCTTCAGGTCGGGGAGCGCGGTCTTCGCCGCCTTCGCGAGATCATCCTCGGTGAGGCCGGTCTTCTTGAGCCCGTCGTACGCCGCCTGGCCGTACTTCTCGATGTTGGCCTTGATGGTCTTGTCATCGACCTTCCTGGGGTCGACCTTCGGCTCTTCGACCTTGAGCGCCTTGATGCTGGCGCCCGTCGTGGCCAGGGCCTTCGCCTTCAGGGCCGAGCCCTTGCCGGTCGAGAACTCGTTGCCTCCGAACTTCTTGTCGCGGAACGCGTCGGCCTTCTTCGCCTGCGCGGCGGCGGCCTTCTTGGCGGCCTCGGCGGCAGCCTTCTTCGCGGCGGCTTCAGCGGCCTTCTTGCGCGCAGCTTCTTCAGCGCGGCGACGGGCTTCTTCTTCAGCGCGACGGCGGGCGGCTTCGGCGGCAGCAGCAGCGGCCGCAGCGGCGGCGGCATCATTCGTGAGGGCCATGTTCTTGAAACTCCGTGGGGTGGAAAGGGCTGCGTCTGCGGGGTTTACGGCCCCCGTGGATCACGGTTGCTACTTCGAATGCCCATGTCCTTTTACATACTTACATGTGCGCACCGTCGCGCGTGGGTGACGGCTCAGCCCGTCGCGTTTTCCCGCCGCGCGCGGGCGAGTGTCAGCACGGAGATTCGGTGCGCTCCGGCGCTCGCAAGCACGCGAACGGCCTCGCGGGCCGAAGCGCCGGTCGTCAGCACGTCGTCGATGAGCACCACGTCGGCGCCCTTCACGGCGGGACCCGAGACGAAAGCGCCGCGCACGTTCGCCTCGCGCAGTTCTTCGCTCAAACCGACCTGCCGCGCGGTGTCGCGGGTCCGGTTCAGCCAGTCGAGCTGCAGCGGGCGCCCCGTCACGGTCGCGATTTCCTTCGCCAGCAGCGCCGCCTGGTCGAACCCGCGCGTGCGGTAGCGCGCTTCATGGAGCGGCAACGGCACCAACACGCCCGGCATCTCGCGCAGCGCCGCTCGCGACATCGCGGCCATCAACACGCCGAGTGGACGCGCGAGGTCAGCGCGGTCTTCGTACTTGAAGCGATGAATCGCCCGGGCGAGCGCGCCTTCGTGTTCGAACGGCGCCCACGCTTTGGCCCACGGAGGCGCTTGCGTCTCGCAGCGCGCGCACACGCCCTCACCGGGCTCGGCGCAGCGCGGGCAATGCACGGGCGGGAGTTCGAGCACCTCGTGCGCGCAGCGCTCACAGAAGGCACCGGGCGCGGGCAACACCGCGTCGCAGGTGGCGCACGACGGCGGCCACAGCACATCGGTCACCGCCTCCAACGCCGCCCGCCACGCCATCACTGCTCCGGAGCGACCACTTCGACGAAGCTCTTCACGGTGTCGCGGTGCTTCTTCTCGAGCGCCACGAAGGTCGCCATGTCGTCTTGAGTCATCACCCAACCCCAGACCTCGACGCGGCCGTTGCGTACGCACGCCGTCACCGACTTGTGCGCTTTCACTTCTTTCTGCACCTGCTGCCGGAGCTTCAATTGCGCCGAGGTGCGCGTCTCGACGTCTTCGGCGCAGGCCATCACGTGCATGCGCGTGCCGTCTTTCTTCCACACCATCGAGGTGCGCACGCCTTCACACGACGCTTCGATCCAGATGGCCTCCATCGTCTCGCCGTCGAGCCCTTCTTCGACGCAGCGGCCCGAGGAGCCGGTGATGGTCTCGAGGTTCGGCACGCGGAAGATGCGGCGCTGCCCGGTCTCGATGGTGACCGCGCGGTATTCGCCCGACAGCACTTCGACGGCGTTGAGCGAGAGGAGCGCGACGAACAGGAGGGGCTTCATCATGGCGACGTACAGACCGAGTTGAGACAGGTGGAATTCGACGGGCACTGATGACCGCAGGTGCCGCAGTTGTTCCGGTCAAAGGCGAGGTTCGCGCACGAGGAGCCGCACATGGTCAGGCCAGCGTTGCACGTGCACGCGCCGTTTTGGCAACCGACCGTCGCCGGGCTGCCCTGACATTGATTGCCGCACGCGCCGCAGTTGTTCCGGTCAGTCGCGAGGTTGCGGCAGGTGGTGCCGCACAGCGATTGGCCCGCGGAGCAGCCGCACGCGCCCGTGGTGCAGACCTGATTGCTCGCACACTGATTGCCGCAGCTCCCGCAGTTGTTGCGGTTGGCCTGGAGGTCGATGCAGCGCCCGTTGCACAGGCCCGCGCCCGCCGTGCAGAAGCACGCGCCGCCGACGCATTGCTCGCTGGCGCCGCACGCGTGACCGCAACTGCCGCAGTTCAACGCGTCGTTCTGCAGGTTCTGACACGCGCCGCTGCACGACGTCTCGCCGGAGGGGCATGAGGTGACGCACGCGCCGTTCGCGCAGACCTGGCCGGCCGCGCACGCAGTGCCGCATGCTCCACAGTTCTGTACATCGTCACCCAGACGCACGCAGCGGTTGCCGCAGTTCGTGGTGCCGTTGGGGCACTGACACTGGCTGTTGAAGCAGTTGGCGCCGTTGCCGCAGACGTTGCCGCACGCGCCGCAGTTGTTGGGGTCGAGCTGCGTGATGGTGCACGAGTCTCCGCACTGCGCCTGACCGGGGAAGCAGTTGTTGCGGCAGCCGAAGCCGCTGCACACTTGGTTGGAACCGCACTGCGTGCCGCACGAACCGCAGTTGTCGATGTCGTTGCGCGAGACGCACGCGCCGTTGCACTCGATGAAACCGTTCGCGCAATTGCAGGAGCCGGCGGTGCAGGAGCCGCCCGCGCATGACGTGCCGCACGCGCCGCAGTTGCCCGGGTCGGTCTGCGGGTTGACGCACACGCCGTTGCACGAAACGAATCCAGCCGGGCACACGCACGCGCCGTTGCTGCAGGTGGTGCCGCCTGTACAGACCTGGCCGCACGCGCCGCAGTTGTTGGTATCGGTTTGAGTAGTGACGCACGCGCCGCCGCACGAGGTCTGGCCAGAGGGGCAGACGGCGCCGCATGAACCGTTGCTGCACATCTGCGCGCTGGAGCAGGTGTTGCCACAACTGCCGCAGTTCGCCGGGTCACTGCCGGTGGCCACGCAGACGCCGTTGCATGCCGTCTGGCCCGCGGGGCACTGGCAGCTCCCATTCGTGCACGAGGTCGAGCCGCTGCAGACGTTTCCACACGTTCCACAGTTCGCGTTGTCAGACGGGACGCAGGCATTGCCGCACAACAGCGTTCCCGCCGGGCAGTCGCACATGCCGTTGGTGCACGATTGGCCGGCCGCGCACGCCAGGCCGCACCCGCCACAGTTCTGTACATCGTTCGCGGTGGGCACGCATTGGCCGTTGCACAAGGTCTGCCCTGACGGACACCCGCAGACGCCGTTGGTGCACGCTTCTCCGGCGCCGCACGCGCGGTTGCACGCGCCGCAGTTGGAGGTGTCATTCGAGATGCTGACGCACGCGCCGTTGCACGACGACGTGCCGGTCGGGCACTGGCACTGACCGTTGGTGCACGTGAGGCCCGCGCCGCACGCGTTGCCGCACGCGCCGCAGTTGGTGACGTCGTTCGAGGTGGAGACGCAGCGGCCGTTGCAGAACGTCGCGCCCGCCGGGCAGGTGCAGGTGGCGCTGACGCACGCGGTTCCCATCGGGCAGGCGTTGCCGCACACGCCGCAGTTCGCACCGTCGCTCGAGGTCGAGACGCACGCACCTCCGCAGTTCGTCTGACCCGACGGGCACCCGCCGACGCACGCGCCGTTGATGCAGCTCGTCCCTCCCGAGCAGACGTTGCCGCACGCGCCGCAGTTGTTCGGGTCGGTGCCGGTGTTCGCGCAGGAGCCGTTGGCACAGGGCGTACATGAACGGCACATCCCGGAGACGCACATCTCCCCCGCACCACACCCATTCCCGCAACTGCCGCAGTTCGCTTCATCGACGCGGACATCGACGCACGCGGTGCCGCACAACTGGAGCGGTGACGCACAGCCCGGCTGGCACGCACCGTTGACGCAGCTCTCGACCGGGCCGCACGCGACGCCGCAGGCACCGCAGTCGTTCTGATTGCTCTGGAGATTGACGCAGGCGCCGTTGCACACCGTCTGGCCCGGCGAACACATCGACGCGCACACGCCGGCGCTGCACACCTGATTGGAGCTGCACGCGATGCCGCAGGCGCCGCAGTTCGCGGCGTTCGACAGCACGTCAACACAGACTCCGTTGCACTTCGCCTGGCCCGACGGGCACTCGGGCGCGCACTGGCCCATGACACAGACGGAGCCGGAGCCGCAGTCATTGCCGCAGCCGCCGCAGTTGTTCACGTCGCTCGAGGTGTCGATGCAGCTCTGACCGCACTGCGTGCGCGGAGCCGTACAGCTCGTGACACACAGGCCCTGCTGACAGAACGAATCTCCGCACGCGACCGTGCAACTGCCGCAGTGATTCGCGTCGACCGACAGATCAACACAAACGCCGTCGCACCTGGTTTGCCCCGACGGGCACGCGTCGCCGCACGCGCTGGCGGTGCAGGTGCCATTGGCGCAGGTGGTGCCGCAGCTCCCGCAGTTGTCGGGGTCACTCCGCGTATCGGTGCAGAGGCCGTCACAAACCGTCTCGGTGGCGCGACAGCCCGGCAGACATTGACCCGTCGAGCAGTGCTCGAGATTTCCGCAGAGAACTCCGCACGCGCCGCAATTCGAATCGTTGGTCGCGATGTCGACGCACGCGCCGTTGCAATCGACCTGCTGGCCGGAGCACGCGCACGCGCCGGACACGCATTGATGATCAGCCGTGCACGCGTTGCCGCATGAGCCGCAGTTTTCCCGGTCGGTGTTGAGGTCGACGCCTTCACACGCGGGAGGCTCCGTGCCGGGCTGACATCGATTGCGCGTGCAGACGTAACCGTCAGGACACTGCGAGGTGTCGTCACAGAAGTAGAGGCCCGTGCGTGAACAGCCCGCAGCGGCAAGTGCCAGCGCGCAAAGAAGAAACCGGAATTGAAACGTCATGTTTGCGCCTGAAGTGAGGGGGGCCTTTCGACCGAGTGAGTGTAGTGCGCACCCGGAAGCGGATCACTTTTTGGCCCGCACTTCTGCGCAGCGCTGCGTCAACGCGTTCCGAGCCGCTCGATGATGGCGTCGGCGCCGGTGATGAGCTGCTTTCCGTCCCACAAGGCGGGAGCGTTCTTGCCGCCGCGCTCGACGAGGTCGGTCATCACCTCGTCGTACGTCACGTTACGAAAACGTACCTCGATCTCGTGTTCGACGACGTAGCGACGCACCCTTGCGCTGCCCTCGTCAGAAATTGCGTGAAACAGCTCGAACATGTGCGCAGGCTACACGCCATGCACAGCCAATTGCACAGCCAGACACTCGCTGCCCTGAGAGCGGAAATTTCGGCCGTCACCACGCTGCAGACGGCGTTCAATCGCATCGCGCTGTCGGTCGACGAGAACGCGCTCGCGATGTGGGACGGTCCCCGCCCGGAAGATGCCGATGAGGTGGCCGCTGACGATGGTTCGTTTTCTCGCGAGCAGGTCGCGGAGCTGCGCAGCAAGGCAGGGCTCGCGCTCGCGAACCGGTACAAGGAGGTCGAACGCATCATCGCGGGCCGCGCCGCGCTGGAGTCGCTGCTGCGCGCGACGTTGAACACCGGCAGCGGTGGGGTGGTGACGCACGAAGGCCCGCCGCCTCCCGAGGTGCTGAACGCGTTGGTGAAGAGCGGTGCGCTGCGGCTCGATTGGGCGCAGGACGCGCTCAACGGCGTGCGGGTGGTGATGGAATCGCGGCTCGAAGCGGGCCCGACCGCGCCGATGGCTCCGAAGAAGTCTGCGAAGAAACCCGCGCCGAAGAAGGTGAAGGCGGCACCGAAGAAGGCCGCTGCGAAGAAGGCGCCGGCGAAGAAGAAGATGGTGGCGAAGGCGAAGGCCGCTCCGAAGAGAGCAGCGGCGAAGAAAACCGCGCCGAAGAAGAAGCCGGCCGCGAAAAAGAAGAAGTGAGTTTCTCGAGGTGGGGGCGGTTGCGTCCGCGGGCCGCGCGCCTGCCCGAATCGCGCACGGCCCAACCTCCGCCCCCCCTCGAGGCTGCTTTTCAGAACACGTAGTAGATGAAGTCTGACTTCGCGCTGCCGTACGCGAGCAGCTCCCAGAGCATCAGCGCCGCGAGCACCCCTTCGAGCCACGGCTTCAGGTCTTCACGCCGCACCGCCGCGAACAGCGGCTTCTGCGCGAGCAGGAACCCCACCGTCAGCACGATGGTCTGCGTCGGCATCGCGCTGTCGAAGTGCGCCGAGAACATGCGCGTCACGAACTGCCCCAGCGCCGCCATCGACGGAGCGCGGAACGGCAACCACAACGCCACCACCACGTGGAAGGTGAGCAACACGCTGATCCACCGTGGCCACTTCGCGCGGAACCTCCCGGTGACGAGCTCGAGGTCCATCCACACGCCGTGGAGCGTGCCCCAGAGCAGAAAGTTCCAACCCGCTCCGTGCCACAGCCCGCCGAGCGCCATCGTCGCGAGCCGGTTGAACGCCGCGCGCGCCTTCGACACGCCGCGATTGCCACCGAGCGAAATGTACAGATAGTCGCGGAGCCAGCCCGAGAGCGTGATGTGCCAGCGCCTCCAGAACTCGCGCAGCGACGCCGATGAATACGGGTCGTCGAAGTTGATGGGCAGCGTCAGCCCGAAGCAGTGACCGAGGCCGACGGCCATCGTCGAGTAACCCCAGAAGTCAGCGAGCAGTTGCGCGGCGTAGCCGTAGAGCACGAGCCACGCGTTGTTCGCCCCGAGCGTGCCCGGCGTCTTCCACGCGTAGTTCACGTACTCGCCGATGACGTCCGCGACTCCGACCTTCAGGAAGAGCCCGCACAGAATCAGCCAGACGCCGCGATGCAGCTTCACCCAGTCGAACTCCGCGCGCGTGCGGAGCTGCGGCAGGAACTCGCGCCCGCGCACGATGGGGCCCGCGATGAGCTGCGCGAAGAACGACTTGAAGACCGCGAACACCAGCAGGTTGCGCTCGGCGGGAATCTCCTTCCTGTACACGTCGACCAGGTACGCGATGACCTGAAACGTGAAGAACGAGATGCCGAGCGGCATCCACCCGTCTTCGCGCGCGTGCGGCAGGTGCAGAAACCGACCGTATTTGAAGAAGAGCAGAAACGAGAGATTGAGCGAGATGCCCGCGGCGAGCAGCGCGCGGCTCTTTGATTTCTCGAGCGCGCGGCCGAGCGTGAAGTTGAAGCCGATGCTGCCCAACAACAGAAAGACCGAAGGCCAGTGTCTCCACGCGTAGAACGCGAGCGACGACAGAAACAACAATACGAGCCGAGCGGGCTGCCACCGCACAGACCAGTACAACGCCACCAGCACCGGCACGCAGAGCAGGAAGGTGGTGCTCGTGAACTGCACCTAGAACGCCTCCGAGAGCGCGCGGGTGAAGCGCGCGCGGCCGGGTGACGAGAGGTGTTGGTAGTCGACGAACCAGCGGTCATCGACGGCGGCGCAGGTGAAGTCGTAGAGCGGCGCGTTGACGCGTTTCGCGATGGCGGCGCGCACGACGTTGAATTCACCGGTGCATTCCTGCGCGCGTCTCCCCGACGGTAGCGGCGGGCCGATCAACACCACCTGCGCGCCATTCTTCCGGAGTTGATCAACCACCCGCGCGTAGCCCTCCACGATGCGCGGGTCGCCGGCGAGCTCTCCGGCAACCATCGCGGGGACCCATGCGGCGTCGTCGTTCACGCCTTCGGGCGCGGTCGGCGGGCGGAACGTCTCGATGAGCTGGCGGCTGCGAAACCACTCCGAGCCGTCGAGCTCTCGCGCGCGCATCAACCCCCACGCGCGCGGGAGATTTTCGAACGCGAGCGCGCGGCGAATGCGTAGCAGCGCGGAATGCTCGTGCAGCCACCGCCCGAGTGGATCTCCCGCGTAGTCGGCGACCGCTTCCGCTTCGAGGTCGAGCGGCGCGGCGTCCCACTGCGGGCGGGAGACTTCGACGAGCACGAGCTTCTGCGGGCCGATCTGCTCCGCGAAGTACTCCAGCGTCGGCAACGAGCTCGACGGAGTCGCCGCGGAGAACCCGGTGCCTTTCCCGAGCAGCGAGGGCGCGAAGCCGTCGTTGGTGCGCGAGCTCCCGAGCGCGACGAAGTCGACCGGGCCTTTCTTCTTCAGCAGCGCGAGCTTGAAGCGCACGCGTTGAGAGACGGCGGCGAACCCATCGGGCTCCGTGCGCGCGAGCAGCTCGAGCAACGCGAGCAGACCCAGCACGCAGGCACTCAACGACCAGAATCCGCGCGCGCCGGCAGACATCGATGGGGCGCCTACTCCAGATTTCCCGACGGCGCGCTTTCGTCAGCGATTACGGGCACATCACCGCCGGGAGGCTGTTCATCGTGCCGTCGTACGCCGGCAGGTTCGCCGCCGCGCGCGTCGGGAAGACCGTGAACGAAGCCCCGGCGTCGACGTCGAGCTCCATGCCTTCCGCGTTGCCGACGTAGGTGTTGCCGCTCCAGCCGACGATGGCCGTCGCCGGGCGCGCGACGTTGATCTGCCCGCGGCGATTTCCATAGTCGTTGATGAACTTCGTGTTGCTCACCGAGAGCGAATGCGGCGCGTTGTTGTCGTTCTCTTCGCCGAACTGAATGAAGAAGTTCCCGCCGTTGTTGATGTTCGGCCCCTGCTCCACCACGTTGTTTCGCACCGTCGCGTTGCCACCCTGCGGGAGGTCGATGGCGTAGCTGTTCTCGCCGTTGAGCGACGCGATGGTGTTGCACTCGATGATGTTCTGCTTCGCGCGCGACTTCACGAGGTGGCCGTCGTCGTGGTTGTCGCGCACCACCGACGTGCGCAGCACGAACACGTCGACCGCGGTGCCGAGGTACATGCCGTGCGCGTACCCGGCGCGGCCGAGCTTCTCGAAGCGCGTGTTTTCGAACACCACCGTGTTGTGCGCCGGCGCCTGATTCGTGCCGAGAAACCCGTCGTCGGCGTCGTGCAGCCAGCAATCGCGGAGCTTCAGGTTGTAGGCATTCGGCTCATCCATGCGCACGCACGCCCAGTTCTCGTCGTCGGTGGTCGGATCGACCGAGTCGTGCAGCTCGAGGTTCTCGATGAGCGTGTTGTTGCCCTTCACGATGATGATGGCCTTGCGCCCGCACGTCTGCCCGCCCATGCGCGGCTTGTTGCCGGAACCGTCAGACACTCCGCGCACGATGACGTTGTTCGCGGTGAGCGTGCCGCAGTCGGTGTAGTCGCCGGCGCCGACCTGAATGGTGTCGCCGTCGACGGCCGCGGCGAACGCGAGGCTCGGCTTCGAATACGTGCAACCGCTCGGGCACACGTCGAGCACATGGCCGGTCACGGTTGGGTCCGCGAGATACCCCGCGTCATGGCCTGATCCGCCTCCGGTCGCTGAGCCACCACCGGTGGTTGATCCGCCGCCGGTCGCCGTGCCTCCGCCCGAGGTCGCGCCGCCACCCGTCGCGCTGCCTCCGCCGCTCCCACCCGAACCGCCACCGGTACCGCCATCACCCGGCGAATTCGAACCGCACGACACCAGCACCACCGCGAGGACGACGACGAACGAGCGCATGGGCGCGCACCATAGAACGCGAACGCGGTGTCTCCTCGTCAAACGCGCCGCGCGTCGTGGCATAACGAGCCGCATGTCGCTCCGCGTTGCCGCGTGCCTCTCACTGTCGCTGTTTCTCCTAGCGTGCCCGAAGAAAGACGAATGCAACAACGAGTGCAGCGACAAGCAGACCTGTTGCGCGGGTCAGTGCGTCAACCTCGACAACGACAAGTTGAACTGCGGCGCGTGCGGCGTTTCGTGCAGCGACATCCCCAACGTGTCTCCGCAGTGCAGCGCGGGCCGCTGTCAGCTCAACTGCGTGACGGGCTTCGGCAACTGCGACGGCGTGCGCGACAACGGCTGCGAGTACTCGACGCTGTCCGACATCAACAACTGCGGCGTCTGCAATCAGAAGTGTGAAGCGGCGAACGCGCAGGCGCTGTGCACCAACGCGCAGTGCGGCGTCGGCATCTGCGATGACGGTTACGGCGACTGCAATCAAGACGACTTCGACGGTTGCGAAACCGACATTCGCGTCACCCGCGCGCATTGTGGGACATGCGGGCATCGCTGTGGGCTGGCGCACGCCGACGCGGGGTGCTCCGACCGCTTCTGCAAGGTCACCGCGTGCAGCGTCGGGTTCGCGAACTGCAACGCGGCGCTCGGTCAGCCCGGCGATGACGACGGCTGCGAAATCAACACCGTCACCGGCACGCCGCTCGACGGAGGCCTCGTCACCGACTGCGGCTCATGTGGGTACACCTGCGGCCCGGGTCAGTACTGCCGCGACTCGCTGTGCCGCGCCGACGAGCTGCTCTACTTCGGTGGCCGCGCGAATCTGTCGGACAGCACGGTCGTGAACGCGACGTGGAAGTTCAATCTCACCACGCGCAAGTTCCAGCAGCTCGCGACGACGGGTTCGCCGCCGCCCCCGCGTCAGCAGCACATCGGCGTGTGGGACCTGCCGCGCAACCGCATGCTGATTTTCGGCGGCGCCGACGGCATCGGAGAGGCGTGGAGCGTCAGCGGCAAGATGGACGCCTACCAACTGAGCTTCGCGACGGCGGTCCCCGCGTGGAGCACGGTGACGACGACCGGTGACGTGCCTCCCCCGCGTTACGGAGCGGCGTACGCGGTCGATCGCCAGGCGTGGAAGCTCTACGTGTTCGGCGGCGCGGTGTACGACGCAGCGAGCCCGCCTGATTACGAGCAGGCGATGTCCGACTTCTTCGTGTTGGACCTCAAGACCCTCGTGTGGACCAGGCTGCAGGACAGCAAGGTGCCCGACATCTCCGTCGACCCCGACCGCCCGACCAACCGAACGTTCTCGCGCGCGGCGTTCGACCAGGCGAATCACCTCTTCGTGCTCTACGGTGGCGCCGATGGCGCCAGCCGACTCGACTTGAATGAGGTCTGGCGCTTCTCGACGACGGCGGGCACGTGGAGCGGCGCTTCTTTCCCTCCGATGGCGACCGTGCCCTCGCGCACGCAGGGAGCGCTCTACGACGGCAGCCCGGTGTACCTGTTCTCGGGCGTGCGCAATGTGCGCGGCGTGAACGGCGCGACGCCGCAGGTGATTGGCGACTTCTTCACGTACGCGGCTGATGGCGACGAATGGGCGACGGAGGCCGCGCTGGGCCCTGAAGCGCGCTTCGCGGCAGGTCACGTCGCGCGCGACGGCGTGCTCTACCTCTTCGCCGGCTCGTACATTCAGGGCGCGGCTGATGTTCACCCTGAAGCCGACACCTGGGCGTTCAACCCCGATGCGGGCACGTGGAAGATGCTGAATGACGGCGGCGTCGGCGCGGGCACGACCGCAGACGGCGGCGCCGGTTTCCCGTCGGCGCGCATCTTCGGCAGCCTCATCGCCCGCTGAAGAGAAGCCTTGAGACAGCTTCTGGTCGTCGTGGTGGTGACGGGTTCGGCCTGCGCGTCACGGCGCAACGTGGCGCTCACCTTCGGCGTGCAGCCCGGCCCGCGTCGCTGGTGCGGCAGGCGCGCACCACGCCGGGCGGCCTTCGGTACACGGACGCGACGAGCCGCAACGAAAAGCGCAATCGCGCGGCGAGCGGCGTGAAGTTCAACGTGCAGTGCTCCGGGGCCGGTGAGACGCGCGTCGTACTCGTCGGTGTCGAAGGGCCTCAAGGAGCTGCGCGAGTTCATGGACGGCTTGAGCGCAGCGCAGCCGACGGGAGCCACTCCGTTCGCTCCGCCGACACCGCAGTGATCAAGGCTT
>JBEHYH010000102.1:0-14938 GCA_048498275.1 Myxococcota bacterium | reverse complement strand
GCACGCGCGAGAGCAACTGCAGCCGCACGGGCGGCAAGACGAACGAAAGCTCCGCGAAATCGCGTGCCACCAGGTCGACAGATTCCGCGAGGTCGCGACCGAGCCGAACCGACTCGCGGAACAGTGATTCAAGTTCGAACCGCGCGACACCTCCGCGGCCGAGCTTGATGATCAACTGCCCCTTCGCCACGAGGTACGGCGTCGACTGCGACTTCAATTTCTCGAGCAGCAGCCGCGTGAACTCGTCGACCGTCGGGCCGCTCGTCAGTTCCGCCGGCGCGAGCTGCTGAAACTCACCCCACAGAAACTGCGCCTCTTCATCGAGCGGGTCCGTCTTCAGCACGTCCTGCACGAGCTGCTTCGCGCGATTCCATTCACCTCGCCGCAACGCGAGCGTCGCCAGCGCCTTCATCGGCTCCGGGTCGCCGGGGTTCAACGCGAGCGCCTGATTCAACGGAGCCTCGGCCTCATTCCACTTCTCGACGCTGATCAACGCGCGCGCCAGCGCCAGATGCGCCTGCAAGTCGCGGGGAAAATCACGCCGCACCGCTTCGAGAATGGGAATCGCCGCAGAAATCGCGTCAGCGTTGATGAGCGCCTGCGCGACCGTCGTGCGCAACACCGGCCCGCCTTCATTCTGCGCGGCGCGACGCAGCTCCGAGAGCTCGTCGTTGCTCAAGACTTCGCCGTTCCACACCTTTTCTTTGATGCGCTGCAGTTCCACGGGCGACAGCTTCTCACGCCCAACAGCCGGAGTAAGCGCACACGCGCAAACCCGCTCGACTGTGGAGCCCCTCGCCGCTAGTCAGCCTGCATGACGACTGTACGCAAAGTGACGCTCATCAACGGTGACGGCATCGGCCCCGAAGTGGTCGACGCGACCCGCAAGATTCTCGAAGCGCTGAAGGCGCCGCTGGAGTTCGAATACAAGGACGCCGGCGCCGAAGTGGCGACCAAGTACGGCACCAACCTCCCGAACGAGACGGTCGAAGCGGTGCTGCGCAACGGCGCCGGCCTCAAGGGCCCGACGGCCACTGGCATCGGCACCGGTCAGGCGTCGGCCAACGTCGGTCTGCGCAAGCGCCTCGACCTCTTCGCGTCGCTGCGCCCGGTGAAGTCGGTGCCCGGCGTGAAGACGCGCTACGAGAACGTCGACCTCGTGGTGGTCCGCGAGAACACCGAAGACCTCTACGCCGGCATCGAGCACATCGTGGTGCCGGGCGTCGTGGAGTCGCTCAAGATCATCACCGAGAAGGCCAGCACGCGCATCTGCCGCTTCGCCTTCGAGTACGCCGTGAAGCACAACCGCAAGAAGGTCTCGGCGGTGCACAAGGCGAACATCATGAAGCTGTCTGACGGGCTGTTCCTCGACTGCTTCCGCAAGGTGGCGCGCGAGTTCCCGCAGATTCAGTCGGAAGACGTCATCGTCGACAACCTCTGCATGCAGTTGGTGCGCAACCCCGAGAAGTACGACGTGATGGTGATGGAGAACCTCTACGGCGACATCGTGTCAGACCTCTGCAGCGGTCTGGTCGGCGGCCTCGGCGTCGTGCCCGGCGCGAACATCGGTCACGACGTGGCGGTCTTCGAAGCGGTGCACGGTACCGCTCCCGACATCGCGGGCCAGGGCAAGGCGAACCCCACCGCGCTGCTGATGTCGTCGGTGATGATGTTGGACTGGATGAACTTCACCGACCACGCGCGCCGCCTCGAGAACGCGGTGTGGAAGGTCTACACGAAGGGTGAAGTGAAGACGGGCGACCTCGGCGGCAAGGCGTCGACGGTCGAGTTCACCAAGGCCATCATCGACGCGCTGTGAGCGTCAGCGTGACGCCCAGGGAGTTGCTGGCAACAGCAGCTCCCGAGCGATGGCCAGGCGATGCACGCACGCGTTCTTGTCGAACCACACGCAGGTCACTTCGCCGTCGACGCGTTCGACGGTCATCCGCGACCCTGCATCCCCACGCTGATTTCGTTCACAATGTTCCCCTCGGTGAAGCGGTGAATGAAGCGCCGCACCCCTCCCAACGGGGGTCCGAGTTCTGAACTCCAGGAGCCGTCGCGATGAGCAAAAACACCGGCAACATCAACGGGCTCCTCATCGCGTTCGAAGGGGTCGACGGGTCGGGCAAGTCGACGCAGGCGCGAAAGCTGGCTGAGCATTTTCGCGCGCAGGGCCGCGAGGTGGTGCTGACGCGCGAGCCGACCGATGGCCCCTGGGGCCGCAAGATTCGGGAGGCGCGGTTCACGCAGCGCATGTCTCCGGCTGACGAACTGAACGCGTTCATCGAAGACCGGCGGCAGCATGTGACGGAAGAAATCGCGCCGGCGCTCGCGCGCGGAGCGGTGGTGATCATCGACCGCTACTACTACTCGACCGCCGCGTATCAGGGCGCGCGCGGGTTGGATCCACAGCGGTTGCTCGCGCAAAACCGCGCGTTCGCTCCGAAGCCCGATGTGGTGGTGCTGGTCGACGTGACGGCTGATCAGGCACTGGCCCGCATCACGTCACGTGGCGAAGGGCAGGACCTGTTCGAGACGAAGGCCGCGCTCACCGCCGTGCGCGACATTTTTCTGCAGCTCGCGAAAGAACCTCACTTCGCGGTGGTCGATGGCACCGGTGACGAAGCGACGGTGTTCGCGCGCGTGCTCCAACAATTGAAGCTCCGCGCGCTTCAGTGACGGTTCTTCTGGAGCACTTCGCGATACGCACGAATCGCCGCTGACGCCGGCTGCTCGAGGTGACTCACGAGTTCCTTCAAGTCGATGCCGGGCAACACTTCGCTGCGTTCACGCGCTTCGTATTCACCGTCGCGGAGCACGTGCACTTCCAGCGCCCCGCGCCGCCAGTGCCAGACTTCGCGAACGCCGAGCCGCTTGTAGATTTCGAGCTTCGACAGGCCGCCTGAAGTCCAGATGACTTCGATGGCGAGGTCAGGCCGCTCGGCGTCGGGCTGATCACCGAACACGTAACACTCGTCGGGTTCCAGCCCGCTTTCCTTCGGTTGATCCTTCAACGTCCACGAGCCGACCACCTCAAACGTGAGGTCGCGCTCCAGACACCAGACCTCGACCAGACGGCCAATCTTCGACTTGAGCAGCTCATGCGACTTCGAGGGACTCATGACCTCCACACTCCCATCCAGGTACGCAATGCGCGGACCTCCCGTATCCCCACGAATCTCCAGCAGCCGCTCGAAGTCGGCCCACGTCGCGCCGCGGAGCACGACGATCTGGTCCTCCACCGGCGTGTCGTCGTGCTGTGCGAGCGTCAACGCATTCATGTCATGAACGTAGCGCGAACCTCAACGCGCGCGCATCAACGGGGCTAGACCATCGAGCAGCACTTTCAGGCCCATCTCGAACAGCACGTCGACGTTCATGTCGAAGCCCGCCGAGAGCCCCTTAATCACCGCTGAGAAGTGCGGGAGCTCGCCGCCCGCAGCGAGCGCGGTGAACTGCGGGTCTTCGACCTGCATGTGTTCTTCATCGGAGATGCCGGTGTCACCGCGCGCCTGCGCCTCGGCTTCGAGGTTCACCGCGAGGCCCTGCACGAAGCTGTGCAGCAACACGTGCACCATCATCTTGCCCGCGGCGTCGAGCGACGACCCATCGAGCGCGCGCAACACCCAGTCAGCGAACTCCAGCCCCGACCTCGACGCGCTCGGCCGGTTGATCTGCATCACGCGGGCGAGCCACGGGTGCTTCTTCATCAGCTCCCACTCGGCGCGCGTCGAGAGCTCGAGCTGCGCACGCCAGCCCGCGGGCGGCGTCTTCGGCAGCGGCCGCGAAGCGAGCAGTGACTCCGCCATCAAGGCGATGACCTGACTCTTGTTGCGCACGTGCCGGTAGAGCGACATCACCGGCACATCGAGCCGGCCGGCGAGCCCACGCAGCGACAACGCGTCGAGCCCCTCTTCATCGGCGATGCGAATCGCCGCGTCCACGATGCGCTGACGTGAGAGCTCGCGTTCGGCGACGCGCATTCCTGAACGTGGAACAGAGACCGCGAGTCCTTCACGCTTCAACGTCTCCAACGCGCGCGTCGCTGTCGCGTGCGCGACCTTCCACCGCTTCGCCACCGCGCGCGTCGACGGCAACTTCGCGCCGGGAGCCAGTTGGCCCGAGGAGATCCGCTCCCGAAAATGCGCCGCGATGGTCTGGTAGCCGGTCATCTGTACTACCACAGAATCTCTCGCCACCCCGTCAGCAAGCAAGTGTTTCCCCCGTACTGTGAAGCGAACGGTGCACGCGCTCCTGCGTACACCGCACGCACGGAGAACACATGAAACGACGCATTCTGATTCAAGGCGCAGGCATCGCCGGCCCGGCGCTCGCGGTCGCACTCGACCCCAACCAGTGGGACATCACCGTCGTCGAGCGCGCGCCGACGCTGCGCAACGGCGGCCAGGCGGTCGACTTTCGCGGGCCGATTCATCGCGCGGTGCTCGACAAGCTCAACCTGTGGGACGCCATCTGGCAGCGGAAGACGCCGGGCAACGAGCTCTGGCTGCTGCGCGCCGACGGGAGCGCCATCGCGCAGATTCCCTCGGTGATGATTTCAGGCGACGTGGAGATCGTTCGCGGAGATCTCTCAGCGCTGCTGGTGGCGCGCAGTCACGCGAAGTATCGATTCAATGATCACATCACCGGCATCGATGACGGGCGCGTCACCTTCGCTTCGGGAGAGACCGGTGAGTTCGATCTCATCGTCGGCGCCGACGGGCTGCATTCCACCGTGCGCGCGCTGTGTTTCGGCAACGCCGACGTTCATCACGAAGGCTACCGGCTCGCGATCTTCTCCATGCCGGAGCAATCGAAGCTCCACGGGCGCGCGCTCATGTATTCGGAGCTCGGCCGCAGCATGACGCTCACCACCGGAGGCCCGGGGCGCACGTCGGTGCAGCTCATCTTCGCGGGGCCTGAATTGACGCGCGAAGAGCGCACCAACCCCGAAACGCTGCGCGCGCTGATCCGCACCACCTACGCCGGCATGAAGTGGGAGATGCCGCGCGTGCTCGAATCGCTGGAGCACGCGAAGGACATCTACGCGGACTCGATCGCGACGGTGAAGCCGGGCCCGTTCTCGAAAGGCCGCGTCGCGCTGCTCGGCGACGCCGCGTGGGGCGGCACGCTGGGCGGGCAGGGCACGTCGCTCGCCATCGTCGGCGCGTACGTGTTGGCGCAGGAGCTCGCCGCGTCGCCGCAAAATCTGCGCGACGCGTTGAACCGCTTCGAAGCGAACCTCAAACCCTACGCGCTGGAATGTCAGAAGGGCGCGACACACGCCGGCGGCTTTCACGCGCCGCGCACGCGCCTCGGCATGTTCGCGCGCAACACGTTCTACCGGCTGATGTCGTCAAAGCTGCTCTCGGCGCAGTTCGAGAAGCTCGTCAAGTCTTCGGCGAGCCGCTTCGCGTTGCCCGAGTACGCACAGGGCTGAGTCAGTTTTAACGCGCGCGGAAACACGCGACGGCGGCGTGGCGCATGCGATGATGCGCGCGCCAGTGGAGAACCCGCCTCACATGTCGACAGACCCGCTCATCGGGACGCGCGTCGGCGAGTACGACATTGTCGAAGCGGTCGGCGAGGGCGGCATGGGCGTCGTGTACCGGGCCGTGCAGCCGTTGATCAAAAAGCGCGTCGCCATCAAGGTGCTCAAGCCCTCGGTGGCGACCGATGAAGTGCAGGTGCGGCGGTTGATCACCGAAGCCGAAGCGGTGAACGCCATCGGTCACCGCGGCATCATCGACATCTTCTCGCTGGGCACGCTGTCGGACGGCCGGCCGTACGTGGTGATGGAATACCTCGACGGGGAGGCGCTCGACCTGTGGCTGCAGAAACAGCCCGGCGCGCGCGTGACGGTGCAGGTGGCGCTCGAGCTGCTCATCGAGATGTGCGCTCCGTTGGCGGCCGCGCATCACGCGAACGTCATTCATCGCGATCTGAAGCCTTCGAACGTCTTCATCTGCACGCAGGCCGACGGTACGAAGTTCCTCAAGCTGCTCGACTTCGGGCTCGCCAAGCGCGCGGTGACGCTGGACGGCAGCACCAAGCAGACGAACCAGGCCACGGTGGCGGGCACGCCCGACTACATGGCGCCGGAGCAGGCGCGCGGGCTCGAGGTCTCTCCGCGCAGTGACATCTATTCGCTGGGCATCATCGCGTTCGAGTTGATCACCGGGCGCGTACCGTTCGGTGGCGCGACGCCGATGGACGTGATGGTCGCGCACGTCGGGCAGCCGCCGCCGCAGCCGCGCGACCTCGAGCCGTCGGTGCCGGAGTCGCTCAACGATTTGCTGCTGCGCATGCTCGCGAAGCCGCCCGAGGCGCGCCCGCAGTCGGCGGAAGAAGTGCGCGCGGCCTTCGAGGCGATTCTCGAGCAGATGGGGTTCCCCCGTTCGCGGCCCTCGGGCGAATTTCAGGCGCTGCCGACCCCATCGTCGCCGAGTGGAATCAGCTCGATGGCGACGCCGCAGACTCCGCCGCAGCCGGTGGAAGCGCCGCCCGTCGTCGCGGGTTCGCGGGTTGAAGAAGCCGCCGCCGAAGCGCCGTTGGAGCCGCCGAAGCAGAAGTCGCGCTGGCCGCTCTTCGCCGGGTTGCTGGTGGTGCTCGCCGCGCCGGCCGCGTACTTCGCGATGCCGAAAGCGGTCGAAGAACAACCTGCGCCGGTCGCCGCCGTGACTCCGCCGCCCGCGCAGGTCGCGCCGCCGCCAGTCGAAGTGGTCGACGCGGGGCCACCGGCGGTCGAAGTCGAAGTCGTGCAGGAAGCGCCGAAGCCCGCGCCGGTTCCTGTCGCGGTCGAACCTCCCGCGCCGACGCAGCCGGAGCTGAAGGCGCGGCTGGCGAAAGATGAGCAGCTCGCGAAGAAGAAGAAGCTCTCGGCGAAGGTGCGCGCGAAGCTGACGGCGCTGAAGAAGACGCTGCCCGCGGCTGATCAGGCCGAGGAGCGCATCAAGCTGCAGAACGGCCTCGAGAGTTTTGAGCGTTCGTATCTCGGCAAGAAGCCGTAGCGAGGAGCGTCACGAGAATGACCACGCCCCTTCGCCGCGCTGAGGCAATTTGTTCGGCCGCTCGCGAGCACGAGAGCGGGTAGCGTTGGGTGATGCGCACTCTCTTCGTCGTCATCTCCATCGCGGTGACGCTCGCGCTGTCGGCAGCGTCGTATTTCTGGAGCCCGCACTTCGCGTGGGCGTTCCTGCCCGTCGCTCCGCTCATCGCGCGCGGCGTCGTCGACATGACGCAGACGAAGCAGGCGGTGCGCCGCAACTTTCCGATTCTCGGGAACTTCCGCTACCTGTTCGAAGTCATCCGCCCGGAGATCAACCAGTACTTCGTCGAGTCGAACACCGACGGCGTGCCGTTCAATCGCGACACGCGCTCGCTGGTGTACCAGCGCGCGAAGCTCGAGCCCGACACGGTGCCGTTCGGCACGCGGCTCGACGTGAACGCCATCGGCTACGAATGGGTGAATCACTCGCTCGCGCCGGTGCATGTGAATCCCCAATCGCTGCGGATGACGGTGGGTTCCTCGCAATGCAAGCAGCCGTACTCGGCTTCCATCTTCAACATCTCGGCGATGAGCTACGGCTCGCTGTCGAAGAACGCGGTGCTGGCGCTGAACGGTGGAGCGAAGCTGGGCGGTTTCGCGCACGACACCGGTGAAGGCGGGCTCTCGCCGTACCATCTCGAGAAGGGCGGCGACATCGTGTGGCAGTTGGGCACCGGCTACTTCTCGGCCCGCACGTTGGACGGCCACTTCGACCCCGAGAAGTTCACCGCGAACGCGCAGAAGCCGCAGGTAAAGATGATTGAGGTGAAGCTGAGTCAGGGCGCGAAGCCCGGGCACGGCGGCATTCTCCCGGCGGCGAAGGTGACGAAGGAGATTTCTGAGATTCGCGGCGTGCGCATGGGTGAAGACGTGCTGTCGCCGCCCGCGCATTCGGCGTTTTCCACGCCGGTGCAGATGATGGAGTTCATCGCGAAGCTGCGTGAGCTGTCGGGCGGCAAGCCGGTGGGCTTCAAGTTGTGCCTCGGCAAGCGGCGCGAGTTTCTGGCCATCTGCAAGGCGATGAAGAGCACCGGCATCGTGCCCGACTTCATCACCGTCGACGGAGGCGAGGGCGGCACCGGCGCGGCGCCGCTGGAGTTCAGCAATTCCGTCGGCGCGCCGCTGCGGGAGTCGCTCATCTTCATTCACAACGCGTTGACCGGCTTCGGCGTGCGCAAGGAGATCCGCGTCATCGCGTCGGGCCGCGTCGTCACCGGGTTCGATGTCGTCACGCGACTCGCGACGGGCGCCGACGCGTGCAATTCGGCGCGCGCGATGATGATGGCGCTGGGTTGCATTCAGGCGCTGCGCTGCAACACCAACGAGTGCCCGACCGGCGTGGCGACGCAGAACCCGTCGCTCGTGAAGGGCCTCGACGTGGCGCACAAGGAAGTGCGCGTCGCGAACTACCACCGTGAAACCGTGAAGACCGTCGCGGAGATGGTGGGCGCGATGGGTTTGAGCAGCACGCATCAGTTGCGCCCGTGGCACGTGATGAAGCGCACCGGCCTCGCGGAGATTCGGCACTACGGCGAGCTGTACCAGTTCATCCCCGAAGGCTCGTTGCTGACGAAGGAACTGCCGGAGTCGTTCGCGCGGCCGATGGCAGCCGCGAGCGCTGATTCGTGGAGTTCAGCCGCGAGTTGATCAATCGACGCGCGAACGCTGGTCAACCACGCCCATCAACGCGCCAATGATGCGGTTGATCTCGCGCCATCTCGGTTTCGCGCTGTGAGCCGCTCACCCCTCGCTTCGAGAGACCCGCTCCCCGAGGGCGATGGTTTTCTGTGCCGCGCTCATCGCCGCGGGCCAGCCCGCGTAGAACGCGAGATGCGTGATGACCTCCGCGAGCTCTTCGCGCGTCACGCCGTTCTCCAGCGCGCGGGGAAAATGAAACTCCATCTGCTCGGTTTTCCCGAGCGCGATGAGCGTCGCGCAGGTGATGAGACTTCGGTCGCGTTTGCTCAAGCCGGGGCGCTCCCAGACGTCTTTGAAGAGCACTTCACTGGTGAGCTCGACCAACTTCGGAGCGAATTCTGAGAGCGGTGTGGTCACCCACTCTTCATGCAGCCGCGCCGCGCACCTGAGTAGAGGCGCGACGCAAGACAGGCTGTTCAGCGCAACTCGACAATCACTTCGTCACGGTGCCGAGGTCGACGAACGCCTGGTTCACCATCACCACGTACGGGCGCTCTTCGAAGCGCAGACCGCCCTTGCCGTCGTGCTCGATGATTTCGAGTTTGCCCATGCCCGCGCCCATCGGGCCAATCGAGTAGTAGTGCGCCTGCAGTGTGTAGGGGTAGGCGCGCTTGTCCTTCGGCAGACGAATCGTGAAGCACTCCGGGCCGTAGCCGGTGGTGACGTCAGCGTAGAGCTCGCCGCCCGAGGGCAACACCTTCGACGAGTAATACGCGTGGCCGCCCTTCGCGTCGTAGATGTGGAAGTCGACGTCGTTCGCGTCGGTTTCCCAGTTCAAGACGAAGCGAATCGACGGAGCGCTTTCTTCGACACCGCCGGCAGACTTCAGCTTCTGCATGATTTCACCGCGACGATTCGGGTCGGCCTTCGCCCACGCCGCCGCCGCGAGCCCGAGATCTTCGGTGAGGATGCGGTCGACGCCGAGGAAGCGGCCCGACGGGTAACCCGCCTTCGCGCCCTTCGCGAGCACCTCGAACGCCTTCTCGAACCTGCCCGCGCGGATGAGTGCGTACGCGAAGAGCCGGCACGACTCGGGGTGATCAGGCCGCTGCTCCAGCGCCTTCTCGAAGGTGTCGGTCGCGAGGTTGAGGCCCGACGTCAGACGCTCAAGGCGCACCCCGGCGAAGCGACGCAGGTCTGCGCGCGAGGGGAAGAGGTCGATGATGCTGCCGTACGCGCGCGCGGCGTTCGCGACATCGCCCGTCGCCTCCAACACCTCGCCGTACGCGACGAGCGCGAGCAAATCGCCGGGCTGCTCTTCATGCCAACCACGCGCGAGCGCGACGGCCTTCGGCTTGTCGGTCTTGAGCGCGTCCATCACCGTCTTGAACTGGCCGATGTACGGGTCGACGGAGTTCTGCTCCGGCGACGGCGCGGGCTGTGACTGCGACTCCGCCATCACCGGTTGAACCGCCGGAGTCGTGGGCTGCACGATGGGTGAAGCCTGAACACGACGTTCGTCGGCACGTGGAGCCGCGGCGACGGCAGCCGGCGGCGGAGGCGGTGCAGCAGGCGGCGGCGCTTCTTCACGCGCGACCGCCGACTTCTCAGCCTCCATGTCGTCTGCGCCGGCGGAGTCGCGCTTGCCCATCGAGCCTTCGTCCGCGGGCTTCGGAGCCGCGGCGCCACCCAACGACATCTCGAGGTTCGCGCCGGTCGACGCCTTCATCTTCTTCGCGGGCTCCGGCTTCTTGACCACCGGCGGAGGCGGCGCCTTCGCGACCACCACCGACTGCGCGTCACGGTGGAAGCGCGCGACCTTGCCGCCCTCGACGGTGAGGATGTCGGCGAGCGCTTTGCGATCGATGTTGAACCGCGCGTAGTCATTCTCCGTCTCGAGCACGAGCAACGCGGTCTGCGACGAGAGCACGCGCTGCTTCGTCGAAATCGAAACGATCTCATCCTTCAGTTTCTTCTTCTCGTTCGGCCCGTCGGCGTCGTTGAGCTTTGCCTCGAGCGCCGAAATCTGCGCGCGGGCCCAGGCGCGCTCGAGCAGCGGGCGATCGACCTGGGTCAGCGCCGCGATGGGCAGCGCAACGCCGCCGATGTTCACCTTGAACGCGTCGCCCTTGAGCTGCGCGTAGACCAGCACCGCATCACCGGCCTGAATGCCCGAGAGCTCCGTCGGCCACACGGCGGTCGCGCCTTCGACCTGCACCTTCAGCTTCGACTTCGTCGAGAGCCGCAGCCGCGACGCGAGTTCCAGCACCGGCTGCGAACCATCGAGCACCGCACCGTCGCGCTCGAGATTTCCCTGCACCAGCCGCGCGAGCGTGCCTTCATCGCGAATACCGCCGACCGCAATCGCATCGAGCCGCTTCACGCCGCTCTTCAGCTTGAGCACCTGCGCCACGAGGTTCTGACCTTCGACGGCTCCGGCGGTGAGCACGCCGTCTGAGATGATCACCGCGCGGTCAGTCGGCTTGCTCGCGAGGTACTGCAGCGCGAGTTCGACGTTTGACGCACCCAGCGCCTGGCGCGCGAACAACTTCTTCGCATCGGCTTCACCGAACGAAGACGCCGCGCCCGAGAACATCGGCACCACGTCTTGATCAAACGCGACCACCGAGACGTTGAGCGACGGCTGCCCCTTCGCGAGCTCGGCAATCAGCGCCTTCACCAGCGCGACCTGATCCTTCCACCCCAGCGCGCGTGACCCCGACGAGTCGACGAGCAACGTCAGCGCGTTCATCATCTCCGGAGCCGTGTTCGCCACCGGCACCACGCGCGCCGCGACGAGGTCACCCGAACGCACGCCCGCTCCGGAGCGCACCGGCATCGCCACGAAGTCGGCGTTGGGCACGAACTTCGTCTTCTCGAGCGTCGCGGTGCCGGTGACTCCGGTCGCCGTCACCTTCAGCGAGCCGACCTCAGGCAGCCCCTTCAAATACACCGTGTACGGCGCGTTCGCGGCGACCAGGTCGTGCGAATACGAGACGATGATTTCTTTCTGCCCGCGCGCGGGGATGGGGAACACGCGCGCCGCGAACTCGTTGCCGCCGTTCTGCTCGAGCAGCGCGGGGTCTTGCCGGCGATGCAGAAAATCTTCGTACGCGCGCCGCGCCGCCTGCTTCTCGACGACTTCACCTTCCTGCCAGCGGCCGTCGATCTTCATCGCGAACCGGCTGATGGCCGCGCCCTGCGGCAGCGTCACCTTGAACTGCCCTTCGAGCACGCGGTCGAGCGGGTTCTCGAAGGTGAGCTTGAGCTCCGTGAACGCGAGCGGGTCTTGCACCACCGCCGCCGCTTCGAGCTTCACCAGCTTGAGGCCGGTGCCGTCGGAAGCCGTCAGTGAAACCGGCGCGTCTTCAGAGGCCAAACAGACTGCAGACACCACCGTCAGCAGAAGCGGGAGTCGCATGGGTCGCACCACTCTAGAGAGAAAGAACGAGGGCCGAACTCATTTCGAGCCCGGCCCCGGAGAACATCAGTCAGTCATTTTCAGTACGCGACGCCGACTTTTTCAGCGCTCTTCTTCACGCCGGCGAAGACCTGATCATCGAACGAATCGGCCTTCTTGCCGGAGTTCGACTTGATCCATTCGTCGCGCTTCTTGCTGAGCTCGACGAGCTTCGCCTGCGCCTGCTTCTGCTCGTCGTTCAGCTTGCGCACGTAACCTTCGCGTTCGGTCTTCGGGAGCGCGCGCACCGCTTCAGGCAGCTCCTCGTCTTTCATCGTGTTCACCTTCGACGGGTCGGCGTTGAGCGAGATGGAGCCCTTCGCTTTCACGCTGACCATCGGCGCGGCGGCGGGCGCAGACTTCGTGCGGAACGAGGTGCGGTCAGCGAGCACTCCCGCGCCCATGCCCTTGTACGAATCGAGCTCGGCGGCCGCTTCACGACGCACCGCCAGGTCGCCACCGGTCACCGTGGTGTCGGCGATTTCATCGTTCAACTTCTTGATGTCGCCATCGAACGGAGTCGCGACCGCGACCATGCCGCCCGACTGCGCGATGGACACGTAGGTGCCGTCAGCCAGCTTCGAGAGCTCCGCGAAGAGCGCGCCCGTCGTCGGGTCTGCGCCGCAGCGCACGGTGTTGACCACGATGCCTTTCTGAATCGCGTTCTTCGCCCACACGCGCGTGTTCCAGCCGTCTTTGTAGTCGTCGTGCGCGGGCGCATCGCCCACGAGGAAGATCATGCGCGCGGTCTTCGCGTCCTGGCTCCACTGCATCAGCGACACGGCCTCGCCCAGCGCCTGACCGACGTGTTCGGGGCCATCGCCACCGCCGCCCGCGCTGAAGCCCTGCAGGTTCGCGTACACGGCATCCAAATCTTCAGAGAGCTCGAAGCGCTTCGTCACGTACTCGTCGCCGCGGTCGCGGTAGGCGACCAGACCGACGCGAATGCGCGGCGCCGGAGTGCCCGAGGCGAGGCGAGAAGCGATGCTCCAGATCTTCTGCTTGGCGCCTTCGATGAGGCCCGACATCGAGCCGGTGGTGTCGAGCACGAAGACCACGTCGAGCGTCGGGCGCTGCGCCTTTTGAAGCTGCGGAGCCGGTTGCTCCTGCTTCGCATCAGCGGCGAGCGCGGCGGTGGAACCGAACAACGACGAAGCGATGACCAGCGAGCGGAAGAGTGGGCGCATGCCACCTTCAACGGGTCAGCGCGAAAATGGATCTACAGCTCTTGAGCGGGTGCGGTTGGGCGGAGGATGCGCGCTGCCAAACCCGCGCAGGCCCTCGATTTCGTGCACACGTCTTCAAACGGGTGAACTGGCGTTCGCTCCAACGTGCCAGCACGTTGAACGCCATCAGTTGCCTGCGCTTGATGAAGTGTGCGCGAGGTCGAGGGCGCGTCACGCCACCTGCACGGCGCACATCACGGGCAGACGACGCCACCATCGATGCAGTCACACATCGTCGAGCGACACGCCTCATCCGCGAACACTCCGGCGCGCACGCTGAACGCGGTCTGCTCCGGAGCGCCGGCGCACGAAAACACGTTGGTGTCGGCGGAGAATCTTCGGCCGACGAGCACACCCGCGTCGTTGAAGACCGAGATGCTCACCGAGTCGTTGTAGACGCCATCGGTCCGCAGCCCGCACCCGAGCGTCGTCTGCGTATGTGGAGCGCACATGTTCAGCGGGTGCTCACCGCAGCCGAACTGCGCGCAGAAGCACTCCCACGACATGAACATGTTGAAGTTGTCGACTCGACAGCACGAAGGATCGACGCCTGCGTCATGACCCGCGTCATTCGCTGATCCGCCCAAAGCTCGCCGCCACCAGCATGATCAACACGACACGAGTCACGGACACTCGACGCCACCATCAACACAGTTGCACGCCATCTCTCCGCAACCCGCGTCTGGGAAGACACCCGCGCGCCAAGTGAGGCCATGCAACGACGCGTCGTCGGGGCATGCAAAAGACATGGTGTCTGACGAGAGCTGAACCCCGACGAACGCACCGGCATCATCGAACACCCACGCGTTCGGCCCGCCGGGAGGTCGGCTCGTGTCCAACCGGAACCCGCAGGCCATGGCGCTCTCGCGATAACCGGGGCACGTCAACGCGGGTGCGAAGTTGCAGTCGTGCGTCGCGCAGTAGCACTCCCACGACGTCGTCAGCACGCCGTTGTCGACCGCGCAGTCGCAGGCAGGCAGCGCTCCGGCATCAACTCCGCCGTCGACGCCGAAGAACCCGCCATCCGTTCGTGCGTCATTCGAAGTGCCCGTGGGACAACCTGCGAGCAGACCGACCAGCACCACCACACAGCGATTCTTCAACACGATGCTTCCCGACTCCCGACCTGCGATTGATCAGCGCGGCTCGCCGAAACGGTTGTTGATGAGCACGCCGATCTCATCGAGGCACGCCTTCGCGTTGTCGCCCGCGCAGCGGATCTTCACCTGCATGCCCTGCGCGGCCGCCAGCATCAGCACGCCCATGATGGACTTGCCGTTGACCGACTGGCCTTCGCACTCGAGCTCCACTTCACAGGTGTACCGGTTCGCGGCTTTCACCAGCTGTGCGGCGGCCCGGGCGTGCAGGCCCAGTGCATTGATGATGGTGAATTCAGCCTCGACCTTGTCCATGCGCGAACTCCTGTCTCTACCACAACACGCTGGCCGTACCTGCGAGGCCCGCGGCCCCGTACAGCAACGCCAACGGAGGGATCGCCGTGAGCATCTGCTCCGAGGAATCGTTGCGATTCCAGATCGTCCACTCGCTGCTGGTGGCATCGGG
>JBEHYH010000101.1:0-15078 GCA_048498275.1 Myxococcota bacterium | reverse complement strand
GAACGCAGCGAGAGCGGCGGCGGAGACCTCTATTCGCTGACCTGCGACCACGGTGAGTTCTGGGCGGCCGGCACGCAGATGCTCGCCAACGGCAACAACGGCACCGGGTGGACGCTGCGCAGCGACATGGCGGTCGACTCCGACTGGCGCGCGGTGTGGAGCCCCGGCGCCGGCGAAGCCATCACCTTCGGCGACAGGCTCTTCGGCGGCTATTGGGACACCGCCGCCTTGCAGGAACTCGACGGCGACCCGCGCGTGTCGATCGACGTCGGCACCGCGATGTGGGGCGATCAGATCGACAACCTGTACCTCACCGGCTTCGCCCGCCCCGAGCTCAACGCCGTGGGCTTCATGCAGCGCTACGACGGCATCACCTGGTCGCTCATCGATTCGGGCTCCGAGAAGCGCGGCAACGCGTTGTTCGGGCGCTCGACGAACGAGATCTGGCTCGGCACCAACGGCGGCGGCGTGCTCAAGGCGATCGCGCCGTGACGTCAGTACGCCATCTCGAGGCGCAGCTCGGTTGCCTCGCCTGAGAACGAGAACTTCGCCTGCTTGAAACTCGGAGGGCCCATGAAGCCCTTCGCGTCGTTCGATACCGCGACCCCTTCGGTGGGGATTCCTAAGATTCCCGTGCCCAACTTCCTGTCGCCGTTCTCGTCGTGAAAGCAGACGACGGCGTAGGCGCCTGCCGGAACAGCGTCGAACACGCAGACCGCCTCCTTTGCACTGATGTCGCACCAGCTGGTCTTCGCTGCGGCTCGAGAATCCTGCGGGAAGCCTTTCTCTGACGCGAAGAGCGCGCACCCGGCCTGGCCGGTGCCGCTGCGCAGGTTCACCAGTCGTACCGACAACGCCGCCGGAGCCCCGGTGCCCACACCGGCGAACAAGATCAAGATGAACACTTGTTTCATAGGCACCTCTCTATTTATACAAAGGCACCTATGCAACCCGACGACTGCGGCCCGGAAGCTTCACCCGCGTTCTGGATCAATCGCACCTCGAGATTGCTCGTTCGCCATGCCGACGCGCGCCTGCGGCCGTTCGGCCTTGCGATGAGTCATCTCCCCGTGCTGCGCGCGCTCGCCGAAGGCACTTCACGTTCACAGGCAGAACTCGCGCGGTTGGCCGGCGTCGAGCAACCGTCGATGGCCGAAACCCTCGCGCGCATGGAGCGCGACGGGGTCATTCAACGGGAGCCCCACCCCGGCGACAAACGAGCGGCGCTCGTCGCGCTGACACGCCGTTCACGCGCGCGTTTCTCGAAGGCGATGGCCTCACTGCAGGAAGGCGAACGCATCGCGCTGCACGGCCTGACGCAGAAGGAGAAGACCGTGCTTCGCGATCTCCTGCGGCGCGTGGCGCGGAACATCGAAGTCAGCGCGCAAGACGCGGAGCTGGAATGAACTCCGCGCTGCACTTCATCAACCTGCTCTTCGGCGGAATCCTCGCGGGTATGGAGCTCGCGCTGCACTACGGGCTTCGCGCTCCCGCGGCGGCCTTGAACGACCGCGCGCAGCTCCAACTCCGTCAGGCGCTGGTGTTCAGACTTCGCGTGCTGGTACCGGCGTTCTTCGTGCCGACGGCGTTCTCGGCCGTCGCCATCGCCGTGCTCGACGGACCGGCCGCCTTCCGAATCGTCGGCCTGCTGGCGCTGCTCACCTGGGTCATCGTTCGCGTCATCGGCACCGTGCCCATCAACAGCGCGTCGATCACCTGGTCACTCGATGCACCTCCCGACGATTGGAAAGCGCAGATCGCGCGCGCCGAGCGATTCCACGACCTCGGAGTCTGGGCGGTCGTGAGCTCGTTCGTCTGCGCGCTGATGAATCAGTCGAGCTGAGCCAGCTTGTTGCGCTCCTCGAGGAAGCCCTCGACCGCCTCTGAGATCGAAGCCGCCACCTTCGACTGGTACGCGTCGTCGGCGAGCCGCGCCTCTTCATCAGGGTGCGAGAGGAAGCTGGTCTCCACCAGGATCGCCGGCATCTTCGCGCCGAGGAGCACGAAGAAGAGCGCCTCCTTGGTGCCGAGGTTCTTCACGTCCTTGTATTCGGCGGACAGGTTGCGAATGAGCCCCTGCTGCACGCGGTTGGCGAGCAGCGACGACTCGCCGGTGTTCGCCTTGGTCGCGAGGTCCGCGAGGATGTACTGGAGATCGCCCACGCCGCGCTCGGTGGTCGCGTTCTCGCGCGCCGCGAGGCGGATCGAGTAGCGGTTCGACGAGGTGTTGAGCGTGTACGTCTCGATGCCGCGCAGCTTGTTGGTGGGCGCGGAGTTGCAGTGCACCGAGATGAAGAGGTCGCCCTTGGCCCGGTTCGCGATGCGGGTGCGGTCTTCCAGCTTCACGAAGGTGTCGTCGTCGCGGGTCATCACCACTTCGAGGCCGGCGGCCTCCAGCTTCGCCGCGAGCTTCTTGGCGATCGAGAGCGCGACGTCTTTCTCGCGCGTGCCGCCCTTGCCGATCGCGCCGGTGTCGTGGCCGCCGTGGCCCGCGTCGATGATCACCCGCTTCACCTTGAGGCCGAGCTGCTGGGCCAGCGTCAGCTCCGACGCCGCCTGATCTTTCGCGAACTGCTTGAAGCGCGTCTTGGTCTCGGTGTCGGCCGCGCCCGGCTCCCGCGCCCCGACGCGGAAGTCGCGCAACCGTTCGGACAGCGAGGCCACCGCGGGCTCCGCGTCTTCGACCACCTCTTCGGTGTCTTCCTCGACGCGCGCGATCGGCAGGCGGCGGGCCTGCGCGACCGGCGCGGGCTTTTCGACCGGCTTGAGCGCCTTGCGGATCGCGTCGGCCACGTCAGACGACGGCGTCATCTCGCCCACCTGCGCGACCTCGTCGTCCTGCGCGCGGTTGCTCTTCGCACGCGACGGAGCGCCGGGCTCGTCGTCGTCGCCCACGTCGAGCTTCGCGCGCGCGAGCTCCTTCTTCGTCTTTTCCTTCTCGCGGCGCTTCGACGGGCTCGCCTCGGCGACGGCTTCACGCTTCGGCTCGGCGGCGCGCTTCTCGGGAGCCTTCGGCAGCTCCGCGAGCATGCCGTTCATCAGGCCCTTCATGTCACCCGCGCCGGGGAGCGCCGCTTCCAACACCTTGCGCGCGCCCGCGCTGTCGTTCTTGCGATCGGCCAGCAGCTTCGCGAGCGAGAGCGCCGCGTCGTCGGCGAGCTTGTGCCTGGGCCAGCCCGCGATCAGCTTCTGGTACGCGCGCGCCGCCGCGTCGGTGTCTTCGTCTTTCTGCGAGATGCGCGAGAGCTCGTTGTTGAGCCGGCCCGCGTTGAACAGCGCTTCGGGCGCGCGATCGCTCTTCGGGTACTTCTTCGCGATCGCCTCGAACTTCTTCGCCACGTTCTGCCAGTGGTGCCGGAGCGTGCGGCGTTTGGGGTCGCCTTTCAGCTTCTCGTACGACGACTTCGCGTCACGGAAGGCATCGTCGGCCGCCGCAGACGTCGCGGCGCGCGCGGGCACGCTGGCAAGAATCAACACGGCAATGGCAGCGGCTCTGATCATGATCAACCCTCTCGCTACAGGGTTGTCATGTGACCATGCGTCGCACATCGCGGCAAAAAAACGGCCGCGCCGACCCTGCGGGGAACTTTCGACACCGCGCGACAAATCTCTTTCGCGTCAGAGATTTGACCACCGAGAAATCATCGGGATCACGGTAGGCTCGCCGACATGTCGCAGGAGAAAGCACCCGAGAAGAAACCTGCAGCGGGGCCGCCCAGGAAGCCCACCGAAGACGAGCAGCGCGCGCAGATGCTCAACTCGACCCTCACCTCGCATCAGAAGGCGAGCATGGGTTCGGGCTTCGCCGACTCGACGGCTGAACGGCGCCGCAACTCGCTGCTCGCGATGCCCGCCGCGAAGATGGGCACCGACTCGGTCCCCGCGATCCCCACGCAGAAGTTCGACGGCAAGACCGTGCCCGAGGCCCTCAAGGGCCGCGACGTGTGGAAGGCCGTCCAGGCCCCGGTGATCAGCCGCGAAGGCAAGCGCTCGATGGCGCTCTACGAGCAGGTCGTCAAACAGTTCGGCATCACCGTGAACCCCCGCTACGACGAAGACGCGCCGGGCAAGCCGCGCGGTCACATCTTCGTGTGGGACGTCAGCCGCGCGATGGGCTGCGAGATCCCCCACTTCGTGGGCGCCAAGGAGCTCACCCTCGCGCAGACCTGTGACTGGCTCCGCCACGAAGGTCCGATGCGCGGCTGGCGGCGCGTGACCGATCTGATCGACGCGGTCGGTGCCGGTAAAATGGTCGTCGCGCTCCCGAAGTCGCCGACCGTCAAGCACATCGCGATCGTCGCGCCACAGCCCCCGCCGCCCGACGGCAAGCCGCGGCTCACCGGCGCGTGTCTTCAGCGTTCAGAAGCCGCCACCTTGCGCGACATGTTCGGCGTGATGGCCATCGAATACTTCTGTCACGACTGATCAGCGGTACCAGCCCAGCGCCGTCGCGAGCTCCTCGTCGACGACGCGCGCCCACTTCGGCTCGCTCGGCAACACCGCCGCCAGCACCTTTTCCCCGTTGCGCACCGGGCGCCGCCCGGGCCGGCCGCGCGCCGTGACCTCGTATTTCTTGTCGTCGCGAAAATAGTGCCCGGCGAAACGCAGCTCGTCCTTCGTGTCGGGCAGCGGCGCGTCGGGGGTGAGCCACACCAGCGCACCGACGCGGAGCGGGTCGAGCTCCTTCCGCACCTCGCGTCGCAGCACCAACGTCACCGCTCCCGCGCCCAGCAGCAGACCGACGCCGAGAATCAGCGTGCCCAGCCAGACCCAGCCGGCCTGCGCGCGCGCGTACTTCGCTTCCTGCGCGTGCGACGGGCGATCGGGGTCGATGAGCACCGGTAACTGCGCGCCCTTGCCGATGCCCTCGGCCTCGATGCCGTCCATCAGCACGCTGGAGGCGGCGAAGTCGATGCCCCGGTACTGGAAGATGACGCGCAGCTTCGCCGGGGCCGACAGGCGCTTCTCCATCGGCGGGAGCACCACCTCAGACACCGTGGCCCTCACCTCGACCGCGCGCTCGAGGAACGCGCGCTGCGCCGCGAGCGGCTTCTGCACGTTCGCCGCGATCGCCCAGCCGATGAGGGTCGCCACCGCGGAAATGAACGCCGCCAGCCCCACCCGTCTCCACGCACCGGGGATCTGGGAGAGCGAGACCGCGCGCGGAGGAGACGGAATCGCCAGCTTCATTTGAGCCGGCGCTTCCACTCGTTGATGGCGTTGAGCGCCTCCAGGGGGCTCGAGGTGTCGACGCTGAAGCTGGCGAGCGCCTCGAGCACCTGCTGCGCGGCGGGCGGAGGCGCGGGCCGCACCGGAGCACCGAACAAGCCCAACTGCGAGTCATCGACTGCGGCGGGCGCGGGCTTCTCCTTCTCGGTCCCGGTGGCGCGCCTGGCGAGCCGTGGCCGGCCGGCTTCGTCGAACTCACCCGCTTCGAGGTTCTTGAGCAGCTCGCGCGCGCGCGCCAACACCTCGGGCGGCAGCCCGGCGAGCCGCGCGACCTCGATGGCGGCGCTGGTGCTGGCGGCGCCGGCGATGAGCTTGCGGAGGAAGATCACCCGCCCCTGCTGCTCACGCACCGCGATGGAGCAGTTCTTCACGCGGGGCTTCTCGCGCGCGAGGTCGGTGAGCTCGTGGTAGTGCGTGGCGAAGAGCGTGCGCGCGCCGATGCGATCGTGCAGGTGCTCGGCGACCGCCCAGGCGATGGAGAGACCGTCGAAGGTGCTGGTGCCGCGGCCGATCTCGTCGAGCACCACCAGGCTGCGGCGCGTGGCGTGATGGAGGATGTTCGCCGTCTCCGTCATCTCGACCATGAAGGTCGACTGGCCGCGCGCGAGGTTGTCGGAGGCACCGACGCGGGTGAAGACGCGATCGCAGAGGCCGATGCGCGCCGACTTCGCGGCCACGAAGCAGCCGGCCTGCGCCATCACCACCGAGAGCGCGACCTGCCGCATCACCGTCGACTTCCCGGCCATGTTGGGGCCGGTGATGATCAACACCTGCGCGTCTTCGCGATCGACGCGCACATCGTTGGGGATGAAGGAGTCGCCACCGAGTGATTGCTCCACCACCGGGTGCCGGCCGCCTTCGAGCTCGAGAATGCTCGACTCATCGATGAGCGGCCGCACGTAGTTGCGTTCAGACGAGACGCGCGCGAACGACATCAGCGCGTCGAGCGTCGCCACCGCGTCGGCCGCGGCACGCAACGGTTTCGCACGGCCCACCACGTACGCGCGGAGCTCCTCGAACAACCGCTGCTCGATGGCGATGCGCTGCTCGTCGGCCGTCAGCACCTTCTCTTCGTAGATCTTCAGCTCCTCGGTGACGTAGCGCTCGCCGTTGGCCGTGGTCTGCTTGCGGATCCACTCCTTCGGCACGAGGTTCAGGTTCGCCTTGGTGACCTCGAGGTAGTACCCGAACACCTTGTTGTAGCGGACCTTGAGCGACGAGATGCCGGTGCGCTCCTTCTCGCGCGCCTCCAACTTGAGCAGATAGTCCTTCCCGCTCGTCGACAGCTCGATGAGTACGTCGAGCTCGGCATGGTAGCCCTTCTTGATGAAGCCGCCGTCGGCCTGCACCGCGGGCGGCTCTTCAATCAGCGCGCGCTTCAACGTCGACGCGAGCTCCGGCAGCGCCGCGTCGGTCAACGGCACGAGGAGCACGTTGAGCAGACTGGCCGAGAGCTGCTTCAACGCCCCGGCCAACCGCGGCAGCGCGTCGAGGCTGCGGCCCAGCGCTTCGAGATCTCGCGGGCCGCCCGACGACAACGAGAGCCGGCCACACAGCCGCTCGATGTCGGCGATTTCCTTGAGCGTGCCCAGCAGCGTCTCGCGGAGCGCGGCGCGCTTCACGAGCTCGTCGACCGCGTCGTGGCGCGCGGCAATGGTCTGCACGTCGCACAGCGGAGCGGTCAGCCAGCGCGCCAGCTTGCGCGCGCCCGGAGACGTCGCGGTACGGTCCAACACGCCGAGCAATGAGCCGCTCCGCGCGCCGTCCTTGAGGGTCTTGAGCAGTTCGAGGTTCGCGCGGCTCGCTTCATCGATGACCAGCGCGCCGCCACGGGTCTGAAGTGCGATGCGGTCGATGTGCCCGGCGCCGCTCTTCTGCGTCTCCTGCACATAGCGCAGCGCCGCGCCGGCCGCGCCGAGCGACACACCCGCGCTCTCGACGCCGAAGCCCTGAAGGCTGTGCACGCCGAGGTGCCGCAACAGCAGCGCGCGCCCGCGCTTTTCATCGAACGCGTCGGCGCCGAGCTGACCCACCGCAGGCCGCCTCGCGAAGCTCCGGAGCAACGGCTCGACCGCATCGAGCTTCCCCTCGGGGACGAGCACCTCGCGCACCGACACCGCGCCGAGTTCGTCGGCGATGATGTCCAACGGGCCGGGCTGCAGGGCGGTGAACTCGCCGGTCGACGCGTCGATCAGCGCCGCTCCCCACTCGCCCTCGGCATCATTCGAGGGCAGCACGGCGGCGAGGAAGTTGTTCTCGCGCGCCTCGAGCACCTCGTCGTCGAGCACCATGCCGGGCGTCACCACGCGCACGACGTCGCGCTTCACGATGCCCTTGCCCGCCGGAGTCATCTGCTCGCAGATGGCGACCTTCTCACCGGCGCCGATCAGCTTCGCGATGTGCCGGCGCGCGGCATGGTACGGCACCCCACACATGGGGATTCGTTCGGCCCCCTTCGCGCGCGAGGTGAGCGTGATCTGCAGGATCTCCGCGGCCTTCACCGCGTCGTCGAAGAACAGCTCGTAGAAGTCGCCGAGGCGAAAGAACAACAACGCCTGCGGGTGAATCGCCTTCACCTCGAGGTACTGCTTCATCATCGGCGTCAGCGTCGACACGTCGATGAGCTCTGGAGGCGGCGCGGGAGTCTCGGTCACTTCCGCGGGCTCTAGCACGGCTGCTCACCCTCCTCGGGAGGCATGAGCGAGAGCTGCGCTGACTCTTCGCCCTCGTCGGCCGGCTCCGTGCTCTCGATGTCGAGCGAGCGCTGCACGTCGTTGAAGTCTTCGGGCTTCTTCGAACGCGCGCCGAGCTCCTGCACGCGCGAGGCGAGCCGCAACACGCTCCCGCGCCCGGTGAGCCGCGTGCGCGCTTCTTCGTAGGCGTCTTGTGCGCTGGTGAGCCGCTGGCCGATGACGCTGAACGACTCCATCGCGCCGGTGAGCTTGTCGATCATCTTCCCGGCTTCTTCGGCGATGCGCTGGGCGTTCTCGGTCTGACGCTCGGTGCGCCACACGTGCCGCACCATCTGCAACGTCGGCAGCAACGTCGTCGGGCTCACCACGACCACCCCCTGTCGCAACGCATCTTCCAGCAGCGCGGAGTCACGCGAGAGCGCCGCGTGGAAGGCGGCCTCATTCGGCACGAAGAGACACACGAAGTCGGCGGTGCGGCGCCTGGTCGCGAGCGTGTAGTCCTTCTCTCCCAACAGCCGCACGTGCCGGCGCACCGATTCGACATGCGCGGCGAGGCAGTCTTCGCGCTCGTCGTCGGTCGCCGCTTTCGTCGCCTGCGCGAACGCGGTCAGGCTGCACTTGGCGTCGATGACGATCGCGCGGTCGGGCGGCAGATACACGATCGCATCAGGCCGGCGCTGCTTGCCATCTTCGCCGACGCTCCCGACCTGCAGTTCGAACTCGCGCCCTTCGGTCAGCCCGGAGCTCTTGAGCAGGCTTTCCAGCACGAGCTCGCCCCAATCGCCCTGAGTCTTCGCATCACCGGTCAGCGCGCGTGACAGCGCCTGGGTGTCGGCGTGCAGCTTGTTCTGCGCCTCGGTCATCAGCTTCAGACGTTCGAACAGCGTCGCGCGATCGCGATTCTCGACGTCGTAGGTCTGCTGCACCTTCTCTTCGAAGGCCTTGAGCCGCTCCTTCACCGGAGCCAGCAACCCGTCCAACCCCTCGGCGCTCTGCTTCATCTTCTCGTCGAGCAACCGCTTCGAGATCGCCTCGAACTGAAGCTTCATCGTCTCCCCCGCCGCCGAGCTCTCGACCGCCTTCGACTTCTCTGCCGCCAACTGTGCTTCGGCGCGCGCCAACGACTCCGCGAGCATCTGCGCCCGCGAACGTTCGGCCTCCGCGACGCTCAACTCCGCTTCGAGCGCATCACGCCGCTCCGCCGCCGCGCGCAGTTCGGCTTCACGACGCGCGTTCAACTCGCCCGAGTGGGTCAGCGATTGCTGCACATGCGCCAACTGCTGCTGCAACTCGACGACCTGGGTGCGCGCCAGCTTCGCTTCGGTCTCCGCGCGCGCGAACTCCGCATGCGCGTGCGAGAGCTGACGTTCCAACTGATCGCCCGACGTACGCGACTCGCGGAGTTCACCTTCCATGCGAACCGTCGCCATGTCCTTCGCCGCCAGCGACGCGCGCGCCGACGCGAGCTCGAGTTCGAGCGGGCGCGTGAGCTCTGCCGATTTTCGCTGGGCGGAGAGCCAGCCGAGGGCCGCTCCGACCGTCACCGCCACCAGCCCGACAAGGAAAGTCGCCATTGTGCGACGGTGTATCAAACGGGTCCGACAAGTGACTCAAAGATGAATCGTTTCAACCAGTTGTCTCAACTTGTCAGACCTGCATGAGACAACGCGCCGATGAGCATCTGGGTCTCGCTGGGGCGAGCGTTGACGGCGATGGAGGCGGTTCATCGGCTCTGGGCGCGGCAGCTCGGGCTGGAGGTCGGAGAGACGCATGTACTCCTGGCGTTGGCGCGGCGATCGATGAGTAACGCAAACATCGCGGAGGCGATCGGTCGGCAGCGCCAGCAGGTGCAGCGGACGCTGTCTGCGCTTCACTCGCGGGGGCTCGCGACTCCTTCCGTCGTGTCGCCCGCGGGGAAGATCCAGGCGTGGGCGCTCACGGAGACAGGTGCCGACGTCGCACGACGACTCGAGGCGCGCACGCGTGCGTGGGAGCGAATGAGTGCTCCGGCCGTGCAACTCGACGCACTTGCGGAGCAGTTGAACGCCCTGGTTCGCGGGCTCGTGAATGAGCCGCAAGCAAATGGTTGGGTGCGCGGGCTCTCGCAGCCGTATGACGCGCGACACCCATTCTGCGACGGCTTGCCTCTCGAGATGGTGCGGTTGAAGGAAGCGAGGCGCCGTGCCGAAGGCGAGCCGGCCTCTCAACCTCGAGAGGAGGATGGGCAAGCTGAAGAGGGTCTGGCGCTCGTAGACAAAGTTGACAACCTGCCAGTCGACCCGCGCTAACTGGCAATCACGCGTCAGCGTTTGTCAACTTTGTCTACGCGTACTGAGCACCCTTCACGACCCGCGAGCTTGATTCAGTTCGGTCAGCGCAAAGAGCCAGCCCGCGACGCGCACGGACTGGCCCTTAAAACCGCGCCACCTTCAAAGCTATTTCATGTGTTCCGCCACGAGTTCCTGCAGTCGCTTGAGCGCCATTTCCAACGTCGCCTGCGACGGACCAAACGAAAACCGCACGTACTGACGGAAACGCGACGCGCGCGATGAACGCCGCTTACCCGGGTTCACGTCGAAGAACTCACCGGGCACCACGATGACCTTCTTCTCGAGCGCGGCCTTGAAGAACCCCATGCCGTCATTCAACGGCGCCGGGAGCTGCGAGACATTGCCCCAGACGTAGAACGTGCCATCAGGCGCGCGATCGACGCGAACTCCGAGCCGCTGCAGCCCCGACAACATGAAGTCGCGCTTGCCGCGGAACGTCTGATGAATCGCGTTGGTCTCCGCGATGACGTGTTCTTCTTCGAGCAACGGAATCGCCGCGCGCTGAATCGGTTTATTGCCGCCGCCATCGAGGAACGAACCCGCGCTCGCGACCGCGTCGATCACCTGCTTCGGGCCAATCGTCCACGTCGTGCGCCAACCCGGGTAGCGCCAATTCTTCGTCAACCCATCGAACAACACGATCGGGTCGCGATTCACGTCTTCGACGTAGCGAGCGGCGCTCTCGACCGGCAGCCGGCCGGGAGGCGAACTCCAGATATAATGCGAATAGAACTCGTCGATCAGCAGCACGCTCTCCAGCTCACGCGCCACGCCGACCCAGCGCTCGAGCTCTTCACCGTGCACGACCTTCCCCGTGGGATTGCAGGGGTTCGACAGCAGCAATCCCCCCAGCCCGCGCCCGAGAATCTCCTTCTTCAGATCATCGGCGGTGAACGCGTACCCACGATCGCCCTCGAGCAGAATGGGGATCGCGGTAAATGCCTTAAAAATATCGAGCAGTTCTTCATATGCCGTGTAGTCCGGCAGAAAATGCCCGAGGTTGATGTGCCCGAGCGCCGCCGCCGCGCGCGTCAGCGCCGTCCGCCCACCGCCCGACACCGCGACGTTCTCCGCCGAGTACTGCGACTTCTTCCCCTTGCGATAGAGCCGGTTGTACAGCCCTGCGATCGCCTCGCGCAGCTCCCACATGCCCGCGACCGGCGCGTATTCCTGATCGTCGACGTCGATCTCCACGTGATGCACGCGCTTCGGAGCGCCGGGCAGTTCACCCGTCTCCGGCTGGCCCTGGCCGAGATTGCACCAGTCGGGGTTTCGCGGAGAGAAGCCGAGCCGCGTGGCTTCGGTCGTGACGTAGATGACGCCGGTACGGGGGACCTGCCGAAACGCCGCAATGTGAGAATCGTCACTCACTTCGTCTGCACTCCTGCCGCGGTCAACGCGGCGACCAGCTCTGTTTCAGAAAATCGCAGTTCGACCAGTTCACGCCCGTCGAGCACCACCACCGGCACCCGATATCGGTAGCGCGCGAACGTCGCTTCGTCTTCAAAAATGTTCCGCCTCTCCACGGAGAACACGAAGCGAGCTGAAACATTCTCCAGCAGCTCGTGCGCTTCGTCGCAGAGCGGGCACCCGGGTTTTTCAAAAACAAGAAGCGTCATTCTGTGTCAGAAGCCTCGCGCCCTATGGTGGACCTTGCCGAAATCATCGCGGTGTGGCGCGGAGAAACGCGGCGCGCACTCAAGAGCGGCCGTGTACTCGTGCTGCTCATCCTCTTCGTGTTGTTCGTGGCGCTGGCGCTCACCATCGTCGGTGGCTTTCAGCATCAGGCCAACGCGCAGCTCGAGCAACAGGCGGCCGCCGCCGGCGCCGATCTGAGCCAGGCGCATTCACAGATGACGGAGCAGAAGAAGTCGTTCCTCCGTTACTTCGTGACCGACGACGAGAAGATGCTGGACGCGCTCGCCGCGATTCCCCTCGTGCTGCTGGTGGTCTTCAAGATCACCCTGCGCTTCCTGCCGTTGTTCATCGCGTTGATGGGCTTCGATCAACTCGCGGGTGAAGTGGGGCCCAAGTCGATCCGCTATCTCGTGGTGCGCATCAAACGCACGAGCATCATCTTCGGCAAATTGCTCTCACAGATGACGATCTTCGCCATCCTCCTCGCGCTCTGCACGATTCTGATGGTCGTCGTCGCCAAGGTGCTCAACGCCGATTTCCCGGCGAGCGACGCCGCGCTGTGGACCTTCAAGCTCATCTTGAGTTCGTTCGTGTTGTCGCTGGCGTACCTCGCGCTCACCACGCTCTTCAGCGCCCTCACGCGTCAGGGCGGCATCGCGCTGGTGCTCAACGTGATCGCGCTCTTCCTCATCTGGTTCGTGTCGCTGGTCGCGGGCTTCTACCGGTTCCCCGGTGAAGACGCGGGCACGAGCATGCTGGCGCAGTTCAAACCGGAGTCGTGGATCGCCTACCTGCGGTACCTCTCGGTCTGGCAGTTCGGCGACGACCTGCTCAACCCTGAATGGAGCCGCGCGCTCATCGCCGGTCTGGTGCACGTCGGTTACGGCCTCGTCTTCCTTGGCCTGGCGCAGCTCGTGACGCGGAGGAAAGACCTGTGAGCGCCGCGATCGAGATCAAGAACCTGAGCAAACACTTCGGCGAGAAGCGCGCCGTCAACGACGTGTCGTTCAACGTCGAAGAAGGTCACTGCTACGGCCTCATCGGCCCGAACGGCGCGGGAAAGACGACGACGTTCTCGATGATGTGCGGCTTCTTGTTCCCCACCTCGGGCACCATTCGCGTGCTCGGCGTCGACCCGTCTGATTCGGGCGCGCTCAAGGGCAAGGTCGGCGTGCTGCCGCAAGACGCGGTGCTGCCTCCGACGTGGCCGGTCGGCGAGCTGCTCACGTACTACGGCGAGCTCTCGGGTCTGCCGAACGCGGAGATGGAGGCGAAGGCCGCGCTCGAGCGCGTGCAGTTGCCGGAGACGTGGAACGTCGCGGCCGGTGCACTCTCGCACGGCATGCACAAGCGCGTGTCGATGGCGCAGGCGTTGATGGGCGCGCCTCCGGTGATCTTCCTCGACGAGCCCACCGCCGGCCTCGACCCGAAGATCGCGGCGTCGGTGCGCGGCATCATCCGCGACCTGAAGAGCAAGCACACGGTGGTGGTCTCGAGCCACAACCTGCAGGAGCTCGAAGAGCTCTGCGACGCCACCGCGATTCTCGACAAGGGCAAGCTGATCAGCGCCTCCACGATGGCCGAGCTCACCGGTCAGCTCGCCGAGTTCCGCGTGCAGATCGCGCGCGGAGACGTGCCGCTGGCCGAGGTGAAAGCGCTCTCCGGCGTGAAGGACGCGCGCGTCGAGCCGAACAACGTGCTCTGCGTGACCTTCGATGGTCAGGCCGTACAGCCCGAAGAGATCATCACGCGCACCGTGGCGCTGCTCGCCGCGAAGAACGTGCTCTTCCTCACCGTGTGGCGCGGCAAGCGGCTCGAAGAAAAAGTGCTCCAGCTCACTTGAGCCGGTGAACGATCGCGCGGAGGAGCGGCTTCGCTTCTCCCTCGACGATCGGGTGGCCCGTGGCCTCCGAGAAGGCCTGCAGATCACCCCACGCGGCCGGGTCATCGGCCCACAACTCGACGTCAGCGTGGCCTTTCAGTGCCTTCGCCAGCTCGATGATGGGCGCCGGGCACGCTTTGCCGCGCGCATCGACCAGATACGCTGAAACTCTCAGCCGTGCTGGCTCATTCAAGGCGGCATTGCGCACATCTGCGCCTTTGCTATGGACCGCGCCGCTTTTCAATTCCAAGGAGCTTCATGAAACCTTCAGTCATCATCGCCCTCATCGTCGGCGGTGTCGTCGGCTTCGCCGTCGGCAGCATGTTCAATTCAAACAAGGGTGGCTCGCCGGTCGCGGCCATCACCGGTAACGGCCCCGCGCCGTCGCCGGCGCCCTCGCGCCCGAACGCCCCCGGCGCTGACAACAGCGTCTACAAGGTGACCATCGACGATGCGCCCGTGAAGGGCCCGAAAGACGCTCCCGTCACCATCGTCGAGTTCTCCGACTACCAGTGCCCCTTCTGCTCGCGCGCGCACAACACCGTGCTGGAGCTCGAGAAGCAGTACGGCGACAAGGTTCGCGTCGTCATGAAGCAGCACCCCCTCGACTTCCACCCGAACGCGAAGCCGGCCGCGCTCGCCGCGATGGCCGCTGGTGCGCAGGGCAAGTACTGGGAGATGCACAACAAGCTGTTCGCCAACCAGCAGCAGCTCGACCCCGCCACCTACGAGAAGTACGCGGGTGAGCTCGGCCTGAACATGGACAAGTTCAAGGCTGACCTGGCCTCGCCGCAGTTCCAGGCGACCATCACCAAGGACACTGCGCAGGCGATGCAGCTCGGCGCGACCGGTACGCCGGCGTTCTTCATCAACGGCAAGAAGATCTCGGGCGCGCAGCCCATCGACAACTTCAAGAAGGTCATCGACGAGGAGCTCGGCAAGGCGCAGGCGCTGATCGCGTCGGGCACGCCGGCCGCGCAGGTCTACGAGAAGACCATCGCGAACGGTGTCACGGCGCCTCCGGCGGCGCCCCAGCAGCCGAACAACCCGGGCGCTCCGGCTCCCGCGGCGATCCGCAAGATCGACGTGCCGGCCGATTCCCCGGCCAAGGGCAGCAAGACCCCCAAGGTCACCATCGTCGAGTGGTCCGACTTCCAGTGCCCGTTCTGCTCGCGCGTGGTGCCCACGCTGAAGCAGATCGAAGACACCTACGGCAAGGACGTGAAGGTCGTCTTCCGCAACCAGCCGCTGCCCTTCCACAACAACGCGAAGATCGCCGCTGAAGCCGCGATGGCCGCCAACGAGC
>JBEHYH010000100.1:0-15144 GCA_048498275.1 Myxococcota bacterium | reverse complement strand
CACCGCGAAGCCGCCGACATAGTCGGCGATGCCGGCATCCTTCGGCGCCACGAAGTCCGACAGCGCGATGTGGTTGCGGTCGGAGGCGGCGCGCGGCATCTGCTGGCGAAGGGTGTGGAGGGTGGTGCGAACCGCCGCGCGGCTGTCGTCGAAATAGAGCCGGATGTCGATCGCCCGATCCTCATCGCCGCGCGGCGGTTCCAGAAAGACGTCGAGCAGGCGGTGCCGGCGTTGCTCCGGGGCGAGAGCGAGGCGCGCGGCACGCTGGTGCTGACGTCGAACGCGCCCAACGCGCAGCTCTTCCTCAACGGCGTGCTGCAGGGCACCGGCGAGGTGTCACTGCAGCTCAAGCCGGGGAAATACGAGGTTCGCGGCGAGCGGAAGAAGTACCTGTCGACCACGCGCCTGGTGAACGTCGAGGCGAATCAGGAGACGCGCGAAGAACTGAAGCTGCTGCTCAAGCCCGGCGAAGTGGCGGACGTGCCGGTCGCCGTGGTCGCTCCGAAGAAGACCGAAGAGGCCGCGCAGCCCGGCACCGTTTCTCCGGCGACGTGGGTGCTTGGTGGCGTCGCGCTCGCGGCGGGCGGCGTCGGCCTCGGCTTCGGGCTCGTCGCTCGCAAGCAGGAAGAGGGGCTGCGCGCGGGCTACGACGCGGCGACGCAGACGTACTCGGGCACGCGCAAGACCGCGCTCGAACAAAACCGCAACGCCATCATCGCCGACGTGTCTTTCGGAGTCGCCGGCGCCGCCGCCATCAGCGCGGTCATCGCCGGCGTCGTCTCCGCGTCAGGCTCCGCGAAACCCGCGGTGACCATCGCGCCGACCGCCGGGCCGTCAGGCGCGGGCCTGTGCGTGGGAGGTGCGTTTTGAAGAAGCTGGTTCCGCTCTTCTTTCTGGCCGCGTGCACGCCGCTCGATCTGCACGCGCGCTTCTCGTGCGAGACCGACGTCGATTGTGGCTCCGGCTACCACTGCGTGCCTCGGTACGGCGGAGGCGGGCGCTGCTTCCCCACCGCCGAATGCAACGACGCCGAGACCTGCAACGGCGCCGACGACAACTGCGATGGCCGCGTCGACGAGACGTTCCCCGAGAAAGATGAAGCGTGCACCGCTCCGGAGCTCGGCCCGTGTTCTGCCGGCGCGAAGGCCTGCGTGCTCGGCGACGTCGTGTGCCAGCCGACCGTCGAGCCGATGACCGAGACCTGCGACGGCATCGACGACGACTGCGATGGCACCGTCGATGACGGCTTCGATTTGACCTCCGACCCGGCGAACTGCGGCGCGTGCGGTGTGAGCTGCGCGCAGGGCACGCAGTGCCGCGCGAGTCATTGCGTGGAGTCGGACTGCGAAGACAACGTCGACAACGACGGCAACGGCGCGCGCGACTGCCTCGACCTCGCGTGCCTTGGCCAGGTGTGCAACGAATCGACCCCGCCCGCGTGGCACTGCGGCTTCCGTTTCTACGATGGCGGCGTGGTGGATGCCGGCGTCGACGCAGGCCTGATGGATTCTGGCGTGCCCGATGCGGGCGAAGTCGACGCGGGAGATTTCGATGGAGGCGACGTCGATGCGGGTGCTTTCGACGCGGGCACATTCGACGCGGGCGTCGATGCGGGTGTAACGGATGCAGGCCTTCCCGATTCCGGGTGGGACGGCTCGCCACAGCGTGGGTGTTTCCCTCCCGAGAGCCGATGTGACGATGGCCGCGATGAAGACGGCGATGGAGAAACCGATTGTGAAGACGACGACTGCGCCGGGTTGCGATGTGCGAGCGGGAATTTCTGCGCGAATCACGCGTGCCCGCCGTGAAGTGATGCTGCTGGGCGCGCTCGCCGCGTGCACGGCGTTCGCCGACATCACGGTCGAGGCGCTGGCGCAGACGCCGGCCATCCCCTCCTTCACCGCGGGAGACCCGGCCATCGGCACGCGCGTCATCGGCACCGACCGCTCGATGAACAGCTTCTACGCGTACAACCGTTCGGGCGTGCAGCAGCAGTTCGTGCCCGTCGGGCTCAACGGCGCGGCCGACCTTCGCGACGGGGTGCTCGCGGTCGCGGTGCCGAACACCGGCGTGCTGTTCTTCTATGAGTCGAGCCTGGTCGAGATGAGCCTGACCGACGGCGGCTCCCCGACGCTCAACCTCCCGCAGGTCTCGATGGTCGCGCTGGGCACCGACGCCATCGGCAACACGCGCGTGTTCGCGAACAACGGCGGCACGACCGTCTACGAGTTCGCGTATGGCAACCCGGCGCCCATCTCGTCGGTGGTGCTCAGCGGCGCGCCGCGTGGCCTCGCGTGGTTCGGCGGCAAGCTCTACGCGACGCTCTCCGACTCGGTGGTCTCGGCCGAGGGCACCACGGTGAAGACGGTCATCTCCGACAACATGGGCTCCGCGGAAGGCATCGTGGTCACCACCATCGGTGATGGCACCTACGCGCTGCTCGCGTCGTCGACCGACAACTCCATCTACGTGCATCAACTGTCGGCCCCCACGGGCTTCATCGGCAAATTCTCGGTGACGAGTGGAACGTCGAAGGTCTCCCCGCGATACCTCGCGTCGAACGGCACCACGCTCGTGGTGCAAGACGAGCTCACCGCGAACTACAAGATTCTCGAGCTCTCGCAGCTCGGCTCGGCGCTCGGCATTTCGCTGGGCGTGACCCTCGACGGCGGGTTCGACGGCGGCCCCGGTGCGGCTGACGCGGGCCAGAGCAACGGGCCCGGCGGCGTGGTGCCGGGCGGAGGCGGTGGCGGGGAGCCGCTGCCGCTGTGCGGGTGCGCCGCGCCGCCGTTGCTCTTCGTGCCGGCGTTGTTGCTGCTGATGTTGCGGCGAAAATTCCGCCGCTGATTTCGGGCGGTGCGGCGCACGTTCGCTGCTTCCCGCGTTGCGGCCGCTGTGGTTGGTTCGCCGACCTTTGATGAAGAAGCTCGCTGTCACGTTCTTGTGTCTGGTTGTTTCGGCCTGTCAGACCCCGCGTGAGACTGCGCGCACTGAACCGGCCGCCGAAGTGGCTCCGCCGAAAGCGCCGGAGCCCCTCAAGCTCACGCTCATCGGCACCAACGACGTGCACGGTTGGGCGGCGGCGCAGAGCGAGCAGTTCCCCAACGGGGAGATCCGCTTCGGTGGCCTGGCGGCCTTCTCGTCGTACGTGAAGGCGCTGCGCGCGGAGAACCCGGGAGGCGTGGTGCTGGTCGACGCCGGCGACATGTTTCAGGGCACGCTGGTCTCGAACCTGTCGGAAGGCAGCGTCATCATCAGCATCTTCAACGCGCTCGGGTACGACGCGGCGGCGATCGGCAACCACGAATTCGATTACGGCCCGGTCGGGCCCGCGCCCGTGGCGAACAAAGATTCGCCCGACCCGTTCGGTGCGCTGAAGGCGCGCATCGCGCAGGCGAAGTTCCCGATTCTCTCCGCGAACATCTACGAGACGGCGACCGACACGCGGCCCGAATGGCTGCGCGGAGATGGAACCATCATCGTCGAACGCAAGGGGCTCAAGGTCGGCATCGTGGGCCTGACGACGCCGCAGACGCCCACCGTGACCACGCCCATCAACGTGGCGACGCTCAAGTTCACGCCGCTGGCTGATGAAGCGAAGGCCGCGTCGGAGCGGCTGCGCGCGGCTGGAGCGGACATCGTCATTGCAACGATCCACGCCGGCGGTAGATGCCCGCACGCTGATCATCCGCACGAGCTGACCGGCTGCGACGCCGACGTGGGCGAGGTGTTCGGCATGATGAACGCGTTGCCGCCCGGCACGTTGGACGCGGTGGTCGCGGGGCACAGCCATTCGCTGCTCGGGCACTTCATCAACGGCACGCCGGTCATCGAGAGCTATTCGTTCGGGCGCGCGTTCGGGCTCGTGGAGCTCTCGATTGACCCCACGACGAAGAAGGTCATCGCCGACAAGACGGTCATCACGCCCGCGATCGAGGTCTGCGAGACGTGGGACGAGGCGACCCACAGTTGCGACGCGAAGAAATTGAAGGCGCGCGCGGCCGACGTGAAGCCGGTGCCCGCGATGTTCCACGGCGCGGCGGTGGTGGCCGATGCGGAGATCCTCAAGTTGATCGAACCCGCGCAGGCCGCGGTGACGGAGTTGCAGCACCGGCCGCTCGGCCTCGACGTTCCGGAGGATCTGAACCGCGCGTATGAGAAGGAGAGCGCGCTCGGCGACGTGTTCTCCGACGGCCTGCGCGGCATGACCGGCGCTGATTTCGCGATCATGAACCCCGGCGGCTTCCGCGCTGATCTGCGCGCGGGCCCGCTGACCTATGGCGCCGTGTACGAGGTGATCCCCTTCGACAACACGGTCGCCATCGTCACCGTGAACGCGGAGCAGTTCGGCAAGATGCTGAGCGCCGCCTACGGAGCGCGCAAGGGCGCCTTCCAGGTCTCCGGGTTCGAGGTGAAGTTGAAGAAGTGTCTCGTGAGCGACCGGTTGCTCTCCTTCACGTTCCCCGGCAGCAGGAAGCTCGACGCGAAGAAGAAGTACCGCGTGGCGATGCCCGACTTCCTCGCGCGCGGAGGTGATGGGCTCGGCCCCGCGCTCGCGACGCTCGAGAAGGGGCAGATCGATCTCCAGGAGAACAAAGGCACCAACGTGCGCGACGACCTCATCGCGTACTGGCAGAAGAAGAAGTCGTCGTTCAAAGCGCCGACGCCCAATCGCATCAGCTTCGTCGACACCGGCGAGGTCTGCACCGCGCCGGAAGGTCACTGAAGCGAGCGCGGTTCAACGGCGAGACGGCTCGCTCGTCGCGCGCGTGCTTTCCGCTTCGGTGCGAACTTCATCAAGCCCGCGGAGCGCTTTCAGATCAGCCGGCCAGCCACAACTTCCGGGCCTTTCCCGTGACGTGACAATACGTGACATGTCCCGTTGCATGTGTAGGTCTTACCTGCGTAGATTGTTGATCTCAGGCCGGTAAATCGGCCTCCCAGCCATCACAGGGGATCACATGCTCTACAAAGTCACGCCCAACCTCACCCCGATCACGACGCCTTCCGAACCGGCCTCCGAAGCCTCGAAAGAGCCGAGAAAGCGCCGCAAGTCGGCCGTCTTCGATGCCGAAGGGAACGAGGTGCTGATCACCATGATGTGCCTCAAGTGCAAATCGATGAAGCCGCTGGCGATGTTCGGGCTGCGCAAGATGGCCGACGGCGCGATCCGCAATCAGCCGTGGTGCCGCACCTGCCGCAGCGGCGCGTCGAAGAAGAAGGCCGAAGCCGAACTCGAAGCGCAGGCCGCTGAAGCCGCGGTGATCGAAGCGCCGGCGCCACAGGTCGAGGCCTCCCCCGAGGAGCGCAAGCCGCTCTCCCCGCTCGAGCAACTGCTCGCCGGCCCCGTGCCGTAGGGTCTTCCAAAAGCTGCAGGCAAAGAAAAACCCCGCTCCTCTTTCGAGAAGCGGGGCTTTTCATTTTTTGGTGGAGGTGAACGGGATCGAACCGATGACCTTCGCATTGCGAACGCGACGCTCTCCCAACTGAGCTACACCCCCAAAAAATATACGCGCTGTGGACGTCTTGAACGGCGGGCGGCTGACTACGATTTTCGAGCCGAGACTGTCAAGGAACAGTTTCTCTCCCGAATAGACATTTGACGCGAGATGTCTCCGGTGTCACAAAATGCGCTCTCTCTGATGCCTCCCGCCACGAAGACTTTGAGCCCGGCCGAGCTCGCAAAACTTGAACATGCTTTCGCGACGGACCCCGCGTCTGAGGCCTACAAGCCTCTGGCCGAGGCCTATCTCGGCATGGGCCGATTCATGGAAGCCATGGTGGTCTGCAAGAAGGGCGTCAAAGCCCACCCGCAGATCGCCGACCCCCGCGTGTTGTTGGCGCGCGTCTACGCCGAGCAGGGCAAAGACAAGAAGGCCATCGAGGAACTTCAAGGTGCGGTGCAGGTCTCGCCCACCGACAAGGCCGCGCTGCGCATGCTGGGCGCCCTGCAGCTCAAGGGCGGTGAAGCCTCGGGCAAGGACACGCTGCTCAAGGCGTACGAAGCCGACCCCGCCGATGGCGAGACGCTGGAGCTGATGCAGAAGAACGGCGTCCCCGTTCCCAAGCCGGCCGCGCCGCCTCCGCCGCCCCCCGCGCCCGTCGTCGCCGCGCCGCCGGTGCTCTCGCCGGTCGAGCCGGCCGCGGGAGCTGTCGCCACGTCGCCCGTGCAGCAGCCCGCCGCGCCCGCGCGGGCGTCGCAGCCGCGTTCACAGCCCCGCTCTTCTGCGCCGCCGACGCGCGTGCCCGTTCGCCGCCCGGTGAACGATGAAGACGAAGAAGTCATCTCCGACGTCAGCCAGGTGCCGCGCAAGAAGAGCGGCGGCGCCGCGAAGACGATGTTCCTGGTGATGGCCATCGCCGTGCCGCTCGTCGCCATCGGCTACTACTTCATCGGCCAGAACCGCGCCGCCGCCATCCGTGACGCCAACAAGGGCATTCGCGAAGCGACCGCGGAGCTGAAGAAGGACAACTTCAAGGCCTACCAGGACACCATCGACAAGGCTGAGCAGGCGCTGGCGCTCAACGGCAGCTCCGAGACGAACCGCAACGCGCGCGGCCTGCTGGCGTACGCGTACACGATTCGCTGGGGCGAGCACGTTCACGACGAAGCCAATCGCGAGAACGCCGAGAAGAACCTGCAGACCGGTCTCTCGAACAAGGAAGAATCGGTGTACCTGCACGCGGCCGAGGCGATGTTCGCCTATTACAACGGCAAGGCGGCCGATGGGCTCAAGGCCATCGACGAGCGCATCGCGGCGGCCGAGGCGCAGAAGAAGAACGTCAGCCTCTACTACCTCACGCGCGGCATCATCCTGATGAACTCCGGCGACCTCGAGACCGCGAAGGACGCGCTCGAGAAGGCGCAGGCCATCGCGCCCGACGACGCGCGCATCTACGCGGCGCTCGGTCAACTGCACCGCCGCCGTGGCGCGGCCGAAGCGGCGCTGCAGGCGTTCAGCAACGCGGTTCGCTACGGCAACAACAAGCACCCCGACGGTCTGCTCGGCGCGGCCAGCCTGGTGCTCGACCAGGAAAACCCCGGCAACGGCTACTGCCTCGCCGCGAAGAACGTGAAGGACCTCTCGGCGATGACCGACCTCACGTCTCCGCGTCAGCAGGCGACCAACTTCTTCATCAAGGCGCTGCTCTACAGCCGCGTGTCGCGCGACATCCCCCAGTACACCGACAAGAACTTCCAGAAGACGCTCAGCGATTGCACCGGTGTGCCGACCGACGCGGCCGCGGTCGCCAAGGAAGTCAGCGACGCCGAAAAAGCCGGTCTCTCGCTCGACGCCAACAACCCGGAGCTCCTGCTCATTCGCGGCCGCCGTCTCGCGTGGGAAGGCAAGTACGACGAGGCCGCCGCGGAGATCAAGAAGGCCATCGCGGCGAGCCCGCAGGCCTCGCAGTTCCACGTCGAGCTCGCGAAGGTGCTGTCGAGGAAAGAGGGCGGCGAGCCGGCGGCCGAAGAGGCGCTCAAGAACGCGCTCACGCTCGTGCCCAACAGCCCCAAGCTGCTCTCGATGCTCGGTCAGGCCCAGTACAAACAGAAGAAGTTCGACGCCGCCCGCGACACGCTCGAGAAGGCGCTCGCCGATACGAAGAGCAAGAACCCCGAAGCGCGCTACCTGCTGGGGAAGATCTACCGCGACGAGAAGAAGGACTACGCCAAGGCCATCGACCTGCTGAAGAAGTCGGCGGAGGAATACGTGACCGACCCTTCGATGGCGTCGGTGGTGTTCGACGACCTCGCGCAGACCTACGAGCTCAAGGGCGAGAAAGACAGCGCGACCTCGACCTACGAGAAGGCGCTCAACGCCGACAAAGACAACGCGATGCCGTACTGCCACTACGCCCGTCTCCTCTCGAAGGACCCGAAGGAGAAGGAGAAGGCGAAGACCTTCGCGCAGGCGTTCCTCAAGATGGCTCCGCAAGACGCGTGCGCGGCCGACATGAAGAACCTGTAATTCCGGCAGCGAGGGCATGAGTTTCGGGGGCGAGCCGGTGCTCGTCTCCGGCGCCTGGAAAACCGAGTCATGGTGCCGTGTTTGCGCGGGGGCGAGGGCCTGCGCGTTTCGAGCACCAGGCGCCTCGTTCGCCCCCACCACCCACCCAGGAAATGCGGTGGAGGAAGCGTGCCGGGTGGCGCCCTGGGTGAGAAAGCGTTAGGTGCGGCGGGCTGTGACAGCCGAGCCGCTCACCGCTTCTGAAGCCTCTCCGCCGCGCTCGTTCGCGGCGTTGGCGAGCGACTTCGTCACCATGACCAAGCCGCGGCTCTCGCTGCAGGTGCTCATCACCGCCGCCGGAGGTCTGTGGTTCGCCGGAGGTTCGGCCACGCGTGACCCCCGCACCTGGGTTCTCACGCTGCTGGGCACCGCGGGCACCGTCGCCGCCGCCAACACCCTCAACTGCGTCTTCGAGCGCGAGTCAGACCGCTTCATGGCGCGCACCGCGCAGCGCCCGTTGCCGCAAGGCCGCATCTCCGCGCCAGCGGCCGTGATGTTCGCCGCGCTGTGCACCGGCATCTCGCTGCCGATGTTGTGGTGGGTGAATCCACTCACCTGCAGCCTCGGGTTGCTCGCGTTGGTCAGCTACGTCTTCGTCTACACGCCGCTCAAGCCGCGCTCGCACTGGGCGATGCAGGTCGGTGCGTTGCCGGGAGCGCTGCCGCCGCTGATGGGCTGGACCGCCGCGACCAACGAAATCGCGCCGGGTGGGCTGTCGCTCTTCGCGATTCTCTTCTGCTGGGAGTTGCCGCACTTCATCGCCATCGCGCTGTTCCGCGCGCGCGAATATCGCGCCGCCGGTCTGCGCACCGTCGTCTCCGAAAAAGGCGAAGACACCGCGCGGCTGCACGCCGTCATCTACGCCGTGCTGCAGGGCCTCGCCGCGGTGACGCCGTATTTCGCCGGGCTCGCGGGCCGCTCGTACCTGTTCGTCGCTGCCGGCTTCAGCCTTATCTACCTGGGCTTCGCCATCGAAGGCTGGCGCTCGAAAGCCGACGCGGTCTGGGCGCGCCAACTCTTCCTCTGCAGCAACGTGTACCTGTTGGCGCTCTTCGTCGCGCTCGGGGCGGCTGCGTGGGTTCGGTAACGTTGAGCTCCGTGCCGCGGGTTCACCCCGAGGCCGCCGCGCAGAAGGTCGGAGGCCGCTGGGTGGCCGCGACCGCTGACGAACGCCTCCACAGCTTCGAGGGTGAAGATGGTTCGGTTTCTGCTGTCGGTGAGCGCGTGATGGAGCTCGTCGATGGTCACCGGACAGTGGGGCAGATCATCGACGTGTTGTTGCAGGAGTTCGACGTGACGCGCGATGTTGCAGAACGCGAGGTGCTGGACTTCATTGCACTTCTGGCCGGAAAACAGGTGCTCTCGCTTTGAATGCAGAAGGCCCGGCGAGACACAGTAGGAGCGACACCCATGTCTCGAAGCAATCTCCCGCGATTGACGCTGCTGCTGGCTGTGTTCGCCCTCACTGGTTGCCAGTGTGGGCAGAACGAGCCCACGTGTAACGACGCGACGGTGACCTTCGACGTGCCTGCGGAAGGCGCGACGGTGCCCGACACGTTCGACGTGAAGATCTCCGCGGCCGCCAACGGTGCTCCGTTCTCGTTCGACGCGGCGACGTTGAGTGTGCAGGGCCACACGTTCACCGGCACCGTCTCGGGCGGCTCGGCGACGTTCAGCGGCGTGACGGCATCGGCCGGCACCGCGGAGCTCACCGCGTCGATCGCGAAGGGCACGTGCTCCAAGAGCGTCAAGCGCACGGTCACCGTTCGCCAGGAGACCTGCACCGCGCCCACGGTGCTCGCCGTCTCGTTCCCGCAGGACACCGGCGCGCCGCTGGGCGTGTTGAATGCTTCGGAGCTGCCGTCGGGCGTGCCGCTCTCGGTGAAGGTCGAAGCGGGCTGTGTCGCGGGAGCGCAGGTGCGAATCAAGCGCGGTGCGACCGTGGTGGGCGCGCTCACCGATTTCACCAACGGCGTCGCGACCGTGACGTTGCCCACGCTGCCCGACGCCGATTCTGCCCAGTACGACCTGTTCGCTGAATTGGTTCGCGATGGTGGGCCGATCAACATGCCGAACGGCGCGGCGCTCGCGAGCATTCGCGTGCAGCGCGCGAGCCCGACGTGCGCGCTCACCGTGAATGACGTCGTCGGCCCCGCGCAAGACGCGCAGCCCACGGTCGCCGGTTTTCAGGCGCGCATCACCGGCACGATGGCGGCCGACTCCACGGGCACCATTCAGGTGGTGAACGTCAGCAGCTCGCCGGTCACGCCGAACATGATGGGTGAAGTGTCGGCCGACTTCACGCTGCCTTCGACGACCGCCACGTACGCGCTGCTGCTCTCGTGCGTCGATACCGCGGGGAACACCACGACCACCACGGGCACGCTGCAGACCGACTTCGACGCGCCTGACGTCACCATCGTCACGCCGGCGAACGCCGCGACGGTGAGCGAGTCTCCGCTGACGATGACGGTGAACGTCGGCAACGAAGCCGGCGGCTCGCTGCAGGTGCTGGTGAACGGCCAGTCGGTCGACGCCATCACGCTCGACGGTTCAGGCGTGGCGCACCCGGTGGTCTCGTTCTCGAGTGACGGGACCTACGCCCTCACGGTGCGCGTGACCGACCGCGCCGGCAACACGACGGAAGAGACGGTGACGGTGACCGTGGCGCTCGATGGCTGCGGCATGGCGTTCACCCGGCCCGCGTCTTCACCCGCGTTGCTGACGCCGGCCCAGTTGCAGACGGGGACCTACAGCTTTCAGACCGCCAGCAAGCCCGAATGCGTGGGCCAGGCGGCGACGCTGTTCCGCACCGAGGTCTTCGCCGATGGCGGCACGTCGACGGAGCAGCAGGTCGGCAGCGCGACGTTGAGCGCGACGGGGGTCGCCGACTTCTCGCCGTTGACGGTGGCGTCGGGCTCGTTCCGCTACCGCGGCTCGGTGGTGAACCCCGGCGATGCGGGCACGAGCGGTGTGACGATTCAGGTGATGGTCGACCTCGATGGCCCCTCCATCACCAACCCGGTGGTGCCGTCGGGCCAGACCGCGGTGACGCTCTCGACCTTCCAGGACTCGCAGGCCTCCACGCCCGGTGTGCAGCGCACGCTCGACTATTCGGCGCGCGTGCCGGCCGGTGGCCGCGTCGACGTCTGCACCACGCAGGGCATCGACCCGGTCTCGATGAGCCAGCGGCCCACGTCGGCTGAATGCGGGAGTGGCTGGTTCCTGCTCCAGCAGGGCGTCCCCAGCCCGTCGCCGTCGTTCACGTTCCCCGAGGGCAGCTACTCCATCAAGGTGGTGGTGGTCGGCGGCGGCGTGTCACCCGCGCCCGCGTCGCCCGCCATCGCGGTGGTGTCTGACGCGACGAAGCCCTGCGTGCAGGCGAACTCCCTCACGCTGCCGCAAGACACCAACGGCGATCGCCGCCTCAACATCGCGGAGCTCAACGGCGCGCAGCCGGTGTTCATCTTCACGCCGGGCTGCGGTGACGTGCCCGCGACGTTGTCTGCGACGAGCCCGGTGACGGTGCGCGACCTCGTCGCCGGTTCGCTGGGCGGCACGCGGCCTTCGACGGCCACGTACGCGAGCGGCCAGTATACGGTGACGCTCACCGGCGCGTACACGACCGACGTCGACCTGAATCTCTTCGTGCAGCTCACCGACCAGGTCTTCAACATGAACGGCTACGCGGGCGCGGGAGACCCGGCGGTCATTTCGTTCCGCGTCGACCCGGTCGCGCCGACGTGCAGCATCGGGTCGCCCTCGGCTCCGGTGCTCGGCCTCGCGCAGGTGCCCGGCGGCTCGCTCGACGTCACCGTCAACACCGGCACCGACGTCGCCAGCGGCGGCGTGCAGCTCACCTTCACCGGCAAGCCCGACCAGAACGTCACGCCCGCGCAGGGAGCCGTGACGACGCAGTTCACGGGGCTCACCGGCGACTCCACGGTCACCATCGGCGCGACGTGTACCGACGCCTCGGGCAACTCCGCGACCGCCACGCCGGTGACCACCCGCATCGACCTCGCGGCGCCGACCTGCGACCTCACCGCGCCGGCCGACGGCGCGTTGTTGGTCGCGAATGAGGTGACGACCACCGTCGCCACCACCGGCATCGCCGATGGCGAAGTGGTCATCATCACCTCGAGCCTGAGCGGCATCTCGAACAACCAGCTCACCGTCGCGAGCAACTCCGCGACGCGCGCGGTGCGCTACCCGAAGAACACGCAGACCGTCACCGCGACGTACGCAGACGAGGCGGGCAACGAATGCGTCGCGCCGACCGGCGGCCACAAGAGCATCTCCATCACCGTCACCAACGCGTCGTGCAGCCTCGACTTCGCGTCCGGCGGGCCCATCAACACCAACGCCAATGGCAGTTGGCTCAATCGCGCGGGCGCGGGAGTACCTGACAACGTGATTGCTCCGGCGACCGGCAACGCGGCGGTGCGGGCGGTGACCGCCGACTGTGGTCTCGGCAAGAACGTGTACCTCTACGCGGGCCCGGCTTCGGCCACGCCGTCGGGTACGCCGCAGGTGACCGACCTCACGGGCAACGTGACCTTCCCCTCGCAGGCGTTCAACGAGGGCGGCGAGTACACGGTCACCATCGATGACGGGTTCGGCAACCTCTCGCATCGGAGCTTCATCGTCAGCCTCAAGGCCCCGACCGTCGGAGGCCTCGCGCTGCAGCGTTCTTCGAGCGTCACCACGCTCATCCCCGTGCAGAAAGACGCGGCGCTGACCTTCGGCGCCTTCACCGGCAACAACCGCGTGGCCACCGCCATCGCCACCGACATGGTGTTCGGCGACCTGAACTCCAGTGTCGACGGAGCGGATCTGAAGCTCGCGGTCAGCAACATCGACGGCGCGCGCGTGACGCCGTTCGATTCGAAGCTCGAAGTGCTGGGCGTGACCACGCCGGCCTCGGTGACGGTCGACGTCGACGGGTTCAATTCGTCGCTCGACCTGAAGCTGCCGCACCAGCTCGGCGCCAACACCGTCAGCATGGTGATCCGCGTCACCAACCCCGCCGGCAACACGTACACCAGCACGCACGTCTCGCAGGTCGACGTGATTGCGCCGGGCGCCATCACGGTGACGCAGACGCTGACCGCCGCGCGCACCGCGACCGTGAACCTCTCGTGGGCTGCAGTGAATGACGACGGTTCCAACGGCGCGAGCGGCGCGGCGAGCTACGACGTGCGCTGGTCGACGTCTTCGGTCCCGGGCAACGACTCGCTGCTGCAGGAGGCCGACTTCTTCAGTGACGTCGCCAAGCAGGAAGGCGTGACGGCCGCGACGAGCCGCTCGCTGACGCTGCCTCCGTTGAACACGTATTACATCGCCGCGCGCGCGGTCGATGAGGTCGGCAACTACGCGACGTACGCGGCGCCCACCGCGCTGGCCAACACGTGGAGCGAAATCGTGCTCACCGTCGCCGGCGCGCCGACCGACTTCGGTCACACGGTGCTGCTCAATTCCAACGTCACCGGCTCGAGCGAGAAAGACATCATCATCTCCGCGCCGAGCCGCGGAAACGTGGGTTCGGTCTACGTCTTCACGGGTTCAGCGGGTCTCGCTTCGCAGAGCACCTGTGGTACCGGTTGTCAGGAGCTCACGCCGCCCGACAACACCGGCACCTTCTTCGGTGGCGACGTGTCGAGCGCGGGCAACCTGGGTGACGACGCGACGGATTCGACGACCGCGAACATGGCCGACATCGTCGTCGGGCAGCGCTCGTACTCAACCATCGGTCGCGTCTTTGTCTTCTTCGGCTCGACGGGCAACATCACCAGGTCGATCGAGATTCGCGGCGACGCCAACAACCTCATCGGGTGGACGGCGACGGCCATCGCTGACCTCGACAACGATGGGCTCGGCGAAATCGCCATCCCCGCGTACTTGTACGGAGGCGGCCGAGGCCGCGTCTACATCTTCAAGGGTCGCTCGTTCGCTCAGTGGCAAGCCGCGTTCGCGCCGAGTCAGCAGTACATCGACATCAACTCCGCGAACTGGGTCATCGAAGCGGAGTTCAACATCAACACAGCGAACGCCTCGAACGGCTTCGGTCTCAATCGCAACGGCGTCATCACGCTGCCTGGCGTCACCGGACGCACGTTCAACGGCACTACGCCGGCGCCGGAGTTGCTCGTGTCGATCCCCCGCGCCAACGTGAGCAAGTTCGCGCTCTACGCTGCGTCGCAGGTCACGAGTTCTTCTCCTGCTGCGCCGCTCCCGGCGTTCGACGGAGGCGTGCAAGTCATCTCTGGAGCATTGACCAATTCGAACTCCATTGTGCAGGGCCTCGGCACTGCGGCGTGGGGCGCGGGCCCGGTGCAGCGAAGCGACCTCGCCGACCTCTACGTTGGCTACCCACTCGAGAATCGCGTGTATCGTTACTCCGCGTGGAGCGCGACTGGCGTCGCGGGTGGTGCGGCGACCGAATCGTTCCTCGGGTACAACAACTTCGGCGCGAACGTCACGTCGGGGGATCTGAACGGAGACGGCAAGTCGGACCTCATGGTCGCTGAAGGAGTCGCGACCAACAACGGCCTCTGGGTGCTGTACCAGCGCGCGGGCTCGTTCGATAACTCTGTCGGTCCGGGCCACCCGCAGTTCAACGTTTCTCAGATTCGCCCGGTGCGCGTTGGTGGGCTGACTTCTTCGATGCCGAACCGGCTGGTGGCTGTCGGCGACTTTGGCGCAGGCGTGTCGCTGCTCTATGCAGACGTGACGACGGGGAGTGTGCACGTATGGAAGTGATGCTGAAGAATTCGATGATGCGCCGTGTGTGGGCGTCACCCCGTTTGAAGACCGTCGAGAGCCGCGAGCCGGTGGCTTTGCTCGTGTGTTCGGCTTCGACCGAGTGGAATTGCGACACGTCTTATCCAGGCTGTGGCTGCGTGCGTAAGTCGTCTGGTGACCAGCAGCACGACTGCGACACTTCCTGCGGTCCGTAAAAAGGGAAGCGCATGGAGCCGGCCCCATTCCGGCTCCACGCGCCTCAACCGCCGCGCCGAACGACCGGCCGTCGTGCCGTATCTCCAGCGTCACCTCGAAAGGGGTGCCGCCACGGTCCCGCGCGGGGACGGGCAGCACCTCCAGCCGGGAGCCGTCGACGCAGCGTAGCTCTCCC
>JBEHYH010000099.1:0-15226 GCA_048498275.1 Myxococcota bacterium | reverse complement strand
GTTTCGCGAAGCGCTCTCGGGCGTGCTCGCGAAACGCCTCCGCGGTCTGGTAGCGATCTTTCGCGTCTTTGCGCAGCGACTTGAGCAGCACCGCGTCGAGCGCCTCGGAGATGTCGTCGCGCACGCCCGACGGCGTCGGCACTTCCGCGGCGCGCACCATCTTCAACGTCGCCGCGTCGGTCTTCCCGCGGAAGAGGTACCGCGCGCACAACATCTCCCAGAGCACGATGCCGAGCGCGAAGACGTCGGTGCGCGCGTCGACGGGCCGCGCCTGCGCCTGCTCCGGCGACATGTACGGGAACTTGCCCTTGAGCACACCGGTCGCGGTGTGAATCGACTTGTTCGCCGCGCGCGCCACGCCGAAGTCGATGACCTTCACCGTGCCGTCGCGCCCGAGCAGCACGTTGTGCGGGGAAATATCGCGATGAACGATGTGGAGCGACCGGCCCTGCGAATCGGTCGCCTGATGCGCGTAGTGGAGCCCGCGCGCGATCTCGACGGCGATGAACACGCCGATCTCCAGCGGCACGTGATGGCCCTGCTCACGCGTGCGCTTCAGCAGCTCGCGCAGGTCGATGCCGTCGACGTGCTCCATCGCCACGAACCACGTGCCGCTGGCTTCGCCGAGCTCGTGAATGCGCGCGATGTTGGGGTGGATCAGCCGCGACGCGATGCGCGTCTCATCGAGGAACAGGCGGAGGAACCGTGGATTCTGGGTGAGGTGCGGAAGAATCCGCTTCACCACGAGCGTCTCGTTGGAGCCTTCCTGCCTCGCCAGAAAGACCTCCCCCATGCCGCCCGCGCCAAGCCGCTTTACCAATGTGTAGCGGCCGAACGTTTCCACAGGGGCTCAAACGATACTGCAAAAGGTCGAATTTACGGGTGTTTTACCTACGCAACACCACCCCATCCACGTGCGACAATGTAACCGTTATGGCAATTGATCCCAAGAACACGGGCGTACGTCTGCCGGTTTCCTTTCCGGCCACCACCAAGCCGGCCATTCCGGCGGCTCCTGCGAAAGCGGAGACCTGGTCGACCACGACGCCCGCCACCGGGTTCGCCGTCGACAGCGCCTTCGACGCCAATGCGCGCCGCGCCGCGCTCGCAAACGAGAGCGAAGGCAAGAAGACCAAGGGCGGCATCGCCGACGACACCATCGGCAAGAAGAAGGCTGGCGGCATCGCTGATGACACCATCGGCAAGAAGAAAGCCGGCGGCATCGCCGACGACACCATCGGTAAGAAGCAGGCTGGCGGCATCGCTGATGACACCATCGGTAAGAAGCAGGCTGGCGGCATCGCTGATGACACCATCGGCAAGAAGAAGGCTGGCGGCATCGCTGACGACACCATCGGCGGCACGACGCTCGCCAACACCAATGACGCCGTTCGTGACGCGCTGTTCGCCGACACGCCGCAGGCCGCGGCGCAGCGCCAGGCGCTGTACACCAAGTTGGAGACGCCGACCTTCGTGAAGGCTGGTTCGTCGGTCGCCGCGCAGGTGACGAAGTTCGCGGCGACGGCTGGTCTCTCTCCGGCAGAACAGGCGCAGGTCGCGACCGTGCTCAAGGGCGCGAGCGATTCGACCGCGAACCTGGTCGGCGCGCTGCTCGAAAAGAACCCGGCGGCGCTGAAGTCGACCGACTCCACGGGTCAGACGTTGCTCTCGAACCTCACGCGGCTGGCGAGCGAACCGCTCAACGCGAAGGCGGCCGGCACCACGCGCGGCGAAGTGCTGGAGTCGGTGTTGCGCGACGTCGTGAACCCGCAGCGCGTCGAGCAGGGTGACGCGCCGACGTGCACCGTGACTTCGATGCAGTACGAGCTGGTCGCCGATGAGCCCGCGGAGTTCGCGCGCATCATGGCCGACCTCACGGGCCCCGGTGGTCAGGCGGCGATGCGCGGCGACGCGCGTGGTCAGGGCAAGCTGGTGCTCGACGGCGGCGAGACGGCCGCGCGCGACAACCGCTCGGTCGCCGACACCATCTTCCAGAACGCCGCGATGGAGTACGCCAACGGCGTCGATTCGAAGTTCGACCCGTTCGCGCAGAAGTCGGTGAACGAGAAGACCGGCGCCGAACAGCGCGGCATCAAGCCGACGCAGCAGTCACGGTTGCTCGGCGAGCTCTTCGGCGTCTCGTACCGCCAGTCGGAATTCTACACGGAGAAGGAAGGCGCCTCCGCGCTCGACAAGCTCCGCAACTACTCGGCGGCCGGCGCACAGAATCGCCCGGTGATCCTCCAGGTCGATCAAGGCGACTTCAATCACGCGGTCACCTTCGACAAGGTTCAGGACGGCCGCGTGTTCTACCGCGACCCGTACGGAGTGCTGCGCTCGATGCCTGAAGATCAGTTCCCCAAATACGTGGTTGCGCTCAACGCGCCGACTTCGCTCGGCATCACGTACTGAAAACACGCTGAAGGTTCCGCACCGAGAGCCGCTACGCTTCGAGCGTGCGGCTCTTCGTGTTTCTGACGATTGCGTTGGTGTGCGGCTGTCGCTCGAAGTCGGGAACAGATGCAGCGACGCCTCCGGTCTCGCAGGAGTGGCTCGAGGGGCGCCTGCCGGTGGAACGCGGCGAACCGGTCGATGGCGGCGCGCTCACCATTCGCGTGATGAACGAGCCCGCGGGTTTGAACGCGCTCGACGACAGTTGCCGTGACGCGTGGGTGTTGCGCATCACGCGCGGGCTGGTGCTCGACACGCTGCTGGAGATCGCGCCCGATGGAGCGCTCCGCCCTGCCCTCGCGGCGTCGTGGAACGATAGCGACGACCATCACACGACGACGTTCACGCTGCGTGACGCGACGTTTTCGAATGGCGCGAAGCTCACGGCTGCCGACGTCGTCGCGACGTTCGATGCGTTGATGAACGCGAAGCATCCAACGGCTGGCCTGCGCGGCGAGTTCTCGGGGTTGAGTGAATGGAAAGCGGTCGACGCCAAAACGGTGAAGCTCACGTGGAGCCGGCCTTCGCCGTTCACGTTGCGCACGCTCTCGCGTCTGCCGATTTTCTCCGCGGCCCAGCTCGCGGGTGAATGGCCCGAGACGCTTTCAAAACCGATCGGCACCGGCCCGTTCGTCGTCGAAAAATGGGAGCGTGGACAATCGCTCACGCTCAAACGTCGCAATGGGGGCCGCGCGTATCTCGACACCATCACCTTCCGCTTCGTGAAGGATCAGACCGCCGCGTTCACGATGATGGAGCGCGGCGAATTCGACCTGATGACCGCGCTCACTCCGCAGGTGTGGCGGTCGCTCGAATCGCAACGCTGGGCGCAGAGCGGTTGGAACCGCATCAAGAGCCCCGACAACAGCTATTCGTACATCGCGTGGAATGAATCGAAGCCGGAGTTCGCCGACGTGCGCGTGCGCCGCGCGCTCGCTTCGCTCTATGACGCGAAGTTGATCTCGAAGATCGTCGACCTCGATCTCGAGCTGCCGACCTCGTGCCCGTATCTGCGCGGCAGCGTGTCGTGTGATTCGAACGTGCAGCTGATCGCGTTTTCACCGGCTGACGCGAAGGCGTTGCTCACCGACGCCGGCGTCTCGCCCGAGCAACCGCTGCGCTTTCACATCCTCATGCCCGGCAGTTCGCAGCGGCTCGCGAAGCTGATCCCGATTCTTCAAGAACAGATGAAGCCGCTCGGCGTGGAGATGGAGATCGAAAAAGTCGAAACCACGGTGCTCTCATCGCGCGTCGCCAAACGTGACTTTGAAGCCGTGAGCCGTCTGTGGACGGAGTTCGACACCGAGCAAGACGTCTTCCCGATGTTCCATTCGTCGCAGATCGCCGGCGGGGACAACTGGGTCGGCTACTCGAACCCCGAGACCGACACGCTGATCGAGCAGGTGCGGGGCGAGTTCGATGCCGGCAAACGCCACGCGTTGCAACGGCAGCTCCACGCGCGGCTGTATGCGGACCAGCCGTATCTCTTCATGACGTCAAGACAGTCGCTCGATGCCTCGAAGACCCGGGTGCACGGGCTGGTTCCTTCGGTCAGTTGGTACGACTTACGTGTCGTGTGGGTGGCGCGCTGACTTTTCAAGAAGCGCTCGCTTCTGCTTTCATTCTCTCAACCTTGATTCCGCCCCGCGCAGCACCCGCGGTCCCAACCCGCGGCGGGGCAGAACCAGATTCACCGAGAAGGAAGGCACATGAGCACGAGCTGGTCAGAGAAGATCGCCGCCCTCCAGGACAAGCGCGAGTATCAGACGCTGAACTGGGAAGGCAGCTTCGACGAGTACCTCGACATCGTTCGCCAGAATCCCCGCGTGACGCGCACGGCGTACCAGCGCGTCTACGACATGATTCTGAGCCACGGGAAGACGGAGTACATCGACAACAAGAAGCGGCTCGTGCGCTACCACTTCTTCTCCGACGAGAAGAACGGAGGCCGCGACGCGGTCTTCGGTCTCGACGTGCCGCTGATGAAGTTGGTCAACGTCTTCAAGGCCGCCGCGCACGGCTACGGCGCCGAGAAGCGCGTCATTCTCCTGCACGGCCCGGTGGGTTCATCGAAGTCGACGATCGCGCGCGTGCTCAAGCGCGGCATCGAGGACTATTCGAAGACGCCCGAAGGCGCCGTCTACACGTACTCGTGGAACTTCCCCGAGAAGCTCACGCTGCTCGATGGTTCGGTGCTCTCGGGGCAGATCAAATCGCCGCTGCACGAAGAGCCGCTCAAGCTGATCCCCCGTGACGCTCACGAGAAGTTGTTCGCGGAGCTTTCACCGGCGACGTCGGGCTTCACGATCCCCGAGCTCGGTGAACTCAACCCGCACTGCCGGCTCATCTTCAAGTTGCTGCTGCAGCACTACCAGGGCGATCTCGCGAAGGTGTTCAGCCATGTGCGCGTGCATCGGTTGATCTTCAGCGAGAAAGATCGCGTCGGCATCGGCACCTTCCAACCGAAGGACGAAAAGAATCAGGACTCCACCGAGCTCACCGGCGACATCAACTACCGGCGCATCGCGGAGTACGGCTCTGATTCAGACCCGCGCGCGTTCAACTTCGACGGCGAGTTCTGCGTCGCCAACCGCGGCGTCATCGAGTTCGTCGAGATGCTGAAGCTCGACGTCGCGTTCCTCTACGACCTGCTCGGCGCGACGCAGGAGCACAAGATCAAGCCGAAGAAGTTCCCGCAGACCGACATCGACGAAGTGATCATCGGGCACACCAACGAACCTGAATTCAAGAAGCTCGAGTCGAACGAATTCATGGAAGCGTTGAGAGACCGCACGATCAAGATCGACATCCCGTACATCACGAAGCTGTCGGAGGAGATCAAGATCTACGAGAAGGAGTTCAACGCGCAGCGCATTCGCGGCAAGCACATCGCCCCGCACACGCTGGAGATGGCCGCGATGTGGGCGGTGCTCACGCGCCTCGAAGAACCCAAGAAGCACAACCTCTCGGTGATTCAGAAGCTCAAGCTCTACAACGGCAAAACGCTCCCGAATTTCACCGAAGACAACATCAAGGAGCTCCGCAAGGAGTCACTGCGCGAAGGCCTCGAAGGCATCAGCCCCCGCTACATTCAGGACAAGATCTCGAACGCGCTGGTGAGCGACAAGAGCGAGTCGAGCATCAACCCGTTCATGGTGCTGAATGAGCTCGAGACGGGTCTGAAACAGCACTCGCTGATCTCGAACGAAGAGCTCCGCAAGAAGTACCGCGAGCTCTTGAACGTGGTGAAGCAGGAATACGAAGACGTCGTGAAGAATGAAGTGCAGCGCGCGATCTCGTCTGACGAAGACGCGATCGCGAAGCTGTGCAGCAACTACATCGACAGCGTGAAGGCCTATACGCAAAAGGAGAAGATCAAGAACAAGTACACCGGGCTCTACGAGGAACCCGATGAGCGCTTGATGCGATCGATCGAAGAGAAGATCGACGTCGCCGACTCGCGCAAGGACGACTTCCGCCGCGAGATCATGAACTACATCGGCGCGCTCGCCATCGACGGCAAGACGTTCAACTGGCGCACCAATGAGCGTCTGCAGAAGGCATTGGAGCTCAAGCTGTTCGAAGATCAGAAAGACAGCATCAAGCTCAAGACGCTCGTCAGCTCCGTGGTCGACAAAGAGACCCAGGAGAAGATCGACGTCGTGCGCGGCCGGCTCATCAAGAACTTCGGCTACGACGAAGAGTCGGCGACCGACGTGCTGAACTTCGTCGCTTCCATCTTCGCGCGCGGCGACGCCAAGGAGTGAACGTATGGCCCTGCGGATTGATCAGGATCACAGCCGCTTCAAACAGATTGTCCGCGGGAAAATTAAGCAGAACCTGAAGCAGTACGTTCAGCAGGGCGAGATGCTCGGCAAGAAGGGGAAGGATTTCATCTCCATCCCCGTGCCGTTCATCGACGTGCCGCGCTTCAAGCATGGCTCACGGCAGGGCGGCGTGGGTCAAGGCGAAGGCAACCCGGGTGACGCCATCGGCCAGGGGCAGCAACAGCCTGGCGATGGCAGCGGGAAGGCCGGCGAAGGCGAAGGCCAGCACGTGATGGAGGTCGATGTTTCGCTCGACGAGCTCGCGTCGATCCTGAGCGAGGAACTTCAACTCCCGAACATCGAGCATCGCGGCAGCGAGAAGATCGTCACCACGAAGATCAAATACACGGGCATCAACAACGTCGGCCCGCAGTCGCTGCGTCACTTCAAGCGCACGTTCAAGGAAGCGCTCAAACGGCAGATCGCGAGCGGCACGTACAACCCCGACAAGCCGGTCATCATCCCCATCAAGCAGGACATCCGCTTTCGCACGTTCAAGATGGAGAACCTGCCGGAGACGAACGCCGTCATCATCTACATGATGGACGTGTCGGGCTCGATGGGCGACGAGCAGAAGGAGATCGTTCGCATCGAGAGCTTCTGGCTCGATACGTGGCTCAAGTCTCAATACAAAGGCATCGAGACGCGCTTCATCATTCACGACGCGGTGGCGCGTGAAGTCGACCGCGACACGTTTTTCCATACGCGTGAATCGGGCGGCACGATGATCTCCAGCGCGTACAAATTGTGCCGCGACATCATCAAGGCCGATTACCCGGCGAGCTCGTGGAACATCTATCCGTTCCACTTTTCAGACGGCGACAACTGGAGCGCAGACGACACGCGGCAGTGCATCGATCTGCTGCGCACCGATGTTCTCGGTGACGTGAACCAGTTCGCCTACGGGCAGGTCGAGTCGCCGTATGGCTCGGGGCAATTCATCAAGGACCTCCGCGAGCATCTCGGCGACAACGACAAGATCGCGCTCAGTGAGATCGCCGACAAAGACGGCATCTACGGTTCCATCAAAGACTTCCTCGGGAAGGGGCGCTGATGCCCAAGTCACTGACTCCCAGATTGCAGGACCTGAAGAACGAGATTGAGGGCTACGCGAAGTCGTTCGGCCTCGATTTCTTCGAGACGGTGTTCGAGGTGTTGAGCACCGACGAGCTCAACATGGTCGCGGCGTACGGCGGCTTCCCCACGCGCTACCCGCATTGGCGCTGGGGCATGGAATACGAGCAGCTCGCGAAGTCGTCGGAGTACGGCCTCTCGAAGATCTACGAGCTCGTCATCAACAACGACCCGTGTTTCGCGTATCTGTTGGAAGCGAACGCCGAGGTCGATCAGAAGCTGGTGATGGCGCACGTCTACGGCCACAACGACTTCTTCAAGAACAACTTCACGTTCAAATACACGAACCGGAAGATGATCGACGAGATGGCGAATCACGCCACGCGCGTCCGCCGGTGGATCGACAAGATCGGCGTCGAGAAGGTCGAAGACTTCATCGACGTGGCGCTCTCGCTCGAGAATCTCATCGACCAGTACGCGCCGCACATCAAGCGCAACCCCGACCCGAAGGTCGCCGAGTCACAGCAGAACGTGCGCGCAGAGGGCATCCGCGTCGACCGCGATTACATGCGGCCGTACATGAACCCCAGGGAGTTCGTGGACGCGCAGAACAAGAAGGTCGAAGCGGAGAAGCAGGCGCAGAAGAAGTTCCCCGAACGTCCTCAACGCGACGTCCTGCAATTCCTCCTCGAGCATGCGCCGCTCGAAGACTGGGAGCACGACATCCTCTCCATCGTGCGCGACGAGGCGTACTACTTCGCGCCGCAGGCCCAGACGAAGATCATGAACGAGGGTTGGGCCAGCTACTGGCACTCGACGATCATGACGACGCGCGCCGCGCGCGATCACGAGATCCTCGACTACGCGAACAACCACGCCGGAGCGATGGCCACACAGCAGGGAAAACTGAACCCCTACAAGCTCGGCATCGAACTGTTCCGCGACATCGAAGACCGGTGGAACAAGGGCCGCTTCGGCAAGGACTGGGACGAGTGCGATGACCTCCAGGCGCGCCGCGCGTGGGACAAGAAGCTCGATGCCGGCCGCGAGAAGATCTTCGAGGTGCGCAAGCACTACAACGACATCACCTTCATCGACGCGTTCCTGACTCCGGAGTTCGCGATCGAACAGAAGCTCTTCGTCTTCAACTTCAACGACAAGAAGAACACCTGGGAGATCGCGACGCGCGAGTTCAAGAAGGTGAAGAACAAGCTGCTCCAGTCGCTCACCAACTTCGGCCAGCCGGTGATTGATGTCATCGATGCGAACTACGAGAACAAGGGTGAGCTGGTGCTCGCGCACAAGTTCGACGGCATCGATCTCGACCCGAACTACGCGCGCGAGACGCTCAAGAATCTGCAGGGCGTGTGGCGCCGGCCGGTAGGCATCGTCACCAGGGTCGAAGGCAAGAGCGTGATGATGCGCCACGACGGCGCGCACTTCAGCGAGAAGAAGGTCGACCTCTAAGGTTCCATTTCGTTGCGACTTTTGTGGCTCGTGAACGATCGGCGCGATCCGCCCCGACAACTCACGAGCCCAATGAAAATCACCTCGACGAGTCGTTCCAGTCTTCCGGCAGCTCCCGCGAAACCCACGAAGGAGCAGCCGACTGCGCCGGCGCAAACCGGTTGGCAGCCGAAGAAATCCTCCGCGCCCAACATTCTCGAGGCGAGTGTCGATGAAGCCATCGCGCTGAAGCCCGGTGCGTCGTTCAACGTTCGCCTCGGTCACATCAAACAGATCGCGAGCACCTTCGGAAAAGACGCGAACACGGTCATCGCTGAACGCCTCTCGTCCAGATTGCCAGCGAACAATGCCGATGAACGCGCGCGCATCTATCGAGCGGCAACGACCTTCGGCGTCGACTCGACTGCGCTCAAGGAGCGCTTGATGAACGACGCCGTGAAGTCAGGCGACGCGAAGCTCGCGCTGGAGCTGGTGAATGACGGCGTGAAGCTGAGCAAGGCTGACCGCGTGGCTCTGGCGCCGCACCTTCGCAGCGACGACGTGCTGCAGAGCGCCGACCACACCAAGAACCTCGCGCGCGCTGCCATCTCGGTGCTCGCTGACCAACCCGCGCAGCTCGAGCACTTCGCGCGTTCGATTTCGTCTCCCGCGGGTCTCTTCTCCGAAGTGCTCGCCAACAACGACAAAGAACTCGCGGGCGCGTTGAAGCCGCTGGTGAGGTTGCTGACGCCCAAAGAAGCCGACGGGCTCGCGCGACGGCACTCGACGGTAACGGAGCTCCGCCCCGCTCTGCAGACGCGCGCCGCGGAAAAGTAAGCCGAGATGGAGCGCTCGGCATGAACCGCGCATATGGTGCGCGAAATGCCTGTTGCCGCCCTCGTGGCCCTCGTGCTCGCCGCTGATGCGTCGATGCTCGTGAAGAACCGCCGTCTCGAGAACAACCAGACCGTCGCCGCTGCGCTCTACGCCGCGGGGCTCGATGAGAGCACGGTGAATTCGGTGCATGGCGCGCTCGAGGCGGCCGACTTCAATTTCAAGCGCGCGCGGCCCGGTGACCAACTGCGCCTCGTCTTCCGCTTCGGGCAACTCGATGGGCTCGACTACCGCCGCAGCTTGATGACCGAGTGGCAGGTGCGGCGCGATGGCGAGCGCTACATCGGCCGCAAACGCGAAATCGAACGCGAGCAGCGCGCGGAATACGTCGAGCTCAACGTCGAATCGACCGTGTGGGACGCGGCCATCGCCGCCGGTGAGAAGCCCGACATCGCCATCACGCTCTCTGACGTCTTCGCGTGGGATGTCGATTTCTACCGCGACGTGCAGAAAGGCGACCGCATGCGCGCGATCGTCGAGAAGGTGATGCACAAGGGCAAGACCATCGAATACGGCCGCGTGCTCGCCGCCGAGTACATCGGCAGCAGCGTCGGCACGAAGCGCAGCTTCCGCTATGCGATGCCCGACGGCACCGAGACGTACTTCACCGAAGACGGCATGTCGGCGCGCAAGACGTTCCTCAAGTCGCCGCTGAAGTACGCGCACGTGAACAGCGGCTTCGGGAGCCGCTTCCACCCCGTGCTCAACTACGTCGGCAATCACAACGGCGTCGACTACCAGGCGTCGGTCGGCACTCCGGTGTGGGCGGTGTCAGACGGCACGGTGACGAAGGCCGGTTGGGACTACGGCGGCGGCAACATCGTCTGCATCAAGCACGTGATGAGCTTCGAGACTTGTTACATGCACCTCTCGAAGATCCTGGTGAAGGCCGGGCAGCACGTCGCACAGAAGCTGGTCATCGCCGAATCGGGCAATACGGGAGCGTGGACGACCGGGCCGCATCTCCACTTCGGGCTCAAGCGCGGCGGCAAGTGGGCGAACCCGCTGAATCAGAATTTCCCCCGCGCGGAGCCGCTGCCGAAGGAAATGCTCGCCGACTTCAAAGAGAAAATTGCCGACTTCGTGACGCAGCTCTCGGCGCACCCGGTCGCCGCGAAGTAACGATTCGTCGCTGGGCGCTCGTGAACTAAACGTCGGTGCATGGCCTCAGAAGCACGTGCAGGTGCGTCTCCCGAGTCGTTGCGTCAGGCGTTCGTCGATCACGTCGAGTTCACGCGCGGCAAGAACTTCGACTCCGCCGGCACGTGGGACCGCTACACCGCTCTCGCGCTGACCGTTCGTGACCGGCTCGCGCAGAGCTGGGTGAAGACCGCGCGCCGCTACTACGAGCACGACGTGAAGCGCGCGTATTACCTCTCGGCCGAGTTCCTGCTCGGGCGCGCGCTCGGCAACAACCTCATCAACATGGGCCTGTGGGAGCCGACGCGCGAAGCGTTGCGCCACCTCGGCATCGATCTCACCACGCTGCTCGAACAGGAGCCCGACGCGGGCCTCGGCAACGGCGGTCTCGGGCGTCTCGCCGCGTGCTTCCTCGACTCGCTGGCGACGCTCGACATGCCGGCGGTCGGCTACGGCATCCGCTACGAGTTCGGCATCTTCAGTCAAGAGATTCTGCGCGGGTACCAGGTCGAGCGCGCCGACGAGTGGCTCAAGTTCGGCAGCCCGTGGGAGATGGTGCGCCCCGACCGCATCGTGCCGGTGCGCTTCTACGGTCACGTCGAGCAGACCCAGTTGCCCGATGGCCGCATGGCGTCGCACTGGGTCGGCGGCAAGACGGTGCTCGGAGTTCCCTGGGACACGCCCATCGCCGGCTTCGGGGCGAAGACCGTCAACACGCTGCGCCTGTGGCAGGCGCGCGCGTCAGCCGAGTTCGACTTCGCGCTCTTCAACGACGGCGACTACGAGCGCAGCGTCGTCGAGAAGAACGACTCCGAGGTCATCTCGAAGGTGCTGTACCCGAACGATCAGAATCAGGCCGGCAAGGAGCTGCGTCTCAAGCAGGAGTACTTCTTCGTCGCCTGCTCCATCGCCGACATCATGCGGCGCTACCTGAAGACGCACACCAACTTCGCCGACTTCCCCAAGAAGGTGGCGATTCAGTTGAACGACACGCACCCCGCCATCGCCATCGCCGAGCTGATGCGGGTGTTCATCGACGAGAAGCGCCTGGAGTGGGACGTCGCCTGGGAGCTCACGCAGGCCACGTTCGGTTACACCAACCACACGCTGCTGCCTGAGGCGCTCGAGAAGTGGCCGGTGGCGTTGTTCGAACGCCTGCTCCCGCGGCACCTGCAGATCATCTTCGAGATCAACGCGCGCTTCCTGCGGCAGGTGCAGATCCACTGGCCGTTCGATCATGAACGCATGGCGCGCATGTCGCTCATCGAAGAGCACCCGGAGAAACAGGTGCGCATGGCGTACCTCGCGACCGTCGGCAGTCATTCGGTCAACGGCGTCGCGGCGCTGCACAGCAAGCTGCTCGTCAAGGACGTGCTCAACGACTTCGCGGAGATGTACCCGAAGCGTTTCAACAACAAGACCAACGGCGTGACGCCGCGGCGCTGGCTGCTCTCGTGCAACCCACGGCTCGCGAAGCTGATCACCAGCGCGGTCGGCGATGGCTGGGTGAAGAACCTCGACCAGCTCACCGGCCTCGAGAAGTTCGCGAACGACGCCGAGTTCGTGCGGCAGTTCGCGGCGGCGAAGCAGGCGAACAAGAGCGAGCTCGCGAGCTACCTGCGCGACGTGATGTGGACCACGCTCGACCCCACCGCGATCTTCGACGTGCAGATCAAACGGCTGCACGAATACAAGCGGCAGCTCCTCAACGCGCTGCACATCGTGCATTTGTGGAACCGCTCGCGGCACGACCCGAAGTCGGTGGTTCACCCGCGCGCGTTCCTCTTCGGAGCGAAGGCCGCGCCCGGGTACCGCATGGCGAAGTTGATCATCCGCCTGATCACCGGCATCGGCGAGGTCGTCAACAGCGACGCGTCGCGCACCGGGTTGCGCGTGAGCTTCGTGCCGAACTACCGCGTGTCGTTGGCTGAACGCATCATCCCCGCGGCCGACGTGTCGGAGCAGATCTCCACCGCCGGCATGGAGGCGTCGGGCACCGGCAACATGAAGTTCGCGATGAACGGCGCGCTCACCATCGGCACGCTCGACGGCGCGAACATCGAGATCCGCGACGCGGTGGGTGAAGAGAACTTCTTCCTCTTCGGCCAGACGGCTGAAGAGGTCGCGAAGACGCAGGCGCGCGGGTACCGCGGCCGTGAGATCTACGAGAGCAACAAACAGGTGAAGGAAGTGCTCGACCTCATCGCGTCAGGCTTCTTCTCGCCTGAAGACAAGAACCTGTTCCGCCCGCTGGTCGATTCGCTCATCGAAGAAGACCGCTACCTCGTGCTCGCCGACTTCGACGCCTACGTGAAGGCGCAGGAGGCCGTGGCGCTCAAGTACACCGACCCCGAGGCCTGGTGGCGCTCCAGCATCATCAACGTCGCGCGCATGGGCTTCTTCTCGTCAGATCGCACCATCAAGGAATACGCGAAGGACATCTGGGGCATCCAGTCGGTGCCACCTGACGCGGGCGAGTAGTGAACCGGGTTCGCTGAGCGGCTGGCGAGCTGTTCGCCAGCCAGACGAAATCAAAGCGCAGCGGAGATTTCGGCCAAGCGAAGCGGGCCCCAGAAAAAAAGAAAAAGCTCGCTCCCTTTTCGGAGAGCGAGCTTTTGAAATTCACGACAGTTGAAGAATCAGCCCTTCAAGTGCGCGAAGGCCTTGGAGACCTCCGTCATCTTGATGGTCTTCTTGTTGCCGTAGACCTTCTTCAGCTTGTCGTCGAGGTTGATGGTCTGGCCATCGTTCAGCTTGTTCTTCTTGAAGTACTCCCAGAGCTTCTTGATCACCTGGGTGCGGGGCAGCGGCTTCGCGCCGACGACCTCGGCGAGCTCCGCCGACGGGGTGAGTTCCTTCATGAATGCGGCGCTCGGCTTACGACCGGACTTCGCGGCAGGCTTCTTCGCAGCAGGCTTCTTAGCGGCCATCGTTCTTCCTTTTTGTGAACTGCGTTTGAATTTTTCAGCAGCCCCCTCCCCGGGGGTCGGCTTCTCTTTTGGAGAAAACCGAGCGCGGTAGCTAGCACCCTTCCCTCGGAAAAACAGCCCTTCGTGCTTTTTTTCGAGGGAAACTCCGAGCGATGAGCGGTCGATCCATTTTGATTACCGGTGCGAACGGCTTCCTTGGTAGCGCGCTGGCGAAGGCACTTCTCGCTCGGGGCGACAAGGTTCGCGCGATGGTTCGCCCCGGCAGTGACGAGTCGGCGCTCGAGGCCGTGAGGCAGTCGATCGTGCACGGCGACGTGACGAAGGCCGAGTCGTTGCCGCCGTTGCTCGAGGGCGTCGATACGGTCTTTCACCTCGCGGGCATTCGTCGCGGCAGCACGCGTGAAGACTTCATGCGCGTGAACGCGGAAGCGGTGCGCACCGTCGGCGACGCGATGGTGAAGGCCGGCGCGAAGCGGCTGGTGTTCGTCGGTTCGCTCGCCGCGAGTGGCCCGTCGATCGGCGGCGTGCCGCGCGTGGAGGAAGACTCGTTCAACCCTCAGGAGTGGTACGGCGAGTCGAAGGCCGAAGGTGAGCGCATCGCGTTTTCTTTCAACGGAAAGCTCGAGGTCACGAGCTGCCGGCCCTCGCGCATCGTCGGCCCCGGCGATCACGAGAACCTCACGTTCTTCAAGCTGGTGAAGAAGGGCTACATCCTCCGCATCGGCGGGCCGGAGCGGCGGCTCTCGTTCGTCGATGTCGATGACGTGGTCGATCAACTGCTGCTGCAGGCCGACAAGCCTGAGGCCGTGGGTGAAGCGTTCTTCTCCGCGTCGGATGAAACCGCGAGCGTCGAGCAGTTGATGACCATGGCGCGTGATGCGCTGGGGTGTCAGGCGCGCGTGGTCACGGTGCCGCCGTTCGTGCTGTCGAGCGTTGGAGCGATCGCCGATGTGATCAGCAACGCGACCGGCAAGAAGCTGCCGGTGAATCGCAAGCTGGCGCGGCAGCTCCTCGTGCCGGGGTGGACGTGCAGCATCGCGAAGGCGCGGCGGGTGCTGGGTTACGCGCCGAAGCGCACGCTGCTCGATGCGATCAATCGCAGCGCGAAGAGCTACGTCGAGCTCGGCTGGCTCTGAGGAGCGCTCCGCCGCCAATCGGAGCCTCCGGTGCGCAGCGGGAAACAGCGCTGAGTGCAGGCAGAAGTGTTGAGCATCGCGCAGCGCTCGAACCGAACGTGCCCTCCACACCGAGCCAACGGCTCACGCATCAGCACGCACTGGTGTTGCGTACGCGGAGCTCCCGGATGAGCGCCGCTCCGACTTGACGACGGATGCATGGCGCGTTCGCGTCAGCACGTTGAACACGGTGACGCTCCTTGAAGGCACGAGCACACGCAGGGCGTCGCCGACGTTCGACGAAGAGCACATCCGGCGTAAGCCGCTGCGGCAGGGGACGCCGACGGGC
>JBEHYH010000098.1:0-15293 GCA_048498275.1 Myxococcota bacterium | reverse complement strand
AGCAATTTCGTGAGTTGGGTCAACGCGTCCACGTCGAAAGCGTGTAGCTGAAACCTCGTGGCGCCGTCGAATGACTCGCGCTACTTGCTGCCGCCATGCACCCGCTCATCGCGCGCTTCATCGATCTCCCGGTCGCTCTCGCCACGTTGGAGAAGGCGGAGACCGACTCCACGCTCGACGCCGACGAATCGGCGCTCATCGCGGCGGCCATCGCGAACCCGAAGTCACGCGACGCCGTGCTCAAGGCGAAGGGCAAGACGAAGGCGTCAGTCGAAGCCGAACAACACCTCATCATTCTGGCGACGCGCGCGGCGACGAAGCGGCTGGCGCTCGACGCGAAGATCGGCCCGCGCATGACCAGCGCGCGCGCGGCGTTGGAAAAAGAAGGCGCGTCGGCTGATGAAGCCGAGGGGTTGATCGCGCAGGCAGTGCTCGAAGAAGCGTTCGGGTACGCAGAAGACCCCGGCACGTTCGACGCCGACTACCTCGCGGAGACGCTCGATTCGCTCGCGCACCTCGGCGCCATCACGCAAGACGTCATCGACGCGTGGCTCGAGGAGTTCGCCAAGCAGGGCGCGGCCGAACAGCGCGCGTTGCGGCTGTCGGTCGCCGAAGCGGTGCTGGAAAGCGCGTGGAGCGAAGGCCCGCAGCCGATCACTCCGGAGCACCTCGACGAAGCGCTGGAGAAGCTCGGCGATGTCGTCGCTGAATCAGAGTTCGCGCGCATGACGGCGGTCGTCGAACAGTTGCTCGTGTTTCTGTTGAGCAAGCACGTGGTCGGCCGTGAACGCGCGGAGCGGCTCACGCATCTGGTGAAGACCGCGAGCAGCGGTGGCGCCGACCCGTTCGAAGATGACGCACAAGACGAAGACGACGACCTCGACGAAGAGCAGAAGAACTGACGAAAAAAGGAACTCGGTATCACCCCGAGTTCCTTCTCCGGTGCCGCAGACGTCCATCACCGGCCCGTCGTTCTTGAAGTGCTTTGCGAGTTTGCTCAGCCGCTTGAACTCGCGCGCTCGTCGCTTCAGCTCATTCGGCTCCGGCGACTTGAAACACCCACGGGAACGTCACCCCGACCTCCTGCCCGCCCTGGGGCTCCGGGAAATTCCAGCGGCGAATGCGCTGCACGATGCACGACTCGACGGTCTCGTTGCGCAGGCCGCTCTCCGCGACTTCGGCCGATTCGACGGAACCAGTCGCGCCGATGGTCCAGGCGACGGTGATCTTGCCGCCGAGCTCCGGGTGCTTCTGGAGTTCGCTCTCGTAGCAAAAGCGAATCTCGTTCTGATGTCGGCGCACGACCTTCAGCACGAGGTCGCGGTCGTAACCGGGTGACAACTTCGGCGTGCAGTTCGCACAGATGATGTTCTCCGGCTTCTTGGCGTTCTCGCCGATTCCAAAACCGGGGCCCGGGCCTCCGGGCCGCCCGTTGGTGCCCAGCCCGCCGAGGTGCAGGCCGTCGCCTTTGCCTCCACCGCCCTCGCCGCGTGAACCGCCGATACCGGAATTCTCAAAAGACGCCGTCCCATTTCCGTTGCCGAGCGCGCCCAGCGCCTTGTCGATTTCCCCGGAGCCCTTGTCGAAAAGGCTGTCCGCCCCCGCCCCCTTGAAGAACTGGTTGAGCAGTTCCTTGGCGGTGCTCTTCACGGTGGTCTTCAGCACCGGGATCGTGCTGATCGCGACCTTCTGGATCTTCTCTTGAATCTCCGACGGCGCCTGAATCCTGGGCAGCGACGTCATCGGCGTCACCGGAATGCGGAAACGAATCGGGTGACCGAACGCCGACTCGTCGGGGACGATCGGCGTGAGCACCATCACCGCCAGCACCGCCACGGCGAACATCAGCGAATGCGCCATCACCAACGCGAACGTTCGCGTGTCGCGCTTCGGCATCGCGGCGGCGAGTTCACTCTTTCTCTGGAGCCTCGCCTCGATGGTGATCGACCCGTTCTTCGCGAGAAACACGTCGCCCAGCTCGAGCGCGGTGAGTCGCCCCGACTCGCTCGGCTCTGCGCCCGCGCGCTCGATGAACGCGCGCACTTCACCGGTCGTCGAAATCACCGGCAGCCCATTTTCCCACCGCACGCCCATGCCTTCGGTCGGCGTCAGCTCCACGCCCGGCTTGAGATGCGTCAATGAGAGCGCGACGTCTTCCCAGCGTGTCGCGATCGCCAGCACACAGTCAGAATCGATCGGCGCTCCGTCGTCACCAGTGAGAACACGTCGCGAAATTTGTGGGTCCATGTCTCGCAGACACCGCGCGTCATTTCGGGTTCCGCGTCACATTTTCCCAAACAAAAAGCCGGACCCCTTTCGAGGCCCGGCTTCGGAAAATCACCGATGAATCTGATCAGAAGCGCTCGATCTGGAAATCGTCTTCAGGCTTCGGAGCGGCCGCAGGTTTCGCGGGTTGCGCCGCCGGTGCTGGAGCCGCTGCCGGGCGCGGAGCCTGCGGAGGCGCCGCCGCCGGCGCGGGTGCCCGGTTCGCCGTGTTGTTCATCTGCGCCACGTACTGCGCGCTTCCCGGAGCCGCCTTCTCTTCGCCCGCCTTGCCGTCGAAGTTGTCCCACTTGGCGTCGGAGGTCGACGAGATGCCCTGGAACCGCAGCGCGAAGTCGTCGGGGTTGGTCGCCTGGCGCAACGCCTCCTGGTACGTGACCAGGTTGTTCCGCACGAGCCCCATCAGCGATTGATCGAAGGTCTGCATGCCGTACGAGATGTTGCCCTGCGCGATCGCGTCGGGGATCTCCTTGGTGCGGTCCTTGTCTTCGATCATCTCCTTCACGCGCGCGGTGACCTTGAGGATCTCGACGGCCGCCACGCGGCCCTTGCCGTCGGCCCGCGGCACGAGGCGCTGCGAGACGACGCCGCGCAGAACCGAGCCCAACTGAATGCGAATCTGCTTCTGCTGATGCGGCGGGAACGTGGAGATGATGCGGTTGATGGTTTCAGACGCGTCGAGGGTGTGCAGCGTCGACATCACGAGGTGGCCCGTCTCCGCGGCGTGGAGCGCGGTCTCGATCGTCTCCACGTCACGCATTTCGCCGACGAGGATCACGTCGGGGTCTTGCCGGAGCGCGCTCTTGAGCGCCTGACTGAAGCTCATCGTGTCGACGCCGACCTCGCGCTGATTGATGATCGATCGCTTGTCGCGGATCAGGAATTCGATCGGGTCTTCGATGGTGATGATGTGGTTCGTCTCGTTGGCGTTGATGTGATCGATCATCGCCGCGAGCGAAGTCGACTTGCCGGAGCCCGTCGTGCCGGTGACGAGGATCAGCCCGCGCTCCTCCATCGACATCTTCTCGAGCACCACCGGGAGCATCAGCTCCTTGATGGTCATGATCTTGAACGGGATCACGCGGAGCACCGCGCCGATCGTGCCGCGCTGCTGGAACACGTTCACGCGGAAGCGCCCGAGCCCGGGGACGCCGTACGCCAGGTCGACCTCGTTGCTCTGCTTGAACTTCTCCTTCTGGAACTCGTTCATGATCCCGAAGGCCATGCGCGCCACTTCTTCAGGCGGCAGGCGCTTGCCGTCCTTGAGCGGCACCAGCTGGCCATCGACGCGGAACATCGGCGGCAGGCCGGCCTTCAGGTGAATGTCTGATGCGCCGCCACGCAGCGCGATCGTGAGAATCTCGTTGAGTTCCATGCGCCCGACGGTAGCACCCAGCCCCCAAAAACACTTCGAGCCGCGCATCTCTTTCGAGATGGCGGCTCGTGTGAGACCAACAAGACGCTTGCTTAGCGCTTGCTGAACTGGAAGCGGCGGCGGGCGCCCGGCTGACCGGACTTCTTGCGCTCGACGGCGCGGGAGTCACGGGTCAGGAAGCCGGCCTTCTTCAGCGGCGAGCGGAACTCCGGGTTCAACCGGGTCAGCGCGCGCGACAACCCGTGGCGGATCGCGCCGGCCTGGCCAGAGAGGCCGCCACCGCGCACGTTGACGGTCATGTCGACCTTGCCCGTCTGCTCCAGAACCTGGAGGGGCTGGTTGATGATCATGATCGACGTCTCACGCCCGAAGTACTCGTTGAGCGCGCGACCGTTGACGATGAACGAACCCGTGCCGGGCTTGAGCCACACACGAGCAGTGGCCTCCTTGCGGCGGCCGGTAGCGTAGAAACCTTCAGTGCCTGACTTGGCCATGGTGCGAATTCCTTACGCCTTGACCTGCTTGGCAGCAGGCTTCTGAGCAGTGTGGGGGTGCTTGTCGCCGGCGTAGACGTGCAGCTTCGTCATCTGCGCGCGGCCGAGCGCGTTGCGGGGCAGCATGCGCCGCACGGCGTTGATGATGATGTCTTCCGGGTGGCGCTTCTGGAGCGTCTGGTAGTCAGACGACTTCAGCGAACCGGGGAAGCCCGCGTTCGGGTGGCGGTAGTACATCTTCTGGCTCGGCTTGTTGCCCGTGACCTTCACCTTGTCGGCGTTGATCACGATGACATGATCACCCGTGTCGATTGACGGGGTGAACATGGGCTTGTGCTTGCCCTTGAGGATTGAAGCAATCTGGCTGGCCGCGCGACCGAGGATCTTGTCTGACACGTCGACGACGTGCCAGGCGTGCTGGATGTCCTTGGCCTTGGCGCTGTAGGTACGCTGGGTAGGCATGACTCTTTTTCCGAACAACAGGTGAGAAAGGGCGGCCCTGCTACCCCCTCCGCACTCTTGCTGTCAAGGTGATGCGCACATTTTCGCAGCCGCGAGCTCCAGAAATCGCAGTTTTCGGCGTCTGACCCGCGTTTCGACCCTGGATCACGCGTTGCCCGATTTCAGCTTTTCCTTGAGCGCCGCGAAGAAGTTCGTCTCCTTCACCGTCGGAGCGCCCTTCGGCACCGACGCGAGATCGATCACCTCACAAAGCTCTTCGGGGATGTCCTGCAGGAACCGGCTCGGCGTGCGCGGCACTTCTTTGCCGCGTTTGATGCGCGTCGCGGCGCGGGTCATCACCAATCGATCACGCGCGCGGGTCATCGCGACGTAACAGAGCCGGCGTTCTTCCGGCGGGTTCGGCGGCTCGCCCTGCATACCCGAATGCGGCAGCAGATCTTCTTCACAGCCGGCGATGAACACCAGCTTCCACTCGAGACCCTTCGAGCCGTGGATGGTCATCATCGACACGCGGCCGAGGCGATGCTCGTTCTCCTCTTCGTCGTCTTTCGTGTCGAGGCTCAGCCGATTCAAATACGTGAGCAGGCTCGCCTTGGGCCCCTCGCGCTTCTCGTAGCTCTCGAGCGATTGAATGACGTGCTTCACCGCCTTCGACTTGCGATCGCCCGACGCGAGCGACGGCGCCTGCGATTTCGCGTGGCCGATGAAGTCGATCTCCTTGAGCAACTCGCTGGTGACGTGAGAGAGGTTCCCCTTGTTGAACGACTTCCGGTAGCGCTCCATCAGCGCGACGAACTCGAGCACCTTCTCGCTCGCGCCCTTCGGCAGCCCTTCGACTTCGCCCGATCGTTCGAGCGCCTTCCACAGGGGGATTTCGTTCTTCAACGCCCACGCGTTGAGCCGCTCCATCGTCACGTCGCCGATGCCACGCGCGGGCGTGTTGATGATTCGCAGGAGCGAGATTTCGTCTTTCGGGTTCGCGATCACCTTGAAGTACGCGATCACGTCTTTGACCTCGCGGCGATCGAAGAACTCCGTGCCCCCGTGCACTTCGTAGCGAACCTCTTTTTCGCGGAGGAACTCTTCGAGGAACCGCGACTGACCATTGACCCGGTACAGAATCGCGATGTCGTCGGGGCTGATGCCTTCACTGATCGCGCGCTTCGCCTCCGCCGCAATCCACCGGGCTTCGTCTTCTTCAGTCGGCGCGGCGCAGAGCGTGATTCGCGGGCCGCCCTTCACTTCGCTCCACATGCGCTTGGCGCGGCGATCTTCGTTCTTCTCGATGACCGCGTTCGCGCCGTCGAGAATCACCTGATTGCTTCGATAGTTCTGCTCGAGGCGAATCTCCTTGCCGCCTGAGAACAGCTTCTCGAAGTCGAGGATGTTGCGCACCTCGGCGCCGCGCCACGAATAGATGCATTGATCGTCGTCACCGACGACGCACACGTTGTGATGGCCATCGCCAAGGTGACGCAACAGCTCGAGCTGCGCCTTGTTCGTGTCCTGATACTCGTCGACCATGATGTAGCGGAAGCGCTCGACGTACTTCTGCTTCACCTCGGGAAATTCTTCGAAGATGCGCGAGGGGAAGACGAGCAGATCGTCGAAGTCGACCGCGCCCTGCGCCTTCAACGCGAGTTGATAGAGCGGGAACACGATGCTCGCGGCGAGCTCGAGATCTCCGTCGTCCTGCTCCGGGTCGTCTTCGAAATCGTCGTCGTCGTCGAGCGCTTCAGGCTCGGGCTGCGGAGGCAGCTTCGACGCCGTGCCCGAGTTCTTCACGCGCGAGATGATGGTGAGGATCTTCCGCGGGTCGAACACCTTGTCGTCGATCTGCCGATCTTTCATCGCGCGACGAACGAGCGCGATCTGATCTCCGGTGTCGACGATCGCGAACTTCTTCGGCCACCCGAGCCGGTGCAGATTTTCCCGCAGCACCTCGGCGCCGAACGCGTGAAACGTCGAGAGCGTCACGCCCAGCGCGCGCTGCCCGGCCATCTGCACCACGCGCTCCTTCATTTCAGCGGCGGCTTTGTTGGTGAACGTCACCGCGAGAATCGCCTTCGCCGGCACCTTCTTGTCGAGCAGATGACAGATGCGATGCGTGATCACGCGCGTCTTCCCCGACCCCGCGCCCGCGAGCACGAGCAGCGGGCCCTCGGTCGTCAGCACCGCTTCGCGCTGGGGAGGATTGAGGTGAGAAAGATCCACGACGGGTGTCGCCTTTACACGCACTCAAAGAAAGTTGTCGCGAGTTGCGGGAGCCGTGGCTTACTCGCGCCGTGCCCAAGGAAAGCAAGAAGCCGGTGGACCCGAAGGAAGCGCGCGCTCTGGTCTCCGGGCTCGACAAGCGCCGCTTCCTCGACGAGTTCAACCGGCTCGCCAGTCAGTTCGCGTCTGACCCCGGCAACCCGGGAAGCTACGAGTGCAAGAACTGCGAACGCTGCGCGAACTGCATGTTCTGCAGTGATTCAGAGGGCTGCTACGGCTGCACGCACTGCACCGGCTGTTCGCTGTGCAACAACTGCACGCACTGTGTCGATTCGAAGTCGCTCAACGCCTGCGCGTACGCGGTGCAGAGCGAGAACTGCGCGAACTCCGCGTACGTGTACTTCTCGAAGAATCTGTCTGACTGCACGTACTGCTTCGGTTGCGTGGGCCTGTCGAAGAAGGACTTCCACATCCTCAACATCGGCTTCCCGCGAACCGAGTATTTCGAGCTGGTGCAGAAGCTGAAGCGCGAACTCGGCGTGAAGTGATCACCTGATAATCGCGTAGCGCAACTGCACCATTCCGCTCTTGAACGCGCGCTGCTCGCGCAGGTCGAGGCGAACGTCCCTGCCGATGTTCGGAGTCACGGGGGTGCCTTCGCCCAGCAGAATCGGCGCGACGGAGATCGTCAGCGCATCGATGAGTCCCGCGCCGAGGAACTGACTCACGAGCGTGCCTCCGTCGACGTAGATGCGTCTGCTGCCAGCCGCTTCGAGTTGGCTCAGGAGTTCACCCGGCGTGCCCGACATGAACTCTTCGCCGTGCTTCGGCTCCGCCGCGCGATGCGTCACGACGACACAACGCTTGCCCGCGTAGAACCATTTCTCGAAGCCGAGCACGACGTCGTACGTCTTGCGGCCGAGCAGTACGGTGTCGATCGACGCGAAGAACTCGTTGAAGCCGTAGTCTTCACCCGACTCGTCGAAGGGTTTCAGCCAATCGAGCGCTCCGTCTTTGCGCGCGATGAACCCGTCGAGACTTGCGCCGAGAAAGACCGAGCAGTGCATGCGCTCAGGCTTACAGCACGCGCAGGAACCACGCCTTCAGGTATTCGGTCTCCGGCAACGTCGCGAGCGGCGGGTGATCGATGCCGGCTCCCCGGCGCTCGAGGATCTGCACGTTGCGCTTCGCGTCGGCGGCGGCGCCGATGACGAGGTCTTCGAAGATCTGCCGCGTGACCTTGCCGCTGCACGAACACGTGACGAGCAGACCTTCGGGCCTCAGCAGCTTGAGCGCGCGCACGTTGAGCTCGTGGTACGCCTTCTTCGCGACCGACAAGCCCTCTTTGCGCTTCGCGAGCCCCGGAGGGTCGATGACGACCGTGTCGAACTTGCGGCCTTCATCGTCGAACGCGCGCAACACGTCGAACGCGTTGCCGTTTTCGATCTTCACGTTCTTGCGACCGTTGGCTTCGGCGTTCGCGAGCGCTCGTTTCGCCGCCTGAGGGTCCTGCTCGACGGCGATGACACTGCTGCACCGCCGCGCGAGACCGAGCGCGAAGCCGCCGTGATAGCTGAACGTGTCGAGCGCCTCGCCACGCGCGAGCTCGCCGGCGCGCACATGATTGTCGAGCTGATCGAGAAACGAGCCGGTCTTCGCGTCGTTGAGCAGATCGATTTCGAAGACGTTCTCGCCTTCGTGGTACCGCGTGATGGTCGCGCCGTCGCCGAGCAGCACCTTCTTCTCGCGCGGCAGCCCTTCCCACTCGCGGCCTGACGCATCATCGCGAGAGACGACGGTCTTCAGCCCCGTCACCTCGAGCAATAGCTTCGCGAGTTCATCACGGCGAACCGACGCACCTTCGCTCAGCGTCTGCAGCGTCAGCGCGTCACCGTAACGATCGACGAACACGCCGGGCAGCAGGTCAGCTTCACCGTGCACCACGCGGAATGCGTCGCGCGCGTACAGAGAATCACGGCGCTTCCACGCGGCTTCGATGCGCGCGCGGAAGAACTTCGAATTGATCGCTTCGTCTTTCTTCGTGATGAGCCGAAGCGCGATCGGCGACTTCGACGCGCTGAACGCCTGACCGATGAGATTCTTCTGCGGGTCGGCGACATCGACGATCGCGCCCGGCGCCAGCGCGTCCTTCGGCCAACTGGTGACCTCCGTGCGGTAGCACCACGGGTAGCCGAGCCGCATCGACTTCGCGGCGTTCGCAGAAACGATGACCAGCGGGTTCATTCGAGCCCTCGCGCGGCAAGTTCAGAATCGTCTTCGCCGCGCAGGTGACCGATCTCGTGGAGCAGCGTGACGCGAATCTGCTCATTGAGTTCGTCTCGGGTGGTCACCGCGCGCGCGAGGTTCTTTCGATAGATGGCGATCGAACGGCACGGCTCATTCGGCTTCGCGCCGGGCTCAGGCACGCAGTCTTCACTCAGCGGAGTCCCCCGGAAGAGCCCGAGGATGGTCGGCGACAACGGCGGGTCACCGTTCAGATCTTCGTCCTTCGGCAGGTCTTCCATCGCGACGCGAACGCCCTTGAGATCCTTGCGCATGTCTTCAGGCAACGCGGCGATGGTGTCTTTCATCTGCTTCTTGAATTCGTCGGCGCTGATCAATACCGGCTCGGGGAACGCGTCGGGGTCGAGCTCGCGCGCTTTCACGAAGTGCTGATCGGCCTCCGGGTCTTTGCCTTCACGCTCGAGGATCAACCCGAGGTGATGGTGCGCCCACGCCGCGCGTTCCTTGTCGTTGAGCAGCTTCGTGAACACGGCCCGCGCATCTTTGAACCGGCTCAATTCGAACAACGCGAGGGCGCGTTCATAGAGCGCTTCTGGGTCGTTCTTCTCACGCGCCAGCACCCAATCAGCGCGATCGAGCGCGTCTTCCGACTGGCCGATGTCGTTGAAGCCCATCGCCGACAGGCGCGCGAAGTGCAGCGAGAACTCGTCGTCTTTCTGCTGCCGCGCGAGATCGAAGCCGCGCTCCGCGTAGTTGCTGCCGAGCTCGTCCATGTCGCGGCTCGACGGCTGAATGACGATGTAGAAGTGCGCGGCGCCGGCGAGCGCATCGAGAGAATCAGGGTCGATCGCGAGCGCGCGCGCGTACGCCAGCGCGGCTTCATCCATCCGCTTCAACTGGCCCAGGGCATTCGCGCGCTCGGTGTGGGCGACGACGTCACCCGGAGTCAGCGCCGCCGCCTGCGCCGCACACGACAACGCCTTCTCGTACTCGCCGTTGTCGTACGCCTCTTGCGCGACCTCCAGCGGCAGCTTTCCTTCAGCCGGGCACACCGCGAGCGGGTGCACATGCGGGCTCTCGGTCGTCGGCTCCTGCCGCGGCGCCGGCTTCACGGCATCGGGCACCACCGCGACTTCAGGCAGGGCGGGGCAGACACACGCGCCACCATCGATCGCCGCGCTGGGCGGCGGCCGACAGGTGCATGAGAACAAGAAGAACGAAAAGAACAGCAGCGTCCGCACGCGCGACTCTCTAGCCAACGCTTACGTCAAGCTGACTTCTTTTCTTTCTCGAGGGTCACCTGCGGCGGCTCCTGCTTGAGGATCACGCCTTCGGTGATGCGCACTTCCTTCACGCCTTCGCGGAAGGGGACGTCGTACATGATCTCCAACATCGCATCTTCCATGATGGCGCGGAGACCGCGCGCGCCCGAGTGCCGCCGCAGCGCTTCCTTCGCGACCGCGCGCAGCGCTTCCTTCGCGAAGGTCAGCTTCACCTTCTCCATCTCGAAGAGCTTCTGGTACTGCTTGGTGAGCGCGTTCTTGGGCTCGGTGAGGATGGTGACGAGATCGTCTTCCTTGAGGTCGTTGAGCGTCGCGACCATCGGCAGACGCCCGATGAACTCGGGGATCATGCCGAACTTCATCAGGTCATCGGGCTCCACCATCGCCAGCAGCTCGCCGACGCTGCGCTCGTCTTTGCCTTCGATCTTCGCGCCGAAGCCGAGGCCCTTCTGACCGACGCGCCGGCGGATCACACCGTCGATGCCGTGGAAGGCGCCGCCGCAGATGAAGAGGATGTTCGAGGTGTCGACCTGAACGTATTCCTGCTGGTTGTACTTCTTGCCGCCGCGCGGAGTGACGTTCGCACGCGTGCCTTCGATGATCTTCAGCAGCGCCTGCTGCACGCCTTCGCCACCGACGTCGCGCGTGGCCGACGGTGAGTCGCCGTTCTTGCGTGAGATCTTGTCGATCTCGTCGATGTACACGATGCCGCGCGCCGCCTTCTCGACGTCGTACTCGGCGTTGTGCAGCAGGTTCTGCACGATGTTCTCGACGTCTTCACCGACGTAACCGGCCTCTGTGAGGCTCGTCGCATCGGCGATGGTGAACGGCACGTTCAAGAAGCGCGCGAGCGACTGCGCGAGCAGCGTCTTGCCTGAGCCCGTCGGCCCGATGAGCAGGATGTTCGACTTCGACAGCTCGACATCTTCAGGGCCCGAGGCCTTCACGCCCGGGCGGCGCGGCGCCGGCTTCCGCTGATAGATGCGCTTGTAGTGGTTGTAGACGGCGACGGAGAGCGTGCGCTTCGCGAAGTCCTGCCCGATGACGTATTCGTCGAGGAAGGTCTTGATCTCCATCGGCGTCGGCAGCGCGACTGCGGGGCGAGCCTCTTCCTTCTCGACCTCCTCCGCGATGATGTCGTTGCAGAGCTTGATGCACTCGTCACAGATGTAGACGGTGGGCCCTGCGATCAGCTTGCGGACCTCCCGCTGCGACTTGCCGCAGAAGGAGCACGACAAGTTGACCTGATGCTCACCCTTCTTCACGTGGAGACTCTCCTCTACAAAACTTTAGCGCCGGTACGGGCACTCAATGCAACCGGTTATGCGTCCTTCGCAACGACCAGTTCTTCCAGATCATCCGCGAGCGCCTGTGCCCGGTCTTTCACCGCGTCAGGCACGCGCTTGGCGGCCCCCAGTTCGGCGACCAGCCGTTTTGCGAGGCTCCACAGCCGCTTCATCTCGGCTTCGGAGCTCATCTTCGTTTCAGGCGCGGGGAACTTCTCGACGAGATCGCGGCGCAACTCGCTGGTCGGCTTTTCCTGATTCCAGATCGAATCGCGGATCGACTTGTACTCGCCGGCCGACAACTGCCCGCGCTCCTCGGCCTGCGCGAGCACCTCGACGACCTCGAACGCCGGCGCGGCTTCGGCCAGCTCGGGCGCCTTCATCACCTGAGGCTCGTGCTTCTCGAGGAAGCTGAAGTTGCGCGTGAGCTTGTCGGCCGTCTGCTTCTTGATGCGCAGCTCGCCCAGGCAATACGCGTCGAAGCTGCCGTACCCCCACTCGGAATACAGACCTTCGTGCCGCACCTGCGTCAACAGTTTGCCGAGCTCGACCCACGATGACTTGAAGCGCTTCGCCGCGAGGAGCACCGTGTGACGGAGGCTCCCCGGGGGAACGTGCTCGGCTTTGCTCGAAATGAGGTCTTCAGCGGTCGCCATGCTGCCGCGCGCTTTAACTCTTCTTTCCCACGTTGAAACTGAGATTCACCGAGTTGCCCGAATGCTTGGCCTGGAAAGGCCACTTCTGCAGCTCCTTGAGCAGGCAGTCGTTGAACGAGGCGTCTTGTTTGAGCGACGGGTTGTCGACCCACACCTTCGAGACCTTGCCGCCGTCGGCGATCGCGAACTCGATGGGGATCTTCATGAACTCGCCGGGCTTCGCCACCGCGCGGATGCAGGTGATGAGCTTCGCCTTGTTCGCCGCAACGACTCCGTTGATGCCGGCTTCATCGATTTCGGCCATCTGCATGCCGTCTGAATCGGCCGACCCCATCTTCGGCTTGTCGCCGGGGTTGGTCTTGGTGCCGGGGTTGGTGCGGCCAGACGTCGTCGTGCCCGGGTTCTTGCGGCCCGAGCCGTTGTAGTCGACGAACTCTTCGTCGCTCCCCCGGCGCGCCTTCGAGATCGTCGGAGCGTCGATGGTGATGTCACCCCACGCGAGCTCTTCGGCCGACTTGCCGTCGAACGAGTGCTTCGCGAGGTAGTTGCCGACGAGGGCGACGATCACGCCGATCGTCACGATGGCGACGGCGCCGATGGTGATCGCCTTGTTGCGCGACGCCTTCACGTCGTCGTGGTGCGCGAGCTCCTGCGCGTCGACGCGTTTCTTGGCTTCGGCTTTGGCGACGTGCACCTTGAACTCGGGCACGTCGACCAGCTTCTGGAAGCGCCCGCTGCCGAGCGCCTGCACTTCGGTCGCGGGCTGAAGCTCGCCCGTGTAGAGCTTGTCGATGATGGCCTGAGCCGGAACCGGCCCGAGAATCAGATCGCCATCGCGGTAGAGCCAGCCCTGATCTGCCATGCGCCGCGTTGCGTAGCACGGCGCTGACTTGGGCGGCTACGGCCTTCGCGGCCACCGTCTCAGTCGTTCAATTTGTCTTCGTACTTCTCGAGCAGGTCCGAGATCGCCTCGCGGAGGTACTCGCTCTGGCGGATGCGCGTCTCTTTCGACAGGTCCTTCAACTGCTCGAGGCGATCACGGTTCAGGCGAAACACAACGGAGGTCAAACGGTTGTTGTCGTTCATAGGCCTACATGGAACCACACACATGCAGTCCGTCAAATTTTCTCGAAGATGTACGTGCGGAATTGGAAGCCGACCATCAGCTCGCCGGAGAGTCGCAGGTGGAGGAGACCGCCGATCTGCGCTCCCGCGGTGACGTACACGCCGGCGATGTCTGCGAAGTCGTATTGAACGCCGAACGCGAAGCGCAGGCCGAGCGTCACGAAGGGCAACGCGTGCACCGCGGCGTCGAGATCGAAGAAGGTCTTCCACTTCTCGTAGCCGAAGCTCTGCCGCCAGCCCGCGTAGAACGACAGGCCGATCAGCGCGACGCCATACACGCCCGGCTCGAAGCGGCCTGAGAGGTGGAGTTCGCTCTTGTTGGTGATGCCGACGGAGCCGCCGACCTCGAGCGGAATGCGGATGCCGCTCTCGTTGGTCTGCTTGGAGGTCGCGCCGATGAGCGTGCTGTACTCACCGCCGGCGGCGACGTTCAGACCCAACGAGCCCGCGTGCGATTGCGCCCAGGAGGTGGACGCAACCAGCACCAGCGTCACGAGCGCCCTGCCCTGACGAATCACTTCTTACGGCGGCGCAGCAGGCCAGCCAGCGCCATCGCGACGAAGCTCCACTCGCCGCCCGTAGAGCAGCCCGCGTTGCGGGGCGCACCCGGCAGCGTGCCGTCTTCGCTCAGCTTCGCGTGCACGCCGATGGTCTGCGGCACGTACGACGCCTGACCGATGTTGCCGAGCTCATCGCGCGCGAACACCGTCACGCCACCGAGCTGCTCGACGGCGGACAGCGAGACCTCCTGCGCGGGGCCGAAGTCAGAACGCGCGCCCTCACCGAGCTGGTACGCGTATTCGAGCTGGCGCGAGACCGCGTCACGCGCGGCGACCACCACGCGATCGGTCGTTTCGTTCGTCGTCAGCGTCACTTCGGGCGGCGCGTAGTCGACGACGAAGGTCACGACCTCCGGCGGCGAGACCCCCTGCGGGTCTTCGGCCATGCGGCTGCGCACGGAGATCTTGTGCACGCCCTGAATCGCGAGCACCGGGTGCGTCACCGTCAGCTCACCGCCCGCGGCGACGACGAAGTCGGTCCACATGCCGTTGTCGACCTTCCACGAGAACTGCGGGCTGCCCGGCTTGCCACCGGCGCTCACGCCGAGGACCGCCTTCGGCCACGGCAGCGAGCCCTTGCCGGTCGCGATCATGTCCTTCGCGTTGGGCATCACCGAGCTCTTGAGCGCCGCCTTCATCTTCGGCGCGCTGACCGCGCACGAGGCGTTCACGTCCATCAGGTCGGCGTAGATTGCGAGGTGGTTGAAGTCGTCGCTGCCCGGCGCGATGCGGCCGACGCCCTTGGCTTCACGCACGCGCAGCTTGAAGGTGCCGAGGCTGGGGAGCGTGATGGCGCCCAGCGCGCTGCCGAGCGCGGGTTCGGCGACACCGATGAGCGTGGGCACGAGATCGGCGAGCACCTGCGGGTCTTCGGCGAGAATCTCGCTGTTCGAGGTGCGGATGTTGGTGATGAGCGAGTTGAGATCGCCCAGCGCCGGCGTCACCTGATCGCAGCCCTCGAAGATGAGCGAGAGCGGGATCGAGACGTCAGCGGTCAGCGTGAACAGGCGGACGTTGCGGTCATCGACCATCGCGTAGAAGTCGATGCTCAGATCTTTGAGCACCAGCGTCATCAGCGGCTTGATCGGGCGGTGCGTCGCGGGGTCGTAGGTGCCTTCGCCGACGTGCACTTCAGGCGGGTTCGCCGGGCGCAGCACCATCAACATCGGCGCGCCCTTGCCATCGCGCGTCGCCACCTTGCCGAGCGACGGGAGGAACGTGGAGAAGAGATCGGTCGAAATCAGATCGACCGTCTCGGTGCCGATCGCCAGGCAGATGGCGCCAGAATGGTGCACACCCCACATCGCATCG
>JBEHYH010000097.1:0-15359 GCA_048498275.1 Myxococcota bacterium | reverse complement strand
GCTCGATGAAGCCCAGCTCGGCTGAGGTCGCGGGGTCGGCCTTCTTCCGCACCGACTTCTGCAGCGCGGCCTCGGCTTCATCGAGCTTGCCCGCCTGCGAGAGCCAATAGCCCTGCCGCCCCAGCGCGCGCGCGTTTGGCGTCTTGCTCACCGCGTGCGTCCACGCGTCGAGGGCGCCGGCGGCGTCACCTTGCGCTTCACGCAGCTCGGCGAGGAGCAGGTCGGGCCGCCCATCTTTCGGTGCGAGCTCCGCCGCCGCGGCGATCGCCGTCTCCGCGCGCCGCGCCTTCCTCGTCGCCACCGCGGCCTTCGCTTCGAGCAGCCGCGCACCGAGGCTCTTCGGGTTCTTGAGCAGCCACCCATCGGCGAGGGTGAGCGCTGAGTCCCAATCTTCGGCGTCGGTGATGATGGTCGAAGCCTGTTCCAACTGGGCTTCGGTCACGTCGGGCGCCTCCGCCAGCTTCGCCACGGCCTCGGAGCGCGCTTTGCCGGTCAGCGTGTCGGCCCTGGTGAGCTGGTCGGCGGCGGACAGCGCCTCGCGTTGAGACAACAACCAACCGCCACCGGCGAGCGCGATGATCACCAGCGCCGCGCCGACGATGACGGGCGCCTTCGATTTCCTCGCCGCGGCGGGCGCAACGCCCGACGGCCCGGTGCTGGGCGGCGCCGACGGTTGATGCGCGCGAACCGGCGAGGGCAGGGTGGCTTCGATGCCCTGCCCCGGCGTGAAGGGCCGCGTGCCCGGGGTCGAGGGGTCGGCTTCGCGCGCCCGGCGGAGCGTGTCGCGGCGGGGCTCCTGCGGCGGGAAGAGCTGGGAGACGTACTCGCCGACCTCCGCGGAGGTGGCGAGCACCGTTTCGCCGCCGATCTGCTCGAGCGCGGAGACGAACTCGTAGAGCGATTGAAAGCGCTGGTTGGGGTCTTTCGCGAGCGCCCGCAGACAGATCTGCTCGAGCGCGCGCGGCGTCGCCGGGTCATAGCTCGACGGAGGCGTGGGCTCTTCACGCGCGATGCGCAGCACCACCTCGTCGATGGAGTTGCCGGTGAACGGCCGGCGGCCGCAGAGCTGCTCGTAGAGCATCACGCCCGCGGCGAAGATGTCGGCGCGATGATCGACGGGCTTCGCGTTGATCATCTCCGGAGACATGTAGAAGAACTTGCCCTTCAATGTGCCCGGCTCGGTGCCGCTGCCCCAGGTGCTGGTGCGCGCCACGCCGAAGTCGATGACCTTCACCTCGCCCTTCACCCCGACGTGGATGTTGTCGGGCGTGAAGTCGCGATGCACGAGCGCGAGCGGCTGACCGTTCTCGTCGACCGCGCGGTGTGCGGCGTCGAGGCCCTTGCACGCGTCGACCAGCACCCGCAGCGCCAGCTTCGAGGGCATGCGGCGGCCTTTTTCCATCGCGGCCTGCCGCAGGTCGGCCCAGCTTCGGCCTTCGAGCAGCTCCATCGCGATGAAGGGGCCCTCGTCGGTCTGACCCAGCTCGTAGATCTTCACCACGTTGGGGTGGTTGATCTGCGCGGTGATGCGCGCCTCGTTGAGGAACATGCGCACGATGGTCGAGTCTTTCACCAGATGCGGCAGCAGGCGCTTCACGGCGACGACCGGGCCGAACGCGCCCTCGGGTGAAATGTGACGGCCGACGTAGACCTCCGCCATGCCGCCGGTCGCGATGCGCGACGTCAGTCGGTACTGGCCGAACCACAACGGTTGTCCGATGGATTCCAAGGCGCGCGACCTTACTCGCGGCTCACTTCTTCTTCTTCGGTTTCGCGTCTTTCGCCTGCGGCGGCGGCCTGGCCACCTTCGGCGGTCTGGTCGGCACCAGGGTGATGACACAGTGCCTGAAGTTCCCGTCGATCTGCGCGGCGACGTAGCGGCCGCTCGGGTGGAACCAGGTCTTCTCGAGCTTCGAACCTTCGCGTGTGCCCGACGCGTAGCAGATCTGCTTCTTGTCACCCGACTCGAGCACGAAGCCCTGTTCACCGATGGTGGCGAGCTCGTTCGACAGCGTGATGGTGCTGAACTTCGCGCTCACCGGCGGCAGCACGAGCTGCAGCTTCCACTGGTAGGGCGCCTTGTTCGGGTCGAGAAAGCGCACGCACGACAGTTCGCCGACGGCCTCGCGCTCCATCTCGTCGAGCGCGTTGGGCCACGACGGCTGGCCTTCGGGTTCCGTCGCGCAGAAATACAGCTCGTTGCGTTCGTCTTCGCCGTGGAGCTCGAAGACCAGCCACGAACCGTCTTTCGACCAGCCGTGAAACGTCTCGTTTTCCGCGGCCATCACGTGCGTGGCCACGAGGGCCAGCAGGCACACTGCGAATCTCATGATCTGTCACCCGGCGTCGAAGCCGGCGTCCTCGTCTCCGGCATCAGGCTCGCCGGCGTCATACTCCTCACCGGCGTCGGCTCCAGCATCAACGTCCTGACCGGCGTCAGGAATTCCCGCATCGGGCGCGCCCGCATCGGGAACTCCGGCGTCGAAGCCCGCGTCGGGCGTGCCGGCATCGGGAGTGCCCGAGTCGGGCGTGCCTGCGTCGGGTGTCCCCGCGTCCACGGGGCCGGCGTCAGGAGTCCCCGAATCGGGTGTGCCGGAGTCGGGCTGCATCATCCCCGAATCAGGGCGGCCTCCATCGAACGGGGGCACGATGATCTCTCCGCCACCGTCTTTCACCCCCGCGTCGGTCGCTATGGGCAGGCTGCCGTCGGGCAGCCGGTCGGCGCGCAGCACGACGAAGGGCGACAGATGCATCGTGGTGCCGCTGATGGTGCGCTTCACGCGATCGACGACGGCGTCAGACAGCGGCGCCCACTCACCGTTCTCGTCGCGCGTATAGATGCGCAACAGCGACTCGCTCGGGAGCTCGTCGATGATCGATTGATCGACGAGATCCATCGAGAAGGTCACCGTCGCGAGCTTGAGAAAGGTCAGCGAACCGCTCCTCGCGGGGGAGATGTCGAAGCTCTCGCTCAGCGCGCCTCCCGGCTTGTCGGTGCCGGGCGAAATGCGCACGAGTTCCTGTTTGTCGAGCCCACCGAGCGGCACCTTGATGCACACGCTGCCGTCGGGGAGACAGACTTCGCCGCCGCCGGCTCCGACTTCACCGGTGACGGTCGAGCCCCCACACGACAGCCACAGGGCGGCGAAACACAACGCGGCGAGGCCACTTCGGGTCAGTGCGCTCTTTTTCACGGGTCACTCTTCGTTCGTCTGCACGAGGCCGTATTTGTGCAGCAGGGAATACAGATGCTTGCGATCAAGGCCCGCGTCGCGCGCCGCCCGCGCGATGTTGTTGCGCGTCTTCGAGAGAAGCCGCGTGAGGTACTCGCGCTCGAACGCGCGGATGAGGTCGTCTTTGACGTCCTTGAACGGGCCGCCGTAGCTCACCGGCAGCGTCTCGCCGTCTTGCTTCCCGGGCCCGTTGTACTCGCGGAGGAAGTTCTCGCTCGCCAGCTCGGGGATGTCGGCGACGTGCTTGAGGCGCTCGACGGCGTTGCGCAATTCGCGCACGTTGCCCGGCCAGGTGTGGCTGACGAACTGTTCGCGCTGCTTGTCTGAGAGCCGGCCCCAGAGATTGCCGCCCGACAACGCGTCGATGAGCAGCGGGAGATCTTCTTTGCGATCGCGCAGCGTCGGCAGCGTCAGCGTGAAGACCGAGAGCCGGAAGTAGAGATCTTCGCGGAAGCGCTTGGCCTGCGTCTCGGCCCAGAGATCCTTCTTCGACGCGGCGATCACGCGGGTGTCGAACTTGTGCGCCGAACCCGACTGGCCGAGCCGGCGGAACTCGCGATCTTCCAGCGCGCGCAGCAGCTTCGGCTGCAGGTCGAGCGGCAGGTCGTCGATTTCGTCGAGGAAGAGAGTGCCGCCATCAGCGCGTTCGAGACAGCCGATGCGCTGCGCGACGGCGCCGGTGAACGCGCCCTTCTCGTGCCCGAAGAGCTCGCTCTCGATGAGATTTTCAGAAACCGACGCGCAATCGAAGGTGACGAACGGGCCGGTCGCGCGCTGCGAGAGCTTGTGAATGGTGTGCGAGGTCGCGCCCTTGCCGCTGCCCGTCTCGCCGATCAGCAACAGCGTCGAATCGGTGGGCGCGATGCGCTGAATCAGCGTGAACAACTGCCGCATCGGCAGCGAACGCCCGACGATGTCGCCGAGGCGATCGTCAGCCGCCGGAGAAATATCGAGCGACTTGAGGATCGACTGGAACCGCAGCTGGACGTCGCCGACCTCGAGCAACGCCCCCGCGCGCAGGAAGCCTTCGCGAATCTGCGCGCCGTCGATGAAGGTGCCGTTGGTGCTGCCCTGGTCTTGCACCACGAACGCGTCGCCCTGACGGCGCACCACGAGGTGATTGCGGCTCACCGTGGGGTCGTCGAGCACGACGTCGTTGTCGGGCGCCTTGCCGATGCGGAGCTGCTCGCCGATCAGGAATGCCTGACCCGCACGCGGGCCGCTGACCAGGACCAGATTGAACTCTTGCGAGGCAAACTGGGTGTTCGTCGCGGCGCGCACACCGACGACGGTGCGTTGGGGAATGCTCGTTCCCGAGGACATGAGATGCGCGACACTCTACGCGAACAACGCGGCAGGCGTGAGCAGCTTCGCCCGCGCTGGATTCAGCGCTGGGCGTGCCGGAACTCCGCTGTCTGCGTTTGAAGGTGCGAGGCGTACTCCAGCATCGAGCTGTTCTTGCCGTGGTGGCTCGACGGGCGCGTCGATTTGCGGCTGCGTTTGCCGCTCCGCGTTTCTTCAGTGACCACCAGCGCCTTCTTGCCGGCGCTCTTCTTGAGGTTCTTCGCGCCTGCGTCGGCCGTGTCACGGCGCTTTCGGGCCTGCGCCGGCTTCTTCGGGCGGGGAGGTTTGCTGCGTTCGGTTTCACGGCGGAAGAGCTGGGCTTTGGTGGGCATGCGCTCTGGCGATGCAGCGTGCGTGCCTGCGCGTCTGCGGAGGAGCAGCTCGCCAGGCGCTGCCAGGTTTGCGCGCGCCGGCGGGTCAAACGCAGAACCTGCGCCGCGCGGGGCAAAGGCGCGCTCTCGACGCGGGGTGGAACGCGGGTTGCTCTGCGACGGGGTGTGAACCGCAGAGGAGATCGACCATGCCGGAGCTGACGGCCGCGCAGTCGCTCTCCGGGAAGGCATGACCCCGATGGCCGCTCCGCTCCAGCTTCTGTCTCCTTCGCAGCCGGCGCAGGCCGCCGCTGCTCCCTCGCTCGAGCAGCTCATCGATCGCGAGAAGCGCCGCGCGCGGGCGCGCCGCTGGTGGTGGGCCGCCGGTGCGATCGCGGCGGTGGGCCTCGCGGTGGGCCTCTTCTTCGCGCTGCGCCCCCGGCCGGTGCCCTTGACGGCGCGCTTTCGTACGCAACCGGTCACCGTGGGCCCGGTCGTGCACGAGGTGAGCGCGACCGGGCACCTCGAGGCGGTGTCGGAGGTGCCGGTCGGTGCAGAGGTGTCGGGCCGCATCGCGTCGGTGGAGGTCGACTTCAATTCGCAGGTGAAGGCGGGGCAGGTGCTGGCGCGCTTCGACAAGAGCGTGCTCTCGGCGCAGGTGGCGCAGACGCGCGCGCTGCTCGCCGCCGCGAAGGCGCAGTTGTCGCAGGCCCGCTTCGACGCGCAGCAGAGCGAGCGCACGCTGGCGCGCGCGAAGGTGCTGTACGCCCAGAAGTCGCAGTCGGAGCAGGAGTTCGAGGCCGCGTTGACCGCCGCGCAGCTCTCGCGTGGCCGGGTGGAGGCGGCGACGGCCCAGGTGGCCGCGCAGGAAGCCGCGCTGGAGGTGGCGCAGGGCAACCTCGCGCACGCCGAGATCCTCGCGCCGGGTGACGGGGTGATCATCGCGCGCAACGTCGACCCCGGGCAGACCGTGGCGTCGATGCTGCAATCGCCCGTGCTGTTCACGGTGGCGGCCGATCTGGTGCGCATGCGGGTGGTGGCGGCGGTCGACGAGGCCGACATCGCCGAGGTGAAGGCCGGTCAGGCCGCGACCTTCACCGTCACCGCGTGGCCCGATCGCGTGTTCGACGGCAAGGTGGTCGAGGTGCGCAACGCGCCGCAGATCGTGCAGGACGTGGTGACCTACGGCGTGGTGGTGGAGGTCGACAACAGCGACCTCGCGCTCAAGCCCGGCATGACCGCCACCGTGCACGTGCGCACCGCGGCCATCGCGTCGGCCGATCGCGTGCCCGCCACCGCGCTGCACTTCACGCCTCCCGGAGAACACCGGACCCACGACGAGCCGGCGCTCTGGGTGCTCGAAGATGGCGCGCTGCGAAAGGTGCTGGTCGCTCCCGGCATCTCCGATGGCGAGTTCACCGCGGTGTCGCCGGGCGCGGTGAAGGCGGGCGCAGCGGTGGTGGTGGATCTCTCACCGGAAGGCAGGCGCGCGTATGGCATCGACGTCAAACGCTGAGGCGCCGCTGCTGGAGCTGCGCGACGTACAGCGCGCCTACGGCGAAGGTGACGCGCGCGTGCTGGCGCTCAACGGCGTCGACCTGCGCATCGGCCGCGGGGAGTTCGTGGCCATCACCGGCCCCTCGGGCTCCGGCAAGTCGACGGCGGTGAGCATTCTCGGCGGTCTCGAGAGCCCGAGCGCCGGCGAGTACCTCATCGAAGGCCGGCCGGTGACCACGCTCTCGAAAGACGTGCTCCCCGTGCTGCGCAACGCGCTCTTCGGGTTCGTGTTTCAGAACTACAACCTGCTGCCGCGCACCTCGGCGACCGACAACGTGGCGCTCCCGCTGGTCTACGCCGACGTGCCGCCCATCGAGCGGGTGGCGCGGGCCCGCGCGGCGCTGGCGGAGGTCGGCCTGGCGGGGCGCGAAGAGGCGCGGCCGAACCAGCTCTCGGGCGGTCAGCAGCAACGCGTGGCGATCGCCCGCGCCATCGTGAACCACCCGCAGATCCTGATCGCCGATGAGCCGACCGGGAACCTCGACTCGAAGACCGGCACGGAGATCATGCAATTGCTCAAGAAGCTCAACGAGGTCGATGGCATCACCATCATCATGGTGACGCACGACGCGGCCTGCGCGGCGTGGGCCCGGCGGCAGATCACCGTGCGTGACGGGCGAATCCAGTCAGACGTGGTGCGCACCGGAGGCGCGGCATGAGAGCGCGCGCCACCGTCGAACTCGCGCTGGGAGCGCTGCTGCGTCACCGCATGCGGTCGGCCCTCACGGTGCTCGGTGTGGTCATCGGCGTCGGCGCGGTGCTGATGATGCAATCGCTGGGCGCGGGCGCCAGCGCCTACATCGAGCAGACCATTTCAGGGCTGGGGAGCAACGTGCTGCTGGTGATCCCCGGAGCGCCGCGCGGCGGCATGGGCACCTATGGCGGCGCGCCGCTGTTCACGCCGGCTGATCTCGAAGCGCTGCGGCGCGCGGTGCACGACGCCACGGCCATCGCGCCGGTGGCCAGCAAACCGCTGCGCACGGTGGCGGCCGGCAACAACCGCAACACGCCGTTCTCCGGCGTGACCCCGGAGTTCTTCGTCGTGCGCGGCTGGGCGCTGTCGAAAGGGCGCTCCATTTCCGCCGACGACGTGCGGCAGGGCGCCGCGGTGTGCGTGCTCGGGCAGACGGTGGTGAACGAGCTGTTCCCCGGCGAAGAGCCGCTGGGCCGGGAGGTGCGCGTGCACGACCTCCCGTGCAAGGTGGTGGGCGTGCTCGAGGTCCGCGGCGCGTCGGCCTTCGGTCAGGACCAGGACGACATCGCGATGATGCCGTTGACGACCTTTCAGCGGCGCGTCTCGGGGAGTGATCGCGTGTCGATGATCATCCTCTCCGCGGAGCCGGATGCGCTCGACGCCGCGAAGGATCAGCTCTCGTCGGTGTTGCGCCGGCGGCGGCACGTGCTCCCGGGTGAAGAAGACGACTTCGCGGTGCGCGACCCGCGCGAGATCCAGGCGGTGCTGGGTCAGGTCACCTCGGTGCTGTCGGCGTTTCTGCTCGGCGTCGCGGCCATCTCGCTGCTGGTGGGCGGCATCGGCATCATGAACATCATGCTGGTGTCGGTGACGGAGCGCACCCGCGAGATCGGCGTGCGGCTCGCGGTCGGCGCGCGTGAGCGAGACGTGCTGCGGCAGTTCCTCGTGGAGGCCATCGCGCTCTCACTGGCCGGCGGTGTCATCGGCGTGGGCGTCGGCCTGGTCGGCGCGCGCGTGGTCTCCGGCGTGATGAACGTGCCGTTCGTGGTGCCGCTCAGCGGCGTGCCGGTCGCGCTCGGCGTTTCGCTGCTGGTGGGCGTGGTGTTCGGCGTGGTGCCGGCGCGCAAGGCGTCGCGGTTGAGCCCGCTCGCGGCGCTGCGCTTCGAGTGACGACCGCGCAGCTTCACCCGACAGCTCGAAGTCGACACGGTCGCGTTTGAAATGGCCCGGCGCGTACCTGCTGGTTCTCCGTCGGCACATCGGAGTTCTCCTTTCACGCCGGGAGATGCACGCGCATGATCTCCGGTGCACGGTGGTCGGCGTACTCGAGGTGCGTGGCGCGTCGGCCTTGGTCAGGACCGCGACGGCTGCTTGCGCCGTCTTCGACGCGGCTGCGAACGCGCTGAAGGTGGCGTTCGAGCAGTTCAAGATCGTTCGAGAAAAACGGGACGCGCAGTGTTTGCGTGGCTGCGCAACCCGGTGATCGACTCCTCGCTGTTACCGAGCGCGCGTCGCGGCCTCGAGCAGCAGCTTCTGTTCCGCACGCGCGATGGCTTCGCGCGTCCGCTCCACGGCGTCGACGTTCACCGAGATGGAGGTGATGCCGAAGCGCACCAGCGCCTCCGCGAACTCCGGTGAGTTCGACGGCGCCTGGCCGCACAACGACGAGGTCAACCCGTGCGCGCGGCACGCGGAGATGATCCTCGCGATCGCGTCCATCACCGCGGGGTCTGACTCGTCGAACAGCTCCGCGCACAGCGCTGAATCTCGATCGACGCCCAGCATCAGTTGCGTCAGATCATTCGAGCCGATCGACACCCCGTCGATGCCCAGCTTCGCGTACTGCGGAATCCAGTACGCGACCGACGGCACCTCGGCCATCACCCACGTGCGCAGACCGCGCTGCTTCCCCAGCGGGCTTTGATGCAGGCGCTCGAGGCACGCCTCCAGCTCCCACTTCGTTCGCACGAACGGCAGCATCACGTTCAGGTTCGGGGTCTCTTCCCGAACGCGCGCGAGCGCCTGCAGCTCCGCGTCGAAGAGCGACGGGTCTTTCACGTAGCGGTAGCAACCGCGGTAACCGATCATCGGGTTCTCTTCTTCGGGCTCGTGCTGCGCGCCGCCCTGCAGCCCGCGGAACTCGTTCGTGCGGAAGTCGTAGGTCCGGTACACCACCGGGCGGCCGGCGAAGGCGCGCGTGATGCGCAGCAGCGCCGCCGAGAGCTTCTCCACCACCTCCGCCGCGGGCACTTCCTTCGGGTGACGGCCGCCGAGCGCCGACAGCAGCATGAACTCCGCGCGGAGCAGGCCGACGCCGTCTGACGGTGCTTTCGCAGCGGCCTCCGCCTGCTCCGGCATGGCGAGGTTCACGTAGAGCCGCGTGGCGATGGGCGCCGGCGTCGCGCTGGGAGCGGCTTGTGGCGCCGTGATGCGCGCCGGCTGTGCGAGCCCCTCACGCACCTGACCGTGCGAACCATCGACGGTGAGCTCTTCGCCATCACGCAGCACCTGCGTCGCGATGCGCGCGCCCACCACACAGGGGATGTGCAGCTCGCGGCTGACGATCGCGGCGTGACAGGTCATGCCACCGGCATCGGTGATGAGCGCCGACGCCCGGCGGATTGCGGGCACCCAGTCTGGCGACGTCATCGGCGCGACCAGCACCTCGCCGTCGAGCAGCTTCGACGTGTCGGCCACCGAACGCAGCACGCGCGCGCGCCCCGAAGCGACGCCCGGAGACGCGCCCAACCCGCTCACCAGCGGCGCATCGCTGCCGGGCTTCTTCAGCGTGGTGATGGGCCGCGTCTGCACCAGCCAGAAGAGCCCGTCGTGCTCGGCCCACTCGATGTCCTGCGGCGAGCCGTAGTGTTGCTCCACGCGCAGCGCGAGCGTCGCCAGCTCGGTGGCCTCGGTGTCAGACAGCACGCGCCGCGACGCCTCGTCAGCGTTGAGCGCCAGCTTCGTGTCGTGCCCATCGGCCCCACGCACGATGCGGAACGCCTTGTTCCCCACGCGGAGCTGCAGCAGGCGCGGGCCGGCCTTCGAGAACACCAGCGTGTCCGGCTCCACCTGCCCCGAGACGATGGCTTCGCCCTGGCCGAACACCGCCTCCACCACCACCTTGTCGGTGGAAGAGGTCGACGGGTCGGCGGTGAAGATGACGCCCGCGCGGCTCGACTCGATCATTTTCTGCACCACCACGGCGAGCGACGGCTCCTCGGTGAGGCCCTGCGAGCGGCGGTAGGCGAGGGCGCGCTGGCCGTAGAGCGACGCCCAGCACGAGATGACGGCGTTCTCGAGCTCGTTGACCCCGCTGATGTTGGTGAACGTCTCGTGCATGCCCGCGAAGGACGTGCCCGCCGTGTCTTCACTGGTCGCCGAGGAGCGCACCGCCACGCGCGCGCCCGCGCCGAGCGTCGCGTAGGCCGCCCGCAGCTCGTCTCTCAACGCGCTCGGGAGCGTGACGCCGCGCACCTTCTCTTGCAGCGCCCGCGCGGTGTCTTCGAGGTGCGCCTCGTCACCGGAGCGGAAGAGCCGCAGCAGCTCCGTGCGCACGCCCGCGCTTTCCATCGCGTGCAGAAATGCGGGCGCGGTGAGCACGAAGCCGGGAGGTACGGCGAAGCCCGCGCTCGCGAGCTCTCCGAGGTTCGCGCCTTTCCCGCCCACCTCGGCGACGTCGCGCTTCGAGAGCTCGTCGAACGCGCGGATGAAGCGTGCGGGCGACTTCGATGAACGGTCAGTAGCGGTGGGCGCGTCAGGGTCGCGAGGGGTCATGCCGTCGCGTGTTGCAAGCGTCTTGCCCACTTCGCGTCGCTTGCGCCGGCGCAGTTCTCGCGCGGGCCTCGAAAAACGGCCCGGACATCGCGGTGCTGCTCACCCCCCGCGAGCAGCAGTTGCGACGCCCGGGCCGTTGAGTCGAACGGTGACGAACTCACGCCTTCCGATGCGCGGCGCGGATTCTGGCGAGGTGGCTCTTGAGCTCCCGCGCGCGCTTGAGGAAGTCCTTCCCCGCGTCGCGGGTGGCCGCCGCCACTTCATCGAAGTAGGGCCCGGCGTTCTCCTTGAGATCCATCGTGCCGAGGTGGGCCTGCAACCGGGCCTCACCCAGCATCGTCTTGAGCCGGTGGCTGAGTTCCTTGAACTGCTGCTGCGAACGCTGCTTGCGGGTTTGGGTGGTGGTCATGCGGTGCGGCAGAAGCAAGCGGCGATCCACTCCACGTGCTCGCGGGTCGTCGTGGGCGGTACGCAGAAACTGCGCTTTGCACCCGGTCGAAACGCAGATCTGGCGCCGTCGTTTCGGAGGGCTGTTCGATGCCTCGCGGCACGGCGTTTGAAGTGGCCACGGCGCATGACACTCCCCACCACCATCGTCGTCGGCACCGATTTCAGTGAACAGGCCGAGAAGGCCACGCAGTACGCGATCGAGCTGGCGAGGCCGCTCCAGGCGAAGGTGCACCTCGTCTACAGTTGGGTGATGCCGGTGCCGGTCGCGAGCGAGGCGGTGCTCTACACCGGGGAGATGATCAACCAGATCGAAGATGACGCGGAGGAGGCGATGGCCAGCGGCCTCAAGCGCTACCGCGCGACCTTCGCGGGCATCGATGGCTCGGTGCTGTGCGGCGACCCGCGAGACACCGTGGTGAAGATCGCCGGCGAAAAGAATGCGGGGCTGATCATCGTCGGCACGCATGGGCGCCGGGGGCTGCGTCGCGCGATCCTCGGGAGCGTCGCCGAAGCGGTGGTGCGCAGCGCGCCGTGCCCGGTGCTGGTGGTGCGCTGAGGTTGGGAAGCGGGCGGCGTGACGGAAGCCGTGGCATGCTGCGTCATGGATGCCTGAGATCCCCGACCTGGAGCTCTATCGATCGGCGCTGGAGACGCGCGTGGTCGGTCAGAAGCTGGAGCGCGTGCGGCTGGGCAGCCCGTTCCTCGTGCGCAGCGTCGAGCCTCCGCTGACCAGCACCTTCGGGCACGTGGTGAAGGGCACCCGGCGCGTCGGCAAGCGCATCGCCTTCGAGCTCGACAACGAGCTGTTCATCGTCATCCACCTGATGATTGCGGGGCGCTTTCAGTGGAAGCCGCCGAACGCGAAGTTGCCGGGGCGCGCGGGGCTCGCGGCCTTCGATTTCGCCAACGGCACGCTGCTGCTCACCGAGGTCTCCACGAAGAAGCGCGCGTCGCTGCATGTCGTGCAGGGTGAAGCGGTGCTCTCGCAGTTCAATCGCGGAGGCCTCGAGGTCTTCAGCGCGAAGCTCGACGAGTTCGCCAACCGCGTGCGGCTCGAGAATCACACGCTCAAACGCACGCTCACCGACCCGAGGTTGTTCGCCGGCATCGGCAACGCGTATTCAGACGAGATTCTCCATCGCGCGAAGTTGTCGCCGGTGAAGCAGACCAGGACGATGACCGGCGAGGAGATCGCGCGGCTCTACGAGGCGACGCGCACCGTGCTGCAGGAATGGATCGACAGGCTCCGCCACGAAACAGGCACCGACTGGCCCGAAAAAGTCACCGCGTTCCGCCCGGAGATGGCAGTACACGGAAAATACGGTCAACCCTGTCCGGTGTGCGGTTCGACGGTACAAAGAATCGTCCACGCCGATAATGAGACGAATTACTGCGCGCGCTGCCAGACCGGGGGCAAACTGCTCGCAGACAGATCACTCTCGAGACTCCTCAAAGAAGACTGGCCGGCGACGTTGGAGGAGCTCGATGACTATTTGGCCGCGAGAACGGCCAGAGTAGGAAGCCGTCAAGAATGATGCACTCAGGTTTGGATTTCCGGGCGTTGCTGGTGACGGTTGCGCTCTGCCTGCCGGCCTCGGCCCACGCCGCGGGTAAGACGTTGTGGCTGTTCCGCCCGCTGTACCCGGGGCAGGAAGCGTTGATTGAGCGCACGGAGAAGTCGCTCGACACCTTGTTGTCGGCCGACGCGCGCAAAGACGCGATCATCGGCAAGAAGGAGTTCGCCGCCGCTCAAAAGGGCAAGGTGATCAGCGAGATCCCCTGTTTCGTGCCTGACGCGAAGTGCGCTGACCCCGTCGACGCGTTCGTCGAGTCGTTCGGTTTCGATCAGGTGTTGATGGTGCAGGGCGGGCAAGACGACACCGGCTACAAGTTCGTCGTCACCGCGTACGACCCGAAGACCGGCAGGCGCACGCCCGCGTCTTCGTCGAACACCAATGAACAGAAGGCGTTTCTCGGAGCGCTGGCGAAGGTGGCGCCGGTCACCTCCACGCTGACCGTCAACAGCGCGCCGTCGGGTGCGTCGGTCTATGTCGATGACGTGAAGGTGGGCGTGACGCCGGTCGCGACGCAGGTGCTGCCGGGTGAACGCAACGTGCGCATCGACTTGAAGATGCATCAGCCGGTCGAAGAGACCGTGACGGTGCCGATTCGCGGCTCGGTGACGCTGGAAAAGCAACTCGAGAAGGTCGCGGCGCGCATCGTGGTGACCGCGTCGCCTGCGGGCACCGAGATCTTCCTCGATGGTGTTTCGGCCGGGCGTGATCGCGTCGACCGCGGCATCGCTCCGGGCGATCACACCGTGCGCTTCACGGCTGAAGGTCACAAGGCGTACGAGCAGACCATCAACGTGAAGGCCGACCAGCAGTTCATGTTGGACAAGGCGCTCGAGCCCATCGCCGCGCCCGCTCCGCAGCTCGTGACGACCAACACCGGCGAGAAGGTCGTTCTGGTGCGCGACGAGAAGGGCAACATGACGTCGGTCGCGGTGAACAACGCCGCCCCCGACCCGGCCAAGATGACGCCGGAGGAATACATCTACCATTCGAAGGCGTACGTGAACGTGTCGTTCGCCTACGGCCACCTCACCGACAACGTGCTCGTCGGCCGCCGCTTCACCAACGCGCCGAACCGCACCACGACCTTCATCGGCAAGCCTCCTGAACTCGCCGGCGCGCAGATCGAGTTCGGCATGTTCGGCAAGTACTTCGGCGTGTCGATCTTCGGCTTCACGTACCAGACCGGGCTCGGCGACGCGCAGATGAACGTCGGCCACCAGAAGGGCGGGAGCTGCGAGACCGAGAACGGCGTGTGCAAGTCGAACACCATCAACAAGGTGCAGTTGCACCTCGGGTTGATCCAGTTCCTCCAGCCGCAGATTCGCCTCGCGGTGTGGCGGTTTCAGTTCGCGTTTCAGCTCGGGCTCGAAGCGCGCATCGGTTGGATCCTCGGGAGCGACCCGTCGAACCCCGGCAACGATGCGTACAAAGACGGCTTCTTGATCACCGACGGCCTCGTGTCGGCGCGCGTGAACATCAAGTTCATCATCTACATGGGTTTCTACGTGAACCTGCAGGCCGGCTATTCGATGAGCCTCTTCGGTTGGCGCTCGGTCGGTGACGACGGCAAAGAGGTCGGCGGTTTCCCCAACCTGAAGTCGGGTCAGATCCTCACCAACTTCGGAGTCGGCTATGCGTTCTGAGTTCTTCGTTCTCGTTCTCTCTTCGTCGGCGTTCGCGCAGGCGCTCGTCGGAGGCGGTGTCGGCAACGCAGACACCTTCGTTTCCGAGGGCAGCAAGCAGTTCAACAAGAAGCAGTACGCCAAGGCCGTCGACAACTTCATGAAGGCCACGCGCGCGCGGCCGGCGACGGTGCAGACGTACGTGCAGTTGGCGCGCGCGGAGATGCTGGCCAAGCAGCTCCAGAAGGCCTGCTACGCGTACCGGGTCTACTTGAAGGCCACGCCTGACTCGCCCGATCGCAAGAAGGCCTCGGCCGAGAGTGATCAATGCGAGCGTCAGTTGAAGGCCGCGAAGAAGCTGCCGCCCGACCCGACGAAAGACTTCGTCGATCTCCGCGCGACGTTCTTCGCCGCGTTGGACGATCGCAAACTCATCGGGCCCGAATCGGCCTCGGTGACGCTCAAGACGCTCGTGCAGGGCGGCTTTCTCGGGCCGGAGCTGGGCGAGATGGCCGAGAAGCTCGGCGCCGCGCTCACCAACGAAGCCGAGGTGATTCACTCGAAGGCGCTGTCGGGCGAGAAGTTGCCGGCCGAGACGCTGAAGTCTGCGCGCCCGCTCTACGAGACCGCGCAAGACTACGGCTTCACCTCACCGTCGGCGCGCGGCAAGACCGCCTTTCTCGACGGCCTCGCGGAGCTCGATGGCAAGTCGTGGAAGCAGGCTGAAAACCACTTCGCCGAGGCCTCGAAGGCCGACCCCGCGAACCATGAGTACGCGTATTACCGGGCGGTCGCGC
>JBEHYH010000096.1:0-15503 GCA_048498275.1 Myxococcota bacterium | reverse complement strand
GCGGCTCAGCGGCGACAGGCGGCGGGAGCGGCGCGACTGACGACGTGTGCGCCGGCGCCCGCGTGCTGCAAGACGGCGTCACCGTCTCCGCGAGCACCATCGGCTACGCGAAAGACTTCACCGAAGGCGTGCAGTGCACGGTGAGCAGCGGGCCCGATGCGTTCTTCGCCATCGACGTGCCGGCAGACTTCCAGGTGCGTGTGACGGTGACTCCGCAGGGCGCGGCGACCGACACCGTCATCAACCTCGCCGATGCGTGCGCTTCGTTCACCGCGTGCAACGCCACCGGCGACACCGGCGCGGCGGGTCAACCCGACCTCGCCATCTACCGGAACTTCGGAGCCGCGAAGACGGTGTTCATCATCGTCTCGTCGAAGACGGCGGCGACGGCGGCGCCCTTTCAGATCTCCGCGGCGCTCTCGCAGAACGCGACGGGTGACGTGTGCGAATCGGCTCCGACGTTGAACCTGCTGCCCGTCGGTCAGACCGGTCAGGTTCAGTACACGACCGAATACGCGTTCGCCGACATCGACGTGGAGTTCAGTCAGGACTGCCCGTCGGCCACCACGATGAACAGCCGCGAAGTCGCGTTCGCCATCAACCTCGACGCGGGCCGCACGTTGACCGCGACCGTCGCGCCGACGGCGAACTGGGACGCGGCCATCTACTTCGTGCCCGCTCCGGCTTCGAACTGTCTGCCGCAGTACACCGCCTGCATCGACAGCCACGGCGGCGATTCGTACGGCGCGTACCAGGTCGAGAGCATCTCGCATCACAACGGCACGGCCAGCACGGAGACGCTCTTCGTGGTCATCGACGCGCACTACACGAATCAATACGGCGCCTTCACGCTGCAGCTCCGGCAGGACTGAGGGCGCGATGAGACCTGATTGGCTCGAAGCGCTCACGAAGGTCAAACAGCTCACGTGGCTCGAACCGGGAGACCGCGCGAAGACGCCGAAGCACGCTGACTTCGACGATTGGGAACCCGTCGCCGCGGCGCCGGTCGTCGAAGGAGACCGCAACAACGACGCGCTTCAGCCGTATCTGTGGCTCCAGCGCTCGAAGCCCGACACGTTGTGGTTGGGGTTTCACGAGCGCTGCCCTCCGTGGTTGTTCGTGGACGCGGGCAAGACCTCGAAGTCGGTGCTCGCCGTGTTGAAGCACGCGCGCCCCGACGACGGACGCAAGCGCACGCGCCGGCTGCGCTGTTTCATCGGCTTCACGCGTTCGATGGCGGAGCTGGAGAACCGCTTCGTGTTGTCGGCGAACCTCGACAGCTTCCCGCTGAGGCTCGGCACCGCCGCGACGGAGAAGGTTCCCGAGCCGGAAGAACAACTGCTGATCATCGAGTCGGAGTTTCAGGCGCGCTTCTCGGCCTCGCGCCTCGTGCTGCGCGGCCTCAGCGACGTGATGCCCGACGCGCGATTGGTCATCGGCGACATCGCGTACCCACCGTCGAAACATGGCGAAGCCGTGGCGCGCGTGAATGCGCAACAGGGGCTCTCACTGCCGCTCGATCTGCCGCTCGACGTCGCCGCGGTGCTCAGTGAGCTGCCTGTCAAAACAGAAGCCGAGTGTCACGGCGAAGTCGCGTCGGGGCCGGAGCCGGGCATCTTTCTCTTCGCGCTGAGCTTGATGGAGCTCGGCGACGCCAAACGCATCGAAGCGGTGCTCAAGAAGTACGAACACGAGGGCGAACTGCAGGCCCGCGTCGCGAAAGGGGCCCGCGCGATGTTGCTCGGCGCTCGCTGACGCGACCGGAGCTGGGCATGCTGTGGGCATGAGAATCGGCATCATCGGCAGCGGAAGTGTCGGCACCACCATCGCGGCGAAGCTGAAGTCACTGGGTCACGAAGTGCGGCTCTCATCGCGCACCGCGAGCGGCGACAAGGTGACGTTCGCTGACGCGGCGGCGTTCGGCGAGCTGCTCTTCAATTGCACGTCGGGCGCGGGTTCGGTCGAGGCGCTGCGCGCGGCCGGTGACGCGAACCTCGACGGGAAGGTGCTCATCGACATCTCCAACCCTCTCGATTTCTCGAAGGGCTTTCCGCCGTCGCTCACCGTCAGCAACACCGATTCACTCGGCGAGACGATTCAGCGCGCGTTCCCGAAGCTGCGCGTGGTGAAGGCGCTCAACACGGTGACGGCTGCAGTGATGGCCGAGCCGTCGTCGGTCGCGAACGGTGAACACGACCTGTTCATCTGCGGGAATGAGCCGAGCGCGAAGTCGACGGTGACCGAGCTGCTCCGTACCTTCGGGTGGAAACACTTCGTCGACCTCGGCGACCTCACCGCAGCGAGGGGAACCGAAGGCTATCTGCTGCTCTGGGTTCGCATGTACGGCGCGCTCAAGACCGCGCAGTTCAACGTGCACCTGGTACGCTGATGCCGGTGCCGTGGTTGTCGAGCGCGTATCTCGTCGACGGGCACGAGAAGGAGACCGCGTTCCCCTTCACGTTGCCGTTCGTGCGCACGCTCGACCTCGCGCTCGATGACCGCATCACGGTGTTCGCCGGCGAAAACGGCAGCGGCAAGTCGACGTTGATGGAAGCGCTCGCTGAGCTCGTCGGGCTCCCGTGGGACGGGGGCGGTCGAACGGAGATCGCAGATTCGGAGCGAACCTCGCAGCCGCGGCTCGCGCAGTTCTTACGCCCGCGCATTCGCAACAAGGCGCCGAACAAGTTCTTCTTTCGTGCGGAGGCGTTGAGCGACTTCGCGCATTTATTGGACGCACGAGAAGCCGACCCTGATTTTCTCGGCAACCCCTACGCGCTCTACGGCGGCGAAAGTCTGCGCACGCGTTCACACGGCGAAGCGATGGTGCATCTGCTGACGTCGCACGACCGGCCCGGGCTCTATTTCTTCGACGAACCCGAATCGGCGCTCTCACCGCGCGCGCAGATTCAGTTCGTGAAGCTCCTCGAGCAGCGGCTCGAGACGAATCAGTTTCAATTCGTCATCGCCACCCACTCGCCCATCATCATGTCGATCCGCCGCGCGCGCATCGTGAGCTTCGACAGCCCGGAGCTGCGCACGATTCGCCGCGAAGACACCGGCGCGTGGAGGACGTACGCGGCGTTCTTCAAGTAGAAGGCCGCCATGCGCTACGCGTGGCTCGTGTTGTGCCTCGGCGGTTGCCAGTGCCTCGTTCCGGTCAACGAGTTCCCCGAGGTCGATGCAGGCGTCGACGGTGGGCACATCGAACCGGCTCCAGCGTGCAACAAGCCCAACGACTGCACCGGTGACTTCAAGACCACCGACTGGTGCTGGAGCGACGGCGGCGCGGAGTGGAGCTGCGTTGATCATTTCTGCGTGCCGCAGTGTCAGGGTCAGGGCAATCAGACCTGCCAGAGCGACTCCGCCGCCGGCTGCATCAACTGCCCTTCGACCGAGACGTGCCAGCCCGACGACTGCATCTCCAGCACCAACATTCGATGGCGGCTCGAGCAGTTGAGCTGCATCGGCGACGCGCCGCTTCAGGTCGGCGACATTCTCCATGAGATGCCGAACGGCGGGTGCGCCAGCACGGTGGTGCTCGAGCGTGACGCCGGCTCGACGGTGTTGGGCACGTTGTATTTCCAGCACGGCCCGCGCTCGTACGGTGACCTCGAGCTGCTGGGCGGCACCTGCCTCATCACCGGGCTCCCGACCGGCGTGGAGCGCATGCAGTACGACTGCCCGCGCTGTCAGTTGGTCATCGCGAACTGGTGATTCTCAAATCCGGGAATTCGACTCTCAGGTTTGAGACTCCTGTCGAGCGGCTCGCGCGCCTAAGTCGGTGCGCATGACCGCTCTTCGAATCGCCTTCGTCATCGCGCTCTGTGGTTGCACGCCTCCGACGTGCGACCCCCAGCCGCTCCCCGCCGGCTACGAAGACTCGGCTGCGCTTCTTCCGGCGAAAGCAGTCGTCTGCGCGCAGAAAGAAGGCTCGAAAGCCGTCTTCCTGCAGTTCGCGTCGCGTGACGTGAAGGCCCTCGGGCTCGAGGCGATGCTCAAGCTGCGCGCGGCGAACTGGGAGCTCGACAAGAACAGCCGCGCGACCGACGACTCGACGTACATCGTCGCGTGGAAGAACAAGCGCAACTTGAACCTCACCATCAACCGGCAGAACGGCGGCCCCTATGAAGGGCGCATCACCGGCAATCTCGTCGTGGCCGATCGTTAGGCCTCGAGGTCCGTCTCGCTGATTCTCTGCAGCAGGTCGTGGAGCTTCGCGAGCTCCGCTTTCGTCAACGCGGAGAACGCACGCTCAGAGACCTCGCGCGCGACCTCGGTCGCCGCGGCGAGCATCTTTGCGCCGGCCGCCGTGAGGTGATGTTCGACCGCGCGGCCCTTGCCCGGTGTGCGGCGGATCAGCCCCTGATTCTCGAGCCGCGTACCCAGCGTGCCGAACGATTGATCACTCTGAAACGTCGCGACCGCGAGCGCGTGCGCCGCCGAGCGCGGCTGTTCTGAAATCACACGGAGCGCGTCCCACTGCACCAGCGTCGTGCCGATTTCAGCGAGCGCGCGGTCGAGCGCGAGGTGGTTCCGGTACTGCACACGCTTCAAGAGCCGGCCGGTGGTCTGTGCGTTCTTCATTCGCGCGACCGTAGCAGCTCCGGTCATCAGCTTGCGTATATAAATATGTTTATATATCATCACCACATGAACATCCCCGAACAAGGCAGTGGTCGGCCCGTGCTGGTGCTTCATGGTGGTGGAGGCCCGCAGACCGTCGCGGGGCTCGCGATTCAGCTCTCGAAGACGCGGCGCGTGCTCACCCCGACGCTCCCGGGTTGGAACGGCACGCCCCGCTCGACGGAGCTCTCGAGCGTCGCGGCCTACGCCGACTTCTTCGCGCGCGAGCTCGAGGAGCGCGACTTGAAAGACGTCATCGTCATCGGTTCCTCGGTCGGCGGCTGGCTCGCGGCGGAGCTCGCGCTTCGTTCGCGGCGCGTCTCGCACCTGGTCGTCATCAACGCCACGGGCATCGAAGTTCCCGAGCAGCCCATCACCGACATCACCGGCTTCACGCCGCAGCAGCTCGCGCAGGTCGCGTGGCACGACCCGTCGAAGTTCGGAGCGGGCGCGCCGCCGATGACGCCCGAACTCCTCGCGATGATGCGCGCCAATCAGCAGACGCTCGCGACCATCGCCGGGCAGCCGTACATGTTCGACCCGACCCTGCGGGCCCGCCTGGGCGAGCTCCGCGTGCCCGCGCTCGTGCTCTGGGGCGCGTCAGACAAGGTGGTGACGGCCGACTACGGGCGCGCGTACGCCGCCGCGATGCCCGGTTCGAAGTTCGAGCTGATCACCGAAGCCGGTCACCTGCCGCAGCTCGAGCAGCCCGTCGAAACGCTGAAGCGCATCGACGCGTTCCTCGCGAGCTGATCAGACCTTGCTGAAGTCGGGTTTGCGCTTCTCGAAGAACGCGCTGATGGCCTCCGCGAGCTCGGGCGACGCGAGCTGCTTCACGAACAGGTCACCTTCGATGCTCATGCGCTCGTGCAGCACCTTCGTGTCGCGGAGCAACGCCTTGGTCAGCTTGAGCGCCGTGGGCGGCTTCTCACCGAGCACGCGCGCGGTCTCGAGCGCCTTCGCTTCGACCTTGCCGGGTTCCACCACCGCGTTCGCGATGCCGAGCTGCGCCGCGCGCGTGCCCGAGACCGCTTCGCCGAGAATCAGAATCTCCGACGCCACGCGGTGACCGACGAGCGCCGGCAGAATCAGCGACGACGCGGCTTCAGGCACCAGCCCCAGGTTCACGAACGGAGTCGTCAGCGCCGCGCGCTCCGTCACGTAGACGAAGTCGCAGTGCAGCAGCATGGTGAAGCCGAGGCCGACCGCCTTGCCATCGACCGCCGCGACGATGGGCTTCTCGAACGCCGCCAGCGCGCGAATGAAGCGGAAGACCGGCGCGCTCTCGTCTTGCGGCGGGTTCTGCATGAAGTCGCCGAGGTCATTGCCGGCGGTGAAGGTCTCCGACGTGCTGCTGAACACCACCGCCTTCACGCTCTTGTCGGCCGCTGCTTCAGCGAGCGCCGCGTTCATGCGCTCGTACATCGCCAGCGTCAGCGCGTTCTTCTTCGCCGGCCGCGCGAAGCGGATGAGCTGCGTGGCACCGTCGCGGCTGGTCTCGATGTCGTCGATGAGCGTCGTCGTCATGCGCGCTGCTGTAACTCCGAGCCCGCGTCACGCCAAGCGTTCCGAATCTGGAACGGACATTTCCCCTCGTTGCACCGTCGGAACGCGCGGTGAGCGCTTATGTTCGCCTCATGAATCCGCTGAAGCGCCGCGATGTCTTGCTGGGCAGCGCCACGCTGCTCGCCGCGTGCGCAAAGAAGAGCTCCGTCATCGAAGGCCGCACCGTCGCCGCGGTCTACGATTCACAACCCACCACCGACGGCGCTGGCGTGCGCCTGCAGCGCGCGCTCGGGCACAACGCGCTGCGAATCCTCGACCCGTTCCTGATGCTCGACGAATTTCAGAGCGACGACCCGGGCGACTACCTCGCCGGCTTCCCCTCGCACCCGCATCGCGGCTTCGAGACGGTCACGTACATGGTGCAGGGCGCGATGGAGCATCAAGACTCCGTCGGCAACAAGGGCCGCCTCTCGCCCGGCAGCGCGCAGTGGATGACCGCCGGGCACGGCATCGTGCATTCAGAAATGCCGAAGCAGGAAAGCGGGCTCATGTGGGGCTACCAGCTCTGGGTGAACCTGCCGGCCGCGCGAAAGATGATTCCCCCCCGGTACCAGGACATTCCGCCTTCGCACATCCCCGAGGTGGCGCTCGAAAAAGGCCGCGTTCGCGTCGTGGCCGGCACCGCCAGCGGCCAGACCGGGCCGGTCAGCGGCATCGACGTCGACCCGCTCTTCCTCGACCTCACGCTCGAAAACGGCGCGCGCGAAGCCATCACGCTCCCCACCAGCCACAACGCGTTCGCGTATGTGATGCAGGGCAGCCTCGCGCTCGGCGGGCGTGAAGTGCGCAGCGGGCAGCTCGCGGTGCTCTCGCCCGGCGAAACCGTCACCCTCGAGGGCCGCGGAGGCCGCGCGCTGTTGCTCGCCGGCCGGCCGCTCCACGAGCCCGTCTCGCGCTGGGGCCCGTTCGTGATGAACACCGACGCCGAGATCCGCCAGGCGGTCGACGACTACCGGAAAGGCACCCTCACCAAAATTCTGTGAAGACATCACCCGGGTTTTGACGTTGATTGCACCCGCTTTTGTCTCGCAGATTTTCCGAGGGCGTCCGATGGCGGTTTCTTCGTACATGCTGAGCTTTCTCGCGGTGCGTTCAGCGACGCAGGCCGCGAAGTTCACGCAGCAGTACGCGGGCCCCTGGCTCGTGTGGGAGCCCGGTGACTGGCGGCCCGCGGCGGGCACCACGACGACGCTGGTCTCCACCGGCCCCAAGACGCCCGGAGTCGGCGATGCGCTCTGCTTTCAGCTCGCCACCGCCAAACAGGTCTCGGTGGGCCGCGATTCGACCTGCGACGTCGTCGTCAATGACGCCACGGTCTCGCGCCACCACGTGACGCTGTACGCGACGCCCTTCGGCTTCGACATCGAGTCGATGAAAGACCTCGGCGCGTCGCTCGACGGCGTCGCGCTCAAGCGCGGCGAACGCCGCATTCTGAGATGGGGCGCCAGCATCAGCCTCGGCAACGTGAAGCTGTCGTTGTTCGACGACTTCGGCTTCGCGGGCCGGCTCAAGCTCTGACGGCTGCAGGAAAAAGCGAAGGCACTGCGCGTCGGGGGAGCACGCAGTGCCTTCGGGGCTACCGAAATCCTTTTGGGAAAGCAGTGCCTCAGGGACAGTAGCTACTGCTGTTGCCCGAGTAGGCGCCACTAAAACGCTGTCGATTTTTCGGGGTGTGTACGCCCCGAAACCACTCCCATTCAGGCGGTGTGTTTCCGACCGGTAACGAGCGCAATCACCGCGAGACGTTGCTGGAGTTCTTCAGGGTCCTTCACGGGGAGAAACCGGCTCGACGCACCTTCGCGCGGCACCTCGAGGAAGGCGCTGCCGACGAACGCGGTGAGCTCGCCGACGAGGCGCTCGAACTGAATGACCTTCGCGCCGTCGACCTGCTTTTCCACGCGGTAGTACGGGAGCGGGAAGTCGCGGTTCAACGCGCGGGCGTTGAGCATGAAGGTGTTGGTGTTGAAGACGGGAATCGAGTCCTGGTTGAAGTCGGCGGGGAAGCGGAAGCCCTCGATGATCTGCGGCTGACCGTTGAGCCGCGCGGGCGCGCCGCCTTTGTCGCCCTTCTCCTTGCGAACGACTTCAGCGGTGAGCGTCACCTTGCGAGCGAGGTGCGCGCCGATGACGGCCGGGTCGAGCGTGGCGCCGAGGTTGTCGACGTTCGACATCATCAGGTACTCGCCACCGCCATCGATGAAGCGCTGGAGCGCGCCTGACTTGCGCAGCGCTTCGGTCAAGTCGCCGTGGCCGGTCGCGTATGGTGAAACGTCGCCGTCTTTTTCGTGAAAGAGCTCGCCGCTGTCGGTGAGCCGGAGCGACGCGAACTGGGGGAAGACCTCGGTGTTCTCGACGCCGCGCAGGTGTTCGACCAGCACCTCGTGCGTCGCGAAGCTGCTCATCACCAGCACCGGCGCGTCGGGCGCGGAGCGGCGGATGTCTTCGAGCTTCAACTCGAGGAACGTCTTGCCGCCGACGACGGGCACCGCGGCCTTCACCACGCCGCCGAAACGCGTCGCCATGCCGCCCGCGAGAATCACCGCGCCGACGGAGTTGCGCGCAAGCGCCTCCTGCCCGAGCGCGAAGAGGTCTCTGTGACGCTGCGTGCCCGGAGCGGGAAGCTCGGTCACGTCGTTCGCATCGGGCGGGGTCAACACGCCCTTCACTGCGTTGCTCTCGGCGCCGCGAGCACGGGCGGCGAACTGCTCGAGCAACTTCGAATCAAAGCCCCAGGGGGCGAGGCGCTTCAGGACGTCGTCGGGCAACTTCATGGCCCGGCAGCGTACCTCGCCTCACGCGAGGCTCGGCGCACCGAGTTGACGCCACTCGGCGGGAACTTCGTTGAGCGAGATGGGCGCGACCGGCTCGAGCAGCAGCCCGGCGCCGATGCGCTCGAGGCGCGCGAGCTCCGCAGACGACGGCTGCGTGTTCATGAGCGCCACCACCATCGAGTTCGCTTCGCGGCGCACTTCGAGCAACCGCGCTTCAGCCGCGTCGTCGACCTGATCAATGCGCACCATCACCGCGGAGACGGGCTTGTCGAGGAAGCGCATCCACCAGCGCACCACCGCGGTCGTGGGCGCCCACAGCGGCGCTGCTCCACTCAGACGATTGGTCAACTGGAGGAAGTTCTCTGCCGATTCATCAACAACCATCACGGGGCCGAAGTCGTTCATGCGCCCCCTACAGAGCAAGCGCCCGGCCAACGCCCGCGCACTGCGAATCAAGAACTTGGCGCGTCGATCACCGTAGCGTTTCGCATCCTCAATGCAGAACCGACTTTTCAGTTCAGAAACCAGGGCAGCAATTCGCGCAGCGACTTCGCCTGCACGTCGGCCTGCACCACCGCCGGGCGGAAGCCGCGGTCGAGCCACGCTGTCGCACACCCTGCGTTCTTTCCTCCCTGTACGTCGCGCTCGGAGTTGTCACCCACCATGGCGCACTGTGAGAGAGGAACTCCCACCTGCTGCGCGGCCCACTCGAAGATGCGCGGGTCGGGCTTGCCGATGCCGAGTGAGCCGGAGATGGCGACCACGTCGAACCAGTGCGCGAGGCCCGAGAGCTCGACCTTGCGGCGCTGCAGCCCGGCGACGCCGTTGGTGATGATGCCCAGCTTCACGTGCGGGCGGAGCAACGCGAGCACTTCATCGGTGTCGCCGAACAACGGCGCGCGCGCGCGCAACGCACGCCAGCGTTTTTCCAGCGCCGACGCGTCTCCCTTTTCTCCGGTCGCCGTCAGCGCGCGGCGCCAGGCCTCTTCGCGGACGAACTGAATGACCTCGTTGAGCTGCGCCTCCTCGGGGATGCGCGGGTCGTACGTCGCCCACAGCCCTTCCAACGCGGAGTGCCCGATGCGGGCGCAGTACTCGATGACGTCACGCGGCAGGGTGGCGCTCACCGCCCGCGCCTCACGTTCTGCGGCCTCGGCGAGGCGGTGCGCGGCCGCGGCGTCGCGCGTCAGCTCGAGCGCGGTGATGAAGAAGGCGTGCTTCGAGAGCGGCTCATCGGGGATCAACGTCTCGTCGAGGTCGAAGAAAACGGCGCCGAACATGGGCTTCAAGGCTCCTCGTCAAAACCGCGTTCGAGATGATGATGCATCACTTTCGCGAGCCACGCGCGAAAGCGCTTGCCGTCGATGGTGCGGCTCTGGGTCTCCAACACCGACAACGAGAGCAGCGAGAGCGCGGCGAGCAGCACCGTGAAATACGTGTCTTCGCGGGTCGGCGCTTTCGCGCCACGTTCAGCGCGCAGTTGTCTTCGGAGCGCGTGGATCATGTCGACCAGCACCTCGAGCTTGAGCCCGTCGACGCCCGAGCCGTGCCCCGCGAGCGAGAGCTGCAGCAGCGTGCGCCCCGTCTCCTGAAGCTGGCCGGACACGAAGTCGAGCAGCTTGCGCACGTTGTGTTCACCGGGCGCGGCCTTGAGGCCTTCCTGCAGGCCGAGGTGCACCGACTCCATCGACCGCGCGACGACGGCGTCGAGCAACCCTTCGCGGCTGCCGAAGTGATGCAGCACCGTGGGGTGTGAGAGGCCGGCGCGCTGCGCGACGTCCTTGAGGCGAATGCCCGCGGGGCCCTCTTCCCGGAGGAGGGCGGTGGCCGCGGCGAGGATCTCCGAGCGGGCTTCTTCGACAGTGCGGCGTCGGCGGGGTTTGGCGGCGGCCATGCCCTGTACGTAACCCGGCGACACGGCACAGTGTTGACAATCTTGTCAGCAGCGCTATCTACATCATTGTCAGTAACAACCAACACCGGAGGACCCCATGACGCTGTTCGAGAGCTACGACCTTCCCCGCGCTGCAAAAGCGCTGCGCAAGCTGGTGTCGAACCCCGACGACCTCCCGCAGGTCTTCACGCTCATCGAGTCGCTGCAGGGCAGCGCGCCGGAGCGCTTCTATTCAGGCTTCCAGCGCACCGAAGAAGGCCGCGACCTGCTGAAGAACGAGCCCGACATCGTGAAGTACCTGGGCAACCGCGAGTGGCTCCAGTCGCTGCCCGAAGGTTCACTCGGCCGCGCGTACCTCGACTTCGTCGAATCAGAAGGCATCAGCGCCGAGGGCATCATCGAGGCGAGCAAGAAGGGCGCGCACGAGAAGGATGATCACCTCACCTTCATTCGCGCGCGCATGCGCGACACGCACGACCTCTGGCACGCGCTGACCGGCTACAAAGGTGACGTGAAGGGCGAGCTCGCGTTGCTCGGCTTCATCCTCGCGCAGAATTTTCAGCCGGGCATCGCGGCCATCATCTCCGCGGCGATGGTGCGCGGCATCGCGGGTGACGACCTGTGGTTGATCGCCGATGGCTTCGTGCGCGGCAAGCGCGCGGCGTGGCTGCCGTCGGTGAAGTGGGAAGAGCTGCTCGACAAGCCGGTCAGCGAAGTGCGCAAGCTGCTGAAGGTGGGCGAGCCGCGTGACTACGTGCCGCTGCGTTCGAGTGAGCTGCGGGCGCGCGGCCTCGTGAACTGAAAGTCACGGCAGGGTCAGCGTCACCACGCTCGAAACCACTTCACCGGTCGCGGGAACGGTCAGCTTGAGCGGCGATTGGTTGAGGCAGCCCGATGCCGCTTGATCCGGCGGCCCCGAGTCTTGTCTCACGCTGCGCCGGAGTTCGTGACCATCGGCCCCGAACAACATTCGCAGCGAGAACGTGCCTCGCGCCTGCGGGCATGCCTTCGCCAGCTCACCGCGCACGGCCTCGAGCGCCGACTGCGCGATGGGCGCCACCGCGGCGCGCGCCTGCGTGCTCCCTGGTGGATCGATGCGTTCGGGAATGACGGGCGCTGCCGCTGGAGGCGCGGTGGCCGGTGCTTCGCGGCGCAGAAAGAGCGCCGCCGCGAGCATCGCGAACCCCGCCAACACCACCAGCGGCCAACGCCACGCGGTCATCAGTACTTCATCCACTCCATGCAGCAGTACTTGCCCGCGAGCGTCGTGCCGCGCGCCGTGGCGCCATCGAAGTTGTTGCAGTCGGTGCCGTTGGTCGACGCATGCGTGTCATCGGCCAGGAGGTCTGCCAGCCACGCGTTGGCGACGGGCGTGAAGCCACCGAAGACACACGCGCGGCGAAGCTCCTCGTACCGGCACAGGTGCGCGCCATTGTAGAAGGTGAAGCAGTCGCCCGCGGAGGCGCTCCAGTTGTTGCCGAAAGCCTCGTGGTACACGCACAGCAGCGAGCCGTTGGAGGTCACCGCCTTGGTGACGTCGGCGAAGGTCACCGACGGGCATGCAGCGACGCTGGTCGGCCCGGCGGGCCCCTGCGGGCCGGTCGCCCCGGTTGCTCCCGCGGCACCAGTCGCGCCCTGCGGACCGGTAGTCCCCTGAGGACCCTGAGCGCCGGTGGCGCCTTGCGGACCTTGTGGGCCGATGGCTCCCGTCGCGCCCTGAGGGCCCTGCGGGCCGATGGCTCCCGTCTCGCCGGTCGCGCCTGTGGCCCCCGTCGCGCCTTGCGGACCCTGCGGGCCGATGGGACCCATCGCGCCAGCCGCACCCTGGGGTCCTTGCGCTCCGGTCAGGCCGATGCAGTCGGCCGGCGTGCACGCGTTGTCGAAGTTGACGTCTTCGGTGTTCACGTCACAGGCGCCGTTCTGGTCGAGGTCCCAGCAACTGAAGCCATTGGAGCCCGCGGCTCCGGTCGCACCTTGTGGACCCTGCACGCCGGTGGCCCCTGTTTCGCCCTGCGGCCCTTGGGGTCCCGTTACTCCGGGTTCGCCTTGAATGCCCTGCGGTCCCGTTGCGCCGGGCTCGCCCTGAAGGCCTTGAACTCCCTGAGGGCCCTGCGGGCCGACGGCACCGGTCTCACCTTGAACCCCCTGCGGGCCTTGCGGCCCCATCGCGCCGGGAATGCCCTCAAGGCCTTGCGGGCCGATCTCGCCCTGAGGCCCTTGTACGCCGGCGTCACCTTGTGGGCCTGCCGGGCCCTGCAGCCCTTGCGGCCCCTGAGGCCCTTGTGCGCCGTCAGCGCCCGGTTCGCCCTGAGGCCCCGTCGCGCCGGTTTCACCGGTGGCTCCCGTTTCACCTTGCGCGCCCTGCGGGCCGGGTTCGCCCTGAATGCCCTGCGGCCCCGGTGCACCCGTATCGCCCTTCGGGCCCGCCTCACCCGCGGGGCCACTCGAGCCAGAACACGCAAACAACGCACCCGCGCACAGCACCACAATCGCAGCTCTCATTTGTTTTGTTTCCCCGACGGTGAACCAGACTGCGAGCAGCTTAGCCCGTTAAGACGCGGGTATGAGCGAACTCGTCCTGCACGTTGATTCCGGCTTCATCAGTCCCTGGGCGCTGACGGCGTTCGTCGCGCTCGAAGAGAAGCGGCTGCCGTACACGCTGCAGCTCCGCGACACGTCGAAGAAGGAGACGTTCGCGCCTGACTACCTCGCGCGCACGCAGCGCATTCCGTCGCTCCAGCGCGGTGACTTCTGGCTCGCGGAGTCGACGGCCATCGCCGAGTACGTCGCGGAGAGCTTCCCGTACCCGAATCACCCGCGGATCTTTCCGGAGAACCTCGAGCAGCGCGGCATCTGCCGTGAGCTGCAGGCCTGGCTGCGGACCGATTTGAACCCGCTTCGCGAAGAGCGCCCGTCGACCACGTTGTGGGGAGCGCGAGCGACGAAGCCATTGAGTGATGCGGCGAAGACGGCGGCGGAGCGGTTGTTCCGCGCGCTGACTCCGTTGGTCGGCAAGAAGACGACGCTGTTCGACTCGTGGTGCATCGCCGATGTCGATGTCGCGCTGGCGCTGCAGCGGCTCAACCTGAATGGCGATGAAGTGCCCGCGCCGCTCAAAGAGTACGCGGAAGCGAACTGGCAGCGGCCGTCGGTCGCGAAGTGGAATGCGATGAAGCGGTGAAGGTGGCGCGGGTTCGAGGAGACGACCTCGAGTCAGAAGTTCGCGCCGAGAAACCTCAGCGCGCGGCGACGTCGGAGGAAGCGGCCTTGCCGGCGCCGGCGACGAGCGTCCTGGAATCGGTCTCCAGCGCGGCGACCTCCGGCTGCAACGAAGAGACGAACTGGCGCGCCGACGCGGTGGTGATGCCGGGCTGCGCGCAGAACGTCGCGTAGCGCTCCATCACCGCCGAGTACGTGTTGATGCCCGCGACGTACGACTGCACCAGCGGCGTGAGCGCCTGCATCGGCGCCGTGTAGCGAGACGCGAGCGCTTCCGCGTAGCGCTCCTGCTTCACGTCATGGCCGGCCTCGATGCGCTTGCGCGTCGTCTCCAGCGAGCGGCGGGCCGACTCGGTCTCGCGGCGCCCCTTCTCGAGCGCCTTGCGCGAGGCTTCGAGCGTTTTGAGCGTCGAGCCGAACTCCGCCTGCAGCTTGCCGTTCTTGCACTGCGCGAAGTGCAACTGCGCGGCCTTGAGCGATTCAGTCGCGGAGCTCAACGCGGGCCCTTCGGCGAACGCGGGGAAGGAGAAGACGAACATCGACACGGCCAGGCACTTCGAGCGGAGGTTCATGGTGCGCGCGGCCCACTGCACCCGCGATGCCACGGGTTCAACAGACCGGGCGCTGATCAACCGCGTGGCTCACGCCGCACACGCGCTGTGATCAACCAACCACGCGCGTGTGATTTCGGCCTCAGCGGTGAAAGGTGCCGAGCTGCGGCGACTCGTTGGGAACAGCCTGCACCTGCACGCTCATTCCACCCTCGGCGAGGTGTTGCAGCGCGAGCTTGTCGGCGTCATCGAGGAACACGCTGCGCGAGACGGCGACGCGCCCGGGCCCGGCGTGCACGTTCCCCAGATTCAAAGTGCCATTCGGCAGCCCGCGTTCACGCGCGAACACCGCCGAACGCACGTCGCGGAAGAGCAGCAGCGTACGCACCGAGTCTTGCGCCAGCGCGCGGAAGTCGAGCTTGTCGACCGGCGCCAGCACCACCTCGACCTCGGGAGGCACCGCCAATTCGTAGGCCGCGCGGGCGAGGTCGTCGTGCGCCGCGGCGTCATCAGCCACCACCACGCGGTCGACCTTCAGGTACGGCAGCCAGGCTTCGATGACCTGTCCATGAATCAACCGGCTATCGACACGGCTCAAAGTAATCACAACGACTCCAACGGACTCGGCTCAGGCCCTGAAAGTTCCCCGCTTATCGGCCGCCATAGCGCCACGGTTGCGTAACAGGCAAACAAACGCCGCTCATCGCCGCGAGATTCAGCGCGCTGACCAATCGACCTACTTCGAATCGGCGACCTTGAAGCGATTGGTGACCGCCGAGAGGGCATCGACCGACACCTGCAGGTCCTGTGCGATGGCGGTGGTGCGCCCGGTGGCATCGACGCCCTGTTTGACGAGGTCCGCGACGTTGCGCGCTCCGG
>JBEHYH010000095.1:0-15656 GCA_048498275.1 Myxococcota bacterium | reverse complement strand
ATGACGCGCTTGACCGCCTTGACCTCGGGGAGGTCCTGGCTGATCAACGAGAGCTGATCCGACTCGATGGTGAGCTTGGTGGTGAGCCAGCCCGACACGACTCCGAGCACCAGCAGCGTGAGCAGCACCTTGCCCGGGTGGTTGACCAGCAACCGCGCGTAGGCCGTCATCGCGCGCGTGAGGAAAACTGACTTGTCACTCATGTGCGCGCGCTCATACCCGGAAAAAGAGCGTCGTAAAGGGACTCGCGAAGGTACGGTGGCGCGCATGATTCGAGCGCTCACGTTGGTGCCCCTCCTCGTTTTCTCAGGCTGCATCAGCATTCAAATCAAGAAGCCGCAGGTCACCGCCGCGAAGAAGGTCGCCATCGTCGCGTACACCGGCACGCTGCAGCTCGAAGACTCGAGCTCGAGCGCGAATCGCAACTCCGTCACCGGCACCATCGGAGCCGCGAAGGGCATGGCCGACTTGACGTCGGGCCGTCAGGGCGCGCGCCGCAAGGAACAGGCGATCGCTGGGCGTGAGGAACTCGCGAAGCGGCTCGCGGCGACGTTCGGTTGGGAGCTGGTACCGACTGAAGCGTTCGCGCAGTCGCCCGACTACGCGCAGGCGGTTTCGAAGTCGCACGGCCTCGGCCGGCAGGCGACGCAGAACCTCGACGGTGTGCTGTTGAGCTACGAGCTCGCGCGCTTCAAGCCTGATCAGCTCGCGGCGATCGCCACGGCCATCGGCGCCGACGCGCTCATCACCGTGCAGCTCACCTACAGCGTCGGCAAGACCGGCGGCGCGACGTTCGGCGGCTACGGCTCCATCACCAAATACCCGCTCGCGGTCGCGCAGTTCACCGTCTACGACAAGACCGGGCAGATCATCTGGAGCGACCCGTACGCGCGCGGCAACGTCGCCAGTCAGGGCCTGCGCACCACGATGGGCGCCGACATCGTCGAGAATGAAACGGCCGTGCTCGAAGAAGCGGCGAACTCCGCGTTCGACACCATCATCTCGAACTACCAGACGTACCAGGAGCCCAGGAAGTAAGTGCGTCACGCGCTGATCAGCGTCGTGCTGTTGAGCGGCTGCGCGAGCGTGCAGTTGCAGAAAGACCGCCTCGCTTCGATTCACCGCGTCGCGTTCGCCGACTACCAGCTCGAACTGTCACTCGGCGAAACCACCGGCGTGATGCGCAACACCGTGCATGGAATGGTCGGTGGGCTGCGCGCGGCCGAAGACGAACGCACCGGCCAACTCGCGGCGCGCCGCGCGGAGGAGATCGATCGCGGGAGCGAGCTGCTGCGTTCGCGCCTCGTGTCCGCCCTCGGGTGGGAGTTCGTCGAGCCGAAAGACGCCGAGGCGTTGATCACCGTGAAGGTCGAATACGAGACCGGCCGAACCGATGGCTACGCGCGGCTCGGGCTCGGGTCGGTGAAGCGCTACCCGGTGGCCATCGTGCGCTTCACGTTGATCAGCCGCGACGGTGAGACGCTGTGGGCGGATCCGCGCGCGAAGGGCGCGATGTCCGGGGAGCCGCTCGAGGTCAAGATGGGCTTCGACGTGCTCGACAATGAAGTGCAGGTGCTGACCGAGACCGCGGGCAACGCGTTCGAGGCGTTGCTGACGCGGTACCGCGAGGCAAAGTCAGCGCGCTGAGACCTCTTCACGCGCCTTGCACACGCGCGCGTCGGCCGGTTCGCTCTTCTTGCCCAGCATCACCGCCGCCGGCCTGAACGCCGCGCCGAGCTTCACGAACACCTCCTGCGAGCCGACGTACACGCAGCCGGTGGTGGTGTTCTTCGCCCACGCCTCTTCGCCGTCAGCGGCGTCGAGCATGCCGAAGCTGGAGTCGATGGCGAAGTTCACGAACTTCTCGCCGCCGCTGTCGGTCTTCTCTTCGAGCACGCGAATGCGCCGCGCCTGCGGGGGCATGCGCGCGCGGGAGAAGCGGCTCTGCTTCGCCTCCTTCGCCTTGAGCGGCGTCACCAGCGTGTTCTGGATGATGGCCCTGGCGTCGTCTTCGGCGAACGCGGCGCTAGACACGAGCAACGAGAGGGTGAGCAAGCGGTACATGGTTCCTCCTGGGTGAGATGAGTTCGACGAACGCGGCGCAACCGATGACGGGAATCCAGAGGCTGGCGATGTACGCGCGGTCGGAATCGAGGCCCGCGAAGTCGGCCGCGAACAACATCGCGCGGGAGATGACGGCGACCGCCATCTGCGCGACCACGTGCAGCACGAAGCGTTGATGGGTGACGAGGTCTTTCGTGCGGGCCGCGGCGATGGCGCGCGTCATCGCGAACATCACGATGGTGCCCGAGAACATGAAGCCCGCCGTCGACAGCGCGCCGCCCTTGGCGAACACCGACAGATAGAAACCCGAAGGCACCAGCGCGAAGAGCGTGACGCCTCCGTTGATGCGGCCCAGCCAGCGATGAACTTTCGGGAAGCGCTTGAGCAGCGTGCGCGACAACAGAATCAGGCACGCGGGGAAGGCGAAGGCGGCGGCGCTTACATGCACCTTCAGTGCCCCCAACCACAGCTCCTCGTGCGGCAACGGGAGCTTCTCGAGCATGAACGGCGGCAGCTCTTCGGCGTCGAAATACACCAGGCTCGAGTACGTGATGGCCGCGGAACCCAGCGTCATCACGATGAAAAACAGGGGCCGGAGCGCGCGCATGTCTCTTTCAACGCGCGGCCGCGAAGTTGGATCTAACCGGTTCGCCACGCGTCACCGTTTCGACAACGAGAGGCGTCTCGCGGTTTCGCCGCGCTTGTGCCGCGAGTCGGAGTGCGAGACTGCGAGCCATGCGCGCCGTTCAGCTCAAGCAGCCTCGTGAAGCGGTGGAGGTCGTCGACCTGGAGCTGCCGCACCCGCGCCCCGGTGAAGTGCGCGTGCGCATCGAAGCGTGCGCTTTGGGGCAACTCGATTGGAACCTGCTCACCCTGGATGCGCCTCCGCGGCTGCCGTTGATCGCCGGGCATGAAGCGGTCGGTGTCGTCGAAGGCAGCGGCAAGCGCGTGCTGCTGACGCCGTTGGCCGCGAGTTGTGGAGCGTGCGCGGAGTGCGTCGCGGGAAATGCGCGGCGTTGTGCCGAAGTTCGCTGGCGTGGAATGCACGAAGACGGGCTGCTCGCGACGCACGTGTGCGTGCCCGAGCGTTCGTTGATTGCCATCGATTCAGCGTTTTCTCCGGAGCTCGCGGTGATTGGCGGCACCGCGTGGACGGCGGTCGGCGCGGTGCGCGGGCTTGGCCTGTCGCAGCCGTCGCGTGTCGCGGTCATCGGCATCGGCGGTGTCGGTCATCTCGTCGCGCAGGTCGCGCGCGCGCACGGGCATGAGGTGTTCGCGCACGACGTGAACCCGGAGCGCGTGAAGAACTTCGCCGCGCTGAAAGGCGACGGCTTCGACGCGGCCCTCGTGTGCACGCCGTCGATTCAAGCGCTGCAACACGCGGTGCGGATTTCGCGTCACGTGTTTCTGTGCGGCACCAGCCCCGCGGGGCGCGTCGACTTGTCTCTCGCCGATGTCGTGTGGCGCGGGGTCACGTTGCAGAGCGGTCTGCTCGGTACGCGCGCGCAACTGGAGGAAGCGATCGAGTTGATCAGCTCCTTCAAAGTGAAGCCTCAAGTTGAAACGTTGTCGCTCGATGAAGTCCCCGCGCGCTTGTGGGAATTGCGTGACCTCGGCTTCTCCGGCCGGCTCGTGGTGCGCATGTAGGTTGCGCTCGCCGAATGCATGGTGATGTTCAGGTCATGTTCTCACGCAGCGACTACGTGATGCGACTGGTGAAGCAGCTCGCGGAGGTCATCGCGAGCTCGCTGAAGCTGCGCGTCGAAGGCGAGCGCGAGAAGTCGCGGCAGGTGCTCGTCGACGCGTGCGGAGAATTGTTCGGCATCGAACATCACGTGCTCGAGATGCTCGACGCGCCCTCGGCGGTGGAGTTGCTCGGCGAACGTTCACGCGTCGAGGCGTACGCCCGGCTCCTCGATGCGATGGGGCATTTCGAGCGCGCGACCGCGGTGCGGAACGCCTGAGTCAGTCTTCGTCGAACGGAAGCGCGCACGGCCCGCGCCGCGTCGCGAGCACGTTCCACCCCGGAGTCGCGCCCGGTGAGAGCCGCGCGAGAAACACGCCGCGCAGGAAGATGTCGGCGAGCAGCAATTCACCGTCGAGCGTCCATTCGACGGAGAGATCAGCCGGAGCATCTGGCGGCGATTGATCGAGCGGCTTCGCGTGCTCGAGCGAATTCAAGAACGGCGGCGTGCTCCAGTCGGGCACGTCCGGCGCGGCGACGCGGTTGTAGAGCCAGACGTCGCCGATGATGTCGCCCTCCGGCGCGTGCAGGTACGCGTAGGCGACGCGGCCATCGTCATCGATGGCGAGCATGCAGCCGGTCTCGTGCGGGAACTGGAGCAGCATCACCAACCGAGCGAGATGCCCGGCGGCTCTTCGCACTTGCCCTTCGCGGGCGCCCAGAGCTCCGCGGTTTTTTCGGGCAAGCCACCCGACGTGCCGCCGACCACCAGCACGCGGCCGTCTTGCAGCAGCGTCGCGGAGTGCGTCTTGCGGCTCGTCTTGAGTTCACCCGCGAGACACCATTCTTTGGTGTCGGCCTTCCAGCGCTGCACGCGCGTGGTGTCGACGGAGTTCGGAGGTTCTCCACCGATGACCACGAGGTCTCCGCTCGGCAGCCGCGTGCCCGAGTGCGCGTTGAGCGACTGCGAGAGGTGATTCTGGAACGGCTCCCACGCGGCGAGGCCGGGGCGCCAGGTTTCGGCGTAGTTCGTCGACGCCGTCGCGGTCTGACCACCGATGACGATGAGGTCGCCCTCGGGCGTGGTGATGAAGCTCGTGCGCTGCCGGGGTTCAGACATGTCAGGGAGCGCGACCCATTCACGCGTCTTGAAATCGAAGCGCTCGACCGACGCGATGGAGACCCCGGGGCCTTTGCCCGCCTGCGCGGCGTTGCTGCGGCCTCCGGCGACGACGACGTCACCATCGGGCGTGAGCGCGGAGGTGTGCATCCACCGGGCGACGGCGAGCGGTTTCTCGGCGGCCCACGAATTGGTCGCGGGCGTGAAGCGTTCGACGCTCGCCAGATGCGTGCGTTGTTCACGCGCGCCACCGGCGACCAGCACGCTGCCGTCTTTCAAGCGCACCGCCGTGTGGCCATTGCGCGCGTCGGCCATCGGCGGCCCCGCGACCCACACGTTCTTCTTCGGGTCGTAGAGTTCGGTCGAGTTGAGCGCGACGAAGCGATTGTTACCGTCGACTGATTCGTGCGTCGTGCCGCCGGTGACGAGCACGCGGCCGTCGTCGAGCAACACCGCCGCGTGATGACTGCGCGCCACCAGCAACGGCGCGCAGGGCGCCCACCTGTTGGTCTTCGGCGAATACAGCTCGCATGACGCGAGCGTCGACAGGCCATCGATTCCACGGCCGCCGGTGACGAGCACGCGCCCGTCTTGCAGCAACGTCGCGGTGTGATGCTGGCGTGCGTCCTTGAGCGAAGGCACCTTCGACACGACTCCCTGCGCGAAGACGGAGGTCGCGACGAACATCACCAGCGCTGCGAAACGCCCGACGTTGATCATTTCGGTTTCGGAGGCAACGGCGGGCGCGGCGTCGTGCTCGGCCCACCCACGCGCGGGCCGGCCGAGACCGTCTTCGCTTCGGGCGCCTTCTGTTCCGGCGGCAGCAGGGCGGAGCGGCTCGCCGTCGGCGTCTTGTCGCTCACCGGCGGCTTCGGCGCGACCGGCGCGACCGGTTCACTCGGCGTCGTCAACATCCCTCCGCGCTTGTCATCGGGTGCTTCTTCATCGTTCTCGGCGATGACGATGATGCGGTCTTCGGCGGCGAAGATGATGGAGCCGTCCTGCTTCGGGTTGATGACCGGCGTCTCGCCGTATTTGAGGTACCCGATGGCGACCTCTGAACGCTGACGCGCGGCCTTCTGCACGACCAGCCACGGCGTGTTGCGCGCCAGCACGGTGAAGCACGCCGCGCGCTTCAGGTAGATCTCATTGCCATCTGAATCGAACAGGTCGGCGAACACCGCGTTCAACTCACGGCGCTCCGAGACCTGCGCGAGCAGCATCGACGTCATTTCAGCGCTGACCACGAAGTCGGCGCCGTAGTCGGTCTCGAGGAGGTCCTTCGTTCTCGGGTCGAGGATCTCGCTGATGATGCGCGGTTTCTTGTCGCCCAGCGGCTTGAAGAGGTCGCGGAGCAGCAGCACCGTGATGACCGTCTTCGCGTCGGCCTCGTCCGTCTCCGCGTCGGTGTCGGCCACCACCATCGCCACCGCGAACTCGGCGGCGAGCGCGGTCTTCAGCGCTTCGGGCGACGTCGGGTCGCCCGGCACGAACTTCAACTTCAGGTTCTTGAAGCTGAGCCCCTTGAGGTCGGCGATGAACTCGTCATCGTCACCGGGCATCAGCCACGCCTCGGAGCCCGGCAGCACGTAGTTGTCGAACTCCGCGAGCATGTCGTGGAGCTTCGGGCTGCGGCCGCACACCAGCATGCGCTCCGGCCTGCGCTGCACGGCGTCGGCGCCGTGGAAGTCAGACGGTATTTCCGGCTGGTGGTTCGCGGTCAGCGAGAACGAGTCGTCGTCTTCGGCGATGACCAGCAGCTCGTCGTTGTCGCCCAGCAGCATGGTGTCGGGCGGGTTGAGAATCGTGTTGCCCGCGGTGCGCACGCCGCAGACCACGGCGTCCTTCATCTTCCACTGTGCGTCGCCGAACGGCTGGCCGGCGAGCTCGGGGAACTTCTTGAAATAGAACTCGCTGCCTTCGTACGTGAGGAGGTCGCGGTACACCGCCGCGAGCCCGTTCTGACGCGCGGTCTGCACCATCATGCGCGAGAGCGTCTCGGCCATGGCCACCACCTCGATGCCGCCCGCGCCGAGTTGTTCGATGACCGCGCGCTTCTCTGAATCGGCGATCTCCACGACGGCGTGATTGTTGGCGAGCGCGCCCTTCACGCGGCGCAACGCGAGCAGCGCCTTGATGGCCTCGAGGTCGGCGGCGTCGGCGCCTTCGTCGGAGTTCTCTTCGTTGATGATGATGATGCTCTTCGCGCGGCCGGCTCCGACCTTCTTGAGGTCATGCACCGACGCCGTATCGCCCTGGCGCACGATGACGCGCGTGGGGCCCATGTCGCCCATGCGCTCCTTCACGGTGTTCTCGACCTCTTCCTTGTCGGTGCCGGAAAGAATGACGATCGACGCGTGCTTCTGGTTCGAGTTCGCCTCGCGCAGCTCGCGCAGAATCGCGAAGACCTTCTCGCTGTAGCCGAGGATGAGCGTGTGATTCTCGTCGATGACCGGCGACTTGCCCTTGCGGAGGTCGTCAATCTTGTCGCCGATGGTCGACGACACGAGACCGATGAGCAACGCGACCACGCCGACGCCGCAGAGCGTGGTGAAGAGCGCGATGCCGCGCACCCACGTGCCCTCGTCGCCGCCCATGGTGCCGGCGTCGGCGACGCGGCCGGTCGCCCACCAGAGCGCGTCGCCGAAGTCGAAGGGCGTCGCGCCCTCGCCTTCGGGCTGCGGCATCACGATGCGCACCAGCGTGGCGTTGAAGCTGACCAGGATCAGCGAGAGCCCGAAGAGACCCACGAAGCGGGCCAGCGGGCTCCACGAGAGGAAGCGGTCAATCTGGTAGCGAAGCTTGTCCCCGAAACTCGGCACGTCGGTCGGTTCTGACATGAGCGGTGCGACACTCTTCCACCGCGGCATGTGCAAAAGAAGAAGCTTTCAGTTCGTGAACGCCGCTTTCACTTCGGCCCGCGTCAGGGTCATGAGGGCGAAGATCCCCGCCGGGATCGAGAAGATGGTGCAGCACCCGGTGAAACAACACGGCACACAGGCGACGACCGCCGCGATGAGCGCCACCGGGTAGTTCTTGTTTTCGCGCATCTTCAGGCCGCCGAAGACCACGAAGCCGTTGGCGAGGCCCATCACCAGCCCCCAACCCAGGCCCATCACCCGCTGCATCATCACGCCGGGTTCAGACGCGCTCTTCTTGAGCTGCTCCTGCAGCGCGGGGTCCTTGAGAATCGACGCCATCAGGCCGCTGCTGCTCAGCGCCGCGCTCGCGATGGAAATCAGCGCGTACACGATGCCCAGCACGCCCACGACCATCAGCAGCGTGCCCGCGGTGGCGACGTTCGGGTCCTGCGGGCTCGGCGGCAGACGGTCGGGGTTCTCGGTCACGGGAAGTGCTCGCCCAGCACCAGAAACGCGAAGAACCGGAGGACTCCAAAGCCGAAGAAGGCCGCGAGCAGAATCTTCCACGACGAAGAAAACGCGGGCTCCAGCACGTCGAGCCGCGCTTCGGCGGCGTCGACCACGCGCTGCGGAAAGAGGCCGGCGATGGCCAGAATCAGCAACCCCGGCCAGAGAAAGAGAATGAACGGGTGCGCGCCGAGCGCCGTCAGCGGTTCACCGTGTGAAACGAGCGCGATGCCGCGCGTGACTCCACACCCGGGGCACGGCAGGCCCGTCACCGCGTGAATCGGGCAGAGGTCGACGCCCAGCCCGGTGATGGGGAAGAAGAAAGACGCGGCGAAACCGGCAAGACACACCCGGCGCACCCAGGGCGTCAGCAGCGGCCGGAGCCATGTTCTTTCTTTGCGCACGAAATTCACGCCGATTGTCCTTTGAGACACGAGCGAGCGTCACTACCGTCGCTCCGCCGCACCAAACACTTTTTGAGGGGATTCCTACAATGCTGATGATTCTTGGTCTTGTTGGCCTGCTGATTGGCCTCGTCAACCTGGCGTGCCTGATTGTCTTCCTGATCCAATTGTTCAAGGCGAAGGGTGTCGGTCATGGCATCGCCGGCCTGTGCTGCGGTCTCTACACCCTGATCTGGGGCTGGCAGAACGCTGATCAACTCGACGCGGCGAACCCCCCGGTCGCCGGCATGAAGTACGCGCAGATCATCCGCATCTGGACCGGCGGCGTCATCGGCTCCATCGTCATCAACGTGCTGACGCAGGTCATGGCGCGCATGCACTAAAAGCGTGAACCCCAGCTGTCCTTCATGAAGAAGGCGAAGATGAGGCCGCCGATGACGGCGAGCCCGAAGAGGACCGCTGAGATTCCGCCGACGATTTGCCCGCCGCGAGCCAGATTCCGGCCCGCGGCGGGTGCTTCACCTCTCTCGATTGCAGCCAGCTCCGCGGTGCCGAGCACCAGCCCGATGACGCCCGGGAGCAGGCAGCAGTTGAGCCCCACAATCGCGAACACCAATGCCGAGATCGCCCGCGTCGACGGCTTCTCCTTCGTCACGCGCTCGTAGCAGTTGTTGCAGCGGTTCCCCTCCGGAGTCAGCTCCAGACATTCGGCGCACACGAAGGCGCCGCAGCGCTCGCAGTTCTCGACGGCCTGACGGTCGGGGTGCTTCGCGCAGCGCGCGTTCGACAAGTCTCGCATGGCGTCACTTCTTAGGCCGGAACACCTTCGGCGCGGCGTCGGTTGCTTCGAGGTACGGCCCGCCGATGAGGTCGATGCAGTACGGAATCGCGGGGAACACGGCGCTCAGACACTCGCGGATCGCCGCCGGTTTGCCCGGCAGGTTCACGATGAGCGACTGCCCGCGAATGCCGGCGGTCTGGCGCGACAGAATCGCGGTGGGCACGCTCTTCAACGACACCGCGCGCATCGCTTCGCCGAAGCCCGGCAGCAGCTTCTGACAGACCACCTCCGTCGCTTCGGTCGTCACGTCGCGCGGCGCCGGCCCCGTGCCTCCCGTCGTCACGATGAGCGCGCACTTCTCGACGTCGGCCAGCTCGCGCAGCGTGCGTTCGATGCCGGGTTGATCATCAGGCATCAGGCGGTAGACGTGTTCCCATTCGGACGCGAGCCACTCGGTGAGTACTTCTCGTATCGCCTTACCGGACAGGTCTTCGTACACGCCCGCTGAAGCGCGGTCTGAAAGGGTAACGATTCCGATTTTGGCTTTCATGCGGCTCCCTTAGCGCGCACTTAAACCGCATGGTCACCCATGCACTGATCCTCAGTTTGATGGCGGCGAGCGGCGGAGATCGGTACCAACCCCGGCTGCGCGGAGACATCGGTCTGACCTTCTCCGCGGGCTTCAGCCCGGCGCCGTACGTCGGCGGGTTCAGCCCCGGCATCGACGCGGCCATCGGCGCGACGTTCGCCGACAAATACGGCCTCATGGTGCGCTTCACCGGCGGCACCATCGGCCTCAGCACCAGCTTCGCGGCTGACCTCGCGTTCGAATTGGCGCTGCACGAGCAGCTCTTTCTCTCCGCGGGCCTCGGTTTCGGCATGGTCGGCGGAGGCGTCTTCAACCGCGATCTCCCCGTCTCTCAATTCGTCATCGCGCCCGCGCGGCTCACGTACCTGTTCGCGCGGCGGCACCCTGAACATCGAACGAGGCAGGGCTTCGCGATCTTCCTCGAGCTCGCGCCGGGCCTCGTGGTGCGCAACGCGCCGGGAGCGCCGGGCCCGAACCCGCCGAACGCGGTGGTCGTCTCTCCGTTCGCCGGCATGGGCGCCATCGGCGTCACCTATTCGTGGAAGTGAGCGGTATGGTGCGCGGCTCCAAGCCCCGCCGGGGCGACGACGTCGGGAGAAAAATGAGCATCAAGTCAGACAAGTGGATTCGCCGGCTCGCGCACGAAAAGAAGATGATCGAGCCCTTCGAGCCCGAGCTGGTGCGCACGGTGAATGGCCAGCGCGCGGTCAGCTTCGGCACCTCGAGCTACGGCTACGACGTTCGCTGCGCCGACGAGTTCAAGATCTTCACCAACATCAACTCCACCATCGTCGACCCCAAGACCTTCGACCCGCGCAGCTTCGTCGACGTCAAGGGGCCTGAATGCATCATCCCTCCCAACTCGTTCGCGCTCGCGCGCACCGTCGAGTACTTCCGCGTGCCGCGCGATGTGCTGGTGGTGTGTCTCGGCAAGTCGACCTACGCGCGCTGCGGCATCATCGTGAACGTCACGCCGCTGGAGCCGGAATGGGAAGGCCACGTGACGCTCGAGTTCTCGAACACCACGCCGCTCCCGGCGCGCATCTACGCGAACGAAGGCGTCGCGCAGATGTTGTTCTTCGGCTCCGACGAGCCCTGCGAGACGAGCTACCGAGACCGCGGCGGCAAGTATCAGGGTCAAACCGGCGTGACCTTGCCCCGCACGTGAAGCTCGAAGCGCTCGTCGATACCGCCGTGTTCATCGGCGGAGCTGACGGTGAGTTCGGCGAGACCGAGCTCAACGTGTTCATCGACCGCGTGCGTGAAGTCTCAGGTGAGAACGCGTCGGCGTCGGAGCTCATGTTCCTGGCTCGCCGCGCGCGCCGTGACCTGCGGGTGCTGGGCCGAGAGGCCTTTCTCCAGCGCACGCGCGAGAAGTTGGGGCGTTTCTCAAAAACCGAGGTTTTGCGCCTCGCGCAGGCCATCGCGTGTGCTGACGGCGTCGTAACCCCTCAAGAACAAATGGCTTTAGACGCGCTCGCCGCTGACTGAGTGTTCCAAAAACGTCGCGAATCGGTGACAACCGCCCCGTCCCCGACTTGTCCTACATCACCCCACGAGTCTAAAAGAGGGATTTCCACCTCAAACGGATTTCCCCCGGGGGCACCTTGTCGGTCAAAGACGTGAAGAGCGCGTTCGCGCGCGTGGCGCAGGACAGGAAGATCGATTCGAAGGACGTCGACACCATTCTCTCGTCGGCCGGCAACATCTCGAAAGACGAGCAGGCCGCCATCAAGGCCGAGGCCGACAAGTACGCGGGCCAGTTCGACGCGTCGGCGAAGACGAAGCTCCGCACGAAGTTGGGCGAGATTGATCAGCTCCGCGCGCAGGCGAGCTCGTTCAACAAGGACATCGCCATCAGCGCGAAGAAGCTCTCGACCGAAGCGCACGCGCTGCTCGTCGAAGGCAAGACGACGAAGAGCTTCGGCGGCTCCCAGATTCCCGAGGCGGTGAAGAAGGTCGTCAACCAGGCGCTCGAGGGCGGCGCGATCGCGTACGACGTGCGCGAGCTCAAGCCTGACCCCGTCTACGACACGTCTCACGGCGACCCGGAGATGACCCTCGACGGCAAGTTCAACCCGTACTCGCAGGAGTCGAACGCGCGTGACTCGCTCGCCTTCAGCCACACCGAGCTGACGCCCGAGAAGATTCAGCACGACATGTCGACCACGCAGACCTTCAACGTCATCACCGGCGTGAAGAACAACGAGGCGACCTACGAGAAGGTGACGATGAAGGGCTCCGGCAACATCACGGAGCTGTATGACGAGGCGAATCACTCCGACACGTTCGCGCGCGGCCGCGGCGGTCAGAAGTACGCGTCGAACTTCGCGATTCTCGCCGATGGCTCGATTCACGCGGTGCCCGCGGCGCGCCGCTCGAAGGCCGACCCCGGTCTGATTCTCACCACCGCGTCGCTCGCGCGCGGCAAGCAGATGCTCTTCAACGGCCATATCCACATGGAGAAGGGCGTCGTCACCTATGTCGGCCTCTCCGGCCGCCTCTGCAAGCTGCAGGAAGAGGGCACCAAGTTCGTCGACCCCATCGCGCTCCTGAAGGCCTGGGGCTTCCCGACGGCGCCGGGTCTCAAAGTCACCAACGAGGGCTGAACGATGCCGAAGGTCGGCGGCTGGACTCCAGTGAATCGCGTGCGGGCCCCGGTGACTCCGGGCGCCGCGAGCTTCGAACCCGGCGTGACGCTCAAGACCGGCATGAAGGAAGCGTCTGACGTCACGGCGCTCCCCAACGGCCGGTTTCTCGTGGTCGGCGACAAGCGCGACTGGGCCGTCATCGTCGGAGCGAACGGCGAACGCCACGAGCTCGATCTGCCCGGTCTGAAGAAGGGCAAGTCGCAGCTCGAAGGCGTGGCGTTCGACGCGGCGAAGGGTCACCTCTTCGTCTCCCGTGAAGAGGCGCGCGAAGTCTTGCGCTACTCGTGGGACGGCAGCGAGAACTCGAAGGCCACGCTCGACAAGAAGTTCGACGTCGACGCCGGCGGGCCCATCAACAAGGGCATCGAGGGGCTCGCGTACATCTCGGGCGACGTCTCGCCGACGGGCACGCCGCAGATGCTGCTCGCGAAAGAGGGCAAGCCGCGCGAGCTTTCGCTGGTCGCTGATTCGGGCAAGGGCAAAGGTCTGCCCATCAAGCTGGAGAAGGAAGTGTTGGCGGTGTGCCGCGACTTCTCGGCGGCCACCATCGACCCGAAGACGGGCGACCTCTTCATCTCGTCTGACGAGTCGGCGACGGTGGCGCAGGTGAAGCTGCTGCGCGACGGCGACAAGGTCGTGGGCCGGCTCGTGCAGTCGATTCCGATGCGCAACGAGAAGGGAAAGCCGCTCGACCGCATCGAAGGGCTCGCGTTCGACCCCAAGGGCAATCTCTTTGTTCTCACTGAAAACGACGGCGAGCTGCACCAGCTGTCACGCAAGTAACGAAAGGCACCAACCATGACGGTCAAGATTCAGCGCGGTCGGCAGTTCCTCGCGGGCGATGCGACGGCCCAGTTGTTCGACGACAAGGGCAAGGCGGGCACCTACCTCTCGAAGGCCGCCGACAAGATGGTCGAGCTGGGCCACACGCTGCAGCTCAAGAAGGGCAGCGAGACGGTGACGCTCAAGACCGCCGCCGACTGGAAGAGCTTCCTCGCGGCGAACGCGGGCACGGCCGACAAGACGAAGGACTTTGCGAAGACCTTCGGCATCACGTTCAGCGACTTCACCAACGTCATCGACGACCTCGCGGCGTCTGAAGACAAGGGCCTGACGCTCAACCTCTCGCCGCGCAGCAACGTGAGCAAGGCGCTCGGCCTCGACAAGCTCGAAGGCAACTACGCGACCAAGATGACGCCGGAGCAGTCGCTCAAGCTCACCGGCGAGCGCGGCGTGAAGGCCGACGCGAAGCTGGTAGCCACGCCGGTCATCACCAAAGACATCCTCTCGACGCCCATCGTCGATGGCTGGGAGCGCGACCGCACGGAGCAGGAGGCGTGGGCCGACTTCAAGATGGGCGACGGCGCGAACGGCATCTTCAAGAAGACCAACCCCATCGAGGTCTTCGGCGGGCTGACGGAGCCGAAGCACGACGACGCCGCAGCCATGGCGCTGGTCGACAAGTTCACCATGCCGCTGCACCTCGAGGTCACCACCAAGGCCGACGGTACGCGCAGCGCGCAGAACAAAGACGAGATGTTCCGCGAGATTTACTTCGACGACGCGAACGGCGCGCTCGAGAAGGCGGGCATGTCGGTGCGCGCGCGCGTGCGCTTCGACGACAAGGAGCCGTACACCGTCACCCGCGTGCTGATTCAGGGCAAGGAGGGCCGCGCGGTCGATGCGGCCGGCAACTCCGCGGTGCACAAGTTCGAGAAGCGCTTCGAGGGCACGTACTCGGCTGACGAGGCCAAGGCGCAGGAGCTGCTGCGCACCGGCAAGGACACCGACGGCAAGAACCTCAAGGTCGCGGCGCTCATCTACAAGTCGGTGAAGGAGAAGGGCTACCTCTCGCCCGACGGCAACCTGCGGCTCGAGCCCAAGAGCCTGGTGCTGCAGAAGCGTCTGCGCAGCCACATCCAGTTCGAGAACGTGGGTGACGTGCAGAAGAAGCGCGCCACGTTGAAGACTGAAATCGACAAGCTGAACGCGGCGGGCACGAAGGTGCCCGACACGCTGACGAAGTACGACGCGAAGCTCGCGCAGCAGGAAAAGTTCCTCACCGACGCGGGCGCGCTGCTCAAGAAGTACGGCCAGTACATGCCGTCGAACACCGACGGCTTCATCCTCTCGGCTGACCGGTACTCCGTGTACGATCCGTCGGCGCGTTCGGCTCCGCCCAACGACATCGATGACGAGACGGGCCGCGTCGGCCGCGGGCTGCACCTCGAAGCGGAGTGGGACACGGCGTCGTCAGACCCGTTCGAGAAGACGAAGGAAGCCATCGAGACCAAGCTGGCCGCGAACCCCACGGCTGATCAGAAGAAGGAGCTCGAGGCCGACCTGAAGACGCTCAAGGGCTTCAGCGACGCGATTCTCAAGGACGTCGCAACCGCCGTGTCGCTGATGAAGGAGAAGATGAACGCCGCGGGCTTGAAGAGCGACGACCGTCACCTCTCGAAGGAGAGCCGCGCGGCAGAATTCATCAAGAAGCCCGACCACGCGATCATGTGGCAGTGACTTCGCCGCACCCTCGGCCGTAAGTTTTACGGCTGGGGGTGGTCATGGCGAACGGTGCGATTCCTGAGTTGGAGGTGCCGGTCGGCATCGCGCTCTCGCCCGTCGAGGTGACGAAGCCGTCGGGCGTGCGCATCAAGGCGTTCTCGCTGCTCGCGCTCGAAGAAGTGACCGCCGCGAAGTTCGGCGCCCAGGTCGTCGCGGAGTGGCGCAGGTCACTCTCGTTCGACTTCGCGGCGATGACCGCGACCGCGTGGATCCCCGTCGAGTACCGCTACCACCTCGTGGAGTTCCTGGTGGCGCGCTACTTCGACGGTGACCCGCATCGCGCGTGGGAGCTCGGTTCGCTCGTCGGGAAGAAAGAAATCAACGGCTTCTTCCGCTTCGTCATGCAGTTCACCTCGCCGTCGCTGGTGCTGGGCATGTCGTCGCGCTTCTGGCGCTCGTATTACGACCGCTCCGAGTTCACGGTGGTCGA
>JBEHYH010000094.1:0-15668 GCA_048498275.1 Myxococcota bacterium | reverse complement strand
TGCTTGGCGGCGAGCCCGAGCAGCTCACGCAGGTCGACGCCAAGCACCTGCTGCTCGCCGAATGGAGCGTCGACTACGAACGCCCGGTCGTCGCCGAAGATCGCCTGCTGATCACCACCCGCGTGATCGACATCACCGAACGGCCCAGCGCCGCCGGCCGGGTCGAGCTGGCGATAGTCGAAGACGAAGGCCGCGAGGAGAGCGGCAAGCTCGTGCTGCGCGTGCGCCGTACGTACATCGTTCGCAACACGAGGGAGGTCTGATGCCGCCCCGGAAACTGTATTTCGAGAACATCCGCGTCGGTGACGAGCTGCCGGCGATGGCGAAGCAGCCCATCGATCGCGTGCAGTTGGCGCGCTACGCGGGCGCGACCGGCGACTTCAACCCGCTGCAGGTCGATGAAGTGGCCGCGAAGGCCGCGGGGCTGCCGTCGGTCGTCGCTCCCAACACCATCGGTCTGGGGTTTCTGGGTCAACTGGTCGGCGACTGGGCGCGCGGGGCGCAGGTCAAGCGGCTCTCATGCAAGTTCTCACGCATCCTCTGGCCGGGCGACACGCTGATCTGCAAGGGCCGCGTGGCCGATCGTCACGGGGAAGGCGGCCGCTACTTCGTGGAGCTCGATGTCTGGGCCGAAAATCAGAAGGGCGAGCTCGCGCTGCGCGGCACCGTCACGCTCAAGATCTTCTTCTCGCTCGAAGACGAGAACCGCTTCCGCATGGGGCAGCCGCCGTTGATCGTGAACGTGCCCAGCCAGTCCATTCGGGTTGCGCCGCCTCCGGCTCCGCTCGCATCGAAACCGGCGAAGGCCGCTAAACCGGCGAAGAAGAGTGCCCCGGCGCCCGCGAAGAAGAAGCCGGCGCCCGCGGCGAAGCCCAAAAAGAAGAAGAAATAGCGGCGACAATCTTTCAACGCATCGCGTTGATGGGCATTGACTTCAGAATCAGCGAGCGGCGAAGGTGCCTTCCCTCACTTCTGAAGGAGCCGTTTCATGTCTGTTGGGATCAATCGCTACAAAGCCGACCTGCGCGAGTTCTTCTTCGTGCTCTTCGAGCAATACGACTTCAACGCGTTCGCCGGCAAAGAGCCCTACGCCGGGTGGGATGAAGAGACGGCGAAGTCGATTCTGAAGGAGGCCTACCGGTTCGCGGGCGAGGTGCTGGGCCCGCTCAACGCCGGCGGCGATCGCGAGGGCTGCAAGGTCGTCGACGGCCGCGTCATCACGCCGAAGGGCTTCAAGGAAGCGTGGGGCAAGCTGTTCGAAGCGGGCATCAAGCAGATCTCGGTGCCGGCGGAGTTCGGCGGTCAGGGCGGCCCGTACGCGCTGTACGCGTTGCTCGAGGAGCTCACCTCGGGCGCGAACACCGCGTTCAATATGTACCCGTCGCTCGCCTGGGGCGCCGCCGAGGTGATCGCCGAGTGCGGCACCGAAGCGCAGAAGAAGCTCTACCCGGAGAAGATGTTCAACGGCACCTGGGGCGGCACCATGTGCCTCACCGAGCCGCACGCCGGCTCTGACGTCGGCAGCGCGAACAGCAAGGCCGTGAAGCAGGCCGACGGCACGTACAAGATCACCGGCACCAAGATCTTCATCTCCGGCGGCGATCAGGACATCACCGAGAACATCATTCACCTCGTGCTCGCGCGCGTCGAAGGCGCTCCGGCGGGCACCAAGGGCCTGTCGCTCTTCATCGTGCCGCGTGTGCGCGACGGCAAGACCAACGACGTGTCGGTCGCGTCGATCGAACACAAGATGGGCATCAACGGTTCGGCGACCTGCGTGCTGAACTTCGGCGAGAACAACGAGTGCTACGGCGAGCTCGTCGGCACCGCTGAAAATCAGGGCATGCCGCAGATGTTCCGCATGATGAACGGCGCGCGCATCGCCGTCGGCATCCAGGGTCTGGCGATCTCGTCGTCGGCGTACCTGAACGCGTTGGAGTACGCGAAGGACCGCAAGCAGGGCTCGCACTACACGCAGTTCAAGGACCCCAAGGCCCCGCGCGTGGCGATCATTCAGCACCCCGACGTGCGCCGCATGCTGCTCGAGATGAAGGCGATCACCGAGGGCATCCGCTCGCTGGTGGTGAAGCTCGCGAGCCACCGCGATCAGCAGCACGTCTGGGCCGGGAAGGACGACGAGAAGGCCGCGTACCACGGCGGTCAGGTCGAGCTGCTCACGCCGCTGGTGAAGGCGTACTCGTCTGAAGAGGCCTTCCGCCTCTGCGGCCTCGCGCAGCAGGTCTACGGCGGCGCCGGCTTCCTCAAGGACTGGCCCGTCGAGCAGTACACGCGCGACTCGAAGATCTTCGCCATCTACGAAGGCACGACGCACATCCAGTCGATGGATCTCGTGGGCCGCAAGCTCGGCCAGAACGGCGGCGCGAACTTCCAGGCGTTCATGAGCGACGTCGGCAACTTCGTCGAAGCCAACAAGGCGCACGGCGCGTTCGCGAAGGAAGTGAAGCTCCTGTCGGAGGCGTCTGAGTCGCTGATGGGCTGGGCGATGACGATGATGGGCTGGTCGCAGGACGGCAAGCTGGAGCTGGTGCCGCTCGCGGCGAACCGCTTCCTCACCGCGATGTCGGAGCTGACCGTCGCCTACCTGCTGCTCGACGCCGGCGTGAAGGCCGACGCGAAGCTCGCGAAGGCCTCGGCGGAAGACAAGGCGTTCTACGAGGGCAAGAAGTTCTCGGCGCTCTGGTACGCGCGCAACGTGCTGCCGGCGGTGAAGCACCACGCGGAGGTCGCGATGTTGGAAGACCTGTCGCCCGTGCAGATCTCCGACGAGGCGTACGCGAACTTCTGAGCTGAGCTGATTGAACTCGGGCGCCGCGCATCGTTCAGGTGCGCGGCGTTCGTGTTTTCAGCGCAGACGTGTGCGAGCTTTCGCCGCCGTGACCTACGCCGACTTCCTCTCCTGGGCGCCGCGCATCGTGTTGGCCTGCGCCGCGTTCGTTTTCCCGACGCTGTTCTTCATCACCGCGGGGTACGGCCGGCACAATCAGGGCAAGACGCTCTCCATTCCTCCGAAGCTCGGGTGGATGGTGATGGAGTCGCCCTCGGTCTTTCTTTTCGGCTGGGCGTGGGTCACCAACCCCGGTTTCGGTTCGCCGCTCGTCACGCTGCTCGGCATCGTGTGGCTCTCGCACTACGTGCAGCGCACCTTCGTCTTCCCGCTGCTGATGCGCGGCGAGGGCAAGCCGATGGTCTGGTACGTGCCGTTGATGGCGCTCACGTTCAATGTGTTGAACGCGGTGCCCAATGGCGCGTCGCTCACGGAGCGCCCGTTCGATCTTCAAGTCGCGCTCGGCCTGCTGCTGTTCGGCATCGGCTACGGCATCAACCTCCACAGCGACCATGTGCTGCGCACGCTCCGGAAGCCCGGCGAGAGCGGCTACAAGATTCCCAACGGGGGGCTGTACAGGTGGATCAGCGCGCCCAATTACTTCGGTGAATTGATCGAGTGGACCGGCTTCGCGATCGCCGCGAACACCTTGCCCGCGTGGGCGTTCGTGATCTTCACCGCCGCGAATCTGGTGCCGCGCGCGTGGAGCAATCACAAGTGGTACCGCAAGACGTTCGCTGACTACCCGGCGCAGCGTCGCGCGTTTCTGCCGTTCGTCTGGTGAATGAGACCGCGCGTGCTGCTCGGCGGGCTCCTCGGTGCCTACGCGCTGTTGTGCGCCGGGCTGTTCTTCGCGCAACGGTCGCTCGTGTTCCCTGCTCCGAGTGAGCGTGCGGGCGTGCCGCGTGGCTTCGAAGAAGTGCAGGTGCCGGGCGCGACGTTCTTCATCTGGTCGCGTGTCGAAGGTGACGGCCCCGTCGTCGTGCATTTCCACGGCAACGGCGAGCAGGTCGGGCACCTCGGTTGGCTCGGTTCGGAATTCAAACAGCGCGGCATCTCGTTCGTCGCCGTCGAGTATCCCGGCTACCCGGGAGCGGAAGGTTCTCCGTCTGAAGAGTCGCTGCTCACCGCGTCGGAAGCGGCGCTGAACGAACTCGTGAAACACGGCGTCGCGCGTGAACGCATCATTCTCGAAGGGCAGAGCGTCGGCACCGGAGTCGCGGTCGCGATGGCGGCGAAAGGCTGGGGCCGCAAACTCGTGCTGCTCTCGCCGTACACGTCGCTGCCTGACGTCGGAGCGCGCGCATTCTCGTGGATGCCGGTTCGCCTGCTGATGCGTGATCGCTTCGACTCCGCGTCACGCGCGGTCGACATCAAGGTGCCGACGCTCATCATTCACGGCACCGATGACGAGGTGATTCCCTTCGAGCTCGGCAAAGACCTCGCGGGCAAGATCGCGAACGTGAAGTTCATCGAGATTCCCGGCGCGCATCACAACGACCTCTGGGAACAGAAGCAGACCGCCGCCGTGTTCGAGTTCGTTCGCGGCGACTGATCACTTCTGTGAATCGCGCACGCCGATGGCGAGCTGCGCGAGCCCGGCGCCTTTCGCGAGCTCCATCACTTCGACGACCTTGCCGTGCGGCACGCCTTCATCGGCCTGCACCACGACCATGGTGTCGGCTGACTTCGCGCGCGCGTCTTCGAAGGCCTTCCTCAGTTCGTCTTCGGTGACCACCTCGCCGCCGAGCACGAGTCGCCCGTCGGAGAGGACCGCCACCGAGAGATCGTTCGCCTGCGTCGCGACGTCGGCTGAGCCGCCCTGCGGCAGGTTCACTTTGAGACCGGCCTTCGCGCCGTTCGACGAGTTCACGATCACGCTGCTGGTCACCATGAAGATGATCAGCAGCACGAGGAAGATGTCGGTGAGCGGCGTGATGTTGATGTCGGAGAACCCTCCGGCATCTTCAGAATCGAAATCGTCACCGCCGCCGGGCCCGGAGATCGCCATCGTCAGCTCACCGTGGGAGGCGTCGACTCGGTGGTGACCGGCAATTTGCCGTTGGGCGACGCTTCGCGAATCAGCTCGACGAACTCTTCGGCGATCAGCTTGAACTCGACCGAGAGTCGCGAGAGGCGCGCCTGGAAGATGTTGAAGAGCACGACCGCGATCACGGCGACCACGATGCCGATGGCGGTGGCGATCAACGCCTCGGAGATGCCGGCCATCACCGCCGACGAGCCGCCAGAACCGCCGGAGCCGACGTCGAGCCCGAGATCCTTGAAGCTCCGCATGATGCCCCACACCGTGCCGAACAGGCCCACGAACGGCGCGACCGCGCCGATGGTGCCGAGAATCCACATCCCCCGGCGCATCTTGAGGCGCAGCGCGACCAGCTCGCGGCTCACCACCGCGTCGAGGTTGGGGCCGGTGGTCTTCGCGGCGCGCTCGAAGCCCGCGCGGAAGAGGTCAGCGGCGAGCGCGGTCGAACGTTCTGCGGCGTTGCGTGCGGCGGCGACTTCACCGCGGAGCAGGTGACGCGCGATCTGCTGGCCGAGCTCACGCGCGCGGCTCCCGACGCCCCACAGCGAGATGGTGCGCTCGATGGCGACCGCGAGCGATAACAGCATCGCCAACAAGATGACGATGATCGTCAGGCCACCCAACCGCAGATAGTGAAACAGCTCGTCGAAGCTCATTCGTTGCCGAGGCTCTTAGCGGCTAAACACCGTGCTCGCCATGTTGCGCCACTCCGTTTCACCGGCGGGAATTCTCATTCTCGCGATGCTGTTTTCGGCCTGCCCGCATCGGCCCGTCGATCTGGGGAAAGATGGTGCGCCCACGTCGGCGGAAGACCTGCTCAAGCGCGTGGAGTCCGCCGAAGCGCAGGTGACCTCGATCAACGGTGACGCGAAGTTGTTCGTTGATTCGCCGCAGGGCAAGGGCGCGGTCGATCTGTTCCTCGCCGTCGCCCAGCCGGCGTCGCTGCACATCGAGCAGCTCGATTTCTTCGGGCGGCCGCAGGCGGTGATGATGACCGACGGGCACGCGTTCGGGCTCTTTCAAGACGGCAAGTTCATGCGCGGCACGGCGACGCCCGAAAACCTCTCGCGGTTGTTGCCGATCGTGCTCCCTCCGCAGGAGCTCGCGGCGGTGATGCTGGGGCGCGCGCCGCGCATCGCGCACGAGTCACTCGAGATGCGCTTCGATGATCGCAGCCAGCACTTCATGCTGATGCTGAAGCGCGGCGCCGCCGTGCAGACGCTCGAGATCGCGCCGCCGAGCTACCGCGTGGTGCACAGCTCGGCGAAGGGCTTCGACGCGTACGAACTGGGCTTCTCGGACATCACTGATCAGAACGGAGTGTCGCTGCCGAAGTCGGTGACGCTGAACGCCGCGAGCGCGAAGACGAAGTTGGAGCTCACGTTGAAGACGGTGACGCTCAATGAAGAGCCCGACCCGTCGATGTTCGTGCCCGAGCCGCCCGGTGACGTTCCGGTGATCGACATCAACTGAATGAGAACGCTCGCCGCCATCGCGTTGGTGTTGCTCGCCGGCTGCAAGAAGCCGGCGACCGACGCGAATACGCTGACGGTGCGGCTGGCGAGCGAGCCATCGGGCCTGACGCGGCTCGATGATCGTTTCGCCGACGGCAACATGACGCGCATCACGCTCGGGCCGATCTACGAGACGCTCGCGGGCCGGCTCGCGAAGTCGTGGTCGAGCAACGGGCTGCGGCTGACGATCGACCTGCGCGACGACGTGAAGTTCCACGACGGCACTCCCTTCACGGCGGCCGACGTGAAGGCGACGGTCGACGCGATCCTCAACCCCGCGAACGCGACCTCGAACTTTCGCGAGTCGCTCTCGACGTTGAAGAGCATCAAGCCCACCGGCGCGCACACCCTCGAGATCGAATGGAGCCGCCCGTACTTCCTCGCCGACTACACGCTGCTCAACGCGGTGCCGATTCTCCCGGCGCACGCGCTGAAGGGAGATTGGGACACGCTGCCGATTCATCGCGCGCCCATCGGCACCGGCCCGTTCCGCTTCGAGAAATGGGAACCCGGGAGTTCGATTTCGTACGTGAAGTTCGACGACCGCGCGCACGTGCAGCGCATCGTGTTTCGCATCGTGAAAGACGACCTCGCCGCGCGCACGTCGTGGGAACGCGGTGAGTTCGACGTGTTCCCGCGCATGAGCCCGGGAGATTGGAACGCGATCCCGAAGCTCCCGTGGGCGAAGCGTGAGAAGGCCGATGACAACGCGTACGTGTGGATCGGCTTCAATCAACGACTGCCGCTGTTCAAAGACCGGAGAACGCGCATCGCGTTGGCGATGTTGTTCCCGTACCAATTGGTCGATGAGACGGTGACGCTCGGCGTCGAGCCGCGCACCACGTGCCCTTATTTCGCCGCCGAGAGCTGCGACCCGGGCGTCGCTCCGATCGCGTACGACCCGGAAGGCGCGAAGAAGAAGCTCGAGGAGGCGGGTTGGAAATTGAAGGACGGCACGCTCGAGCGCGACGGCGTGAAGTTCTCGTTCACGTTTCTGATCCCCGCTCAATCGGCGCGCATGACGAAGACGCTCCCGCTCTACGTCGATGTCTTGAAGTCAGCCGGCATCGACGCGCGCATCGAGACGGTCGATATTTCGGCGTACATGAGCCGGGTTCGCCCGCACGACTTCGACGCCATCGCGCTGAGCTGGTCATCGCAAGACTCGCAGCAGGACAACTTCGCCAACTTCCACACCGGCGCGCCCTCGAACTTCGTGGGGTATTCGCGCGATGACGTCGACACGCTGCTCGGGCTGATCCGCGTCACGTTCGACGAGAACGAGCGGCACACGAGCGAGCGCCTGGTGCATCGCAAGCTGTATGAAGATCAGGCGTATCTGTTTCTGGGGAGGCCGCCGACCCTCGATGGGTTCAAGAAGCGCGTGAACGGCATTTCATACGTGCACGGCCGCCTCGACTACGCCGCGCTGGAGTTGTCGAAAGAATGAAGCGCTACGTGTTGCGCCGCTTGCTGCTGATGGTGCCGACGTTTCTGGGCATCACGGTGCTGACGTTCGCGGTGGCGCAATGGGCTCCGGGTGACCCGTTCTCGCTCGACGCCGAATCGAACGGCCCGTCACAGGCCGCGATCGATGCGCAGCGTGAAGCGAAGGGGCTGAACGCTCCGGTGATCGTGCAGTTCGGCCGTTGGTTTTCTCGCGTCGCGCGGTTCGATTTCGGGCGCTCGTTCATCGATCAACGCCCGGTGACGGAGAAGCTGGGTGAGGCGTTGCCGCGTACGGCGCTCATCGCGGGGCTCGCGTTGATGCTCGGCTTCGGGCTCGCGATTCCCCTCGGCGTGCAGCTCGCGGTGCATCGGCGCAAACGGTGGGCGAGGGCGGTCGAAGCGGCGTTGCTCGCCGCGTGGAGCGTGCCGAGTTTCTGGCTCGCGGTGATGCTGGTGATGTTCTTCGCGAGCCCGGGCTTTCTCGAGATCTTCCCCGTTCAGGGGCTCGAAGACGGTGGGTTTGTTCTGCCGGTGATCTGCCTGATGTGGCCGACGCTGGTGGTCGCGACCCGGCAGGTGCGCGGAGCGATGACCAGCGCGCTCACACAGGACTATGTGAAGGCTGCGCGCGCTCGTGGAATTCCTGAAGTGCGCGTCATCTGGAATCACGCGCTGCGGAATTCGCTGCTGCCGGTGGTGACGATGTCGGGTCTGTACCTCCCGCATCTCGTCGGTGGCAGCGTCGTCATCGAGCGCATCTTCGGCATCCCCGGCATGGGGCTGCTCGCGTTCGACGCCATCGGCACGCGTGACTACCCGACGGTGATGGGCGCGTGCACGGTGATGGCGGTCGTGACCATGCTGTCGATGCTCGCGATCGATGTCGCGTACGCGTTCATTGACCCGCGGATCAGATTGGGGGCGCGCGGTGAGTAAGGCGGCCCTCACCCCGACCCTCTCCCGAAATCGGGAGAGGGGGCGAAGATGGGTGATCTCGATCGTCGTGCTCTGCGCCGTCGCGCTGTTCGCCGACGTGCTCGCGTCTGATCAGCCGCTGATCGGTCGCGGTGACGGCCGGTTGTTCATTCTCCCGTGCGTGACGAAGCCGGCGCCGCCCGTGAATTGGGAATGGAAGGTGCGCACCCCGATCCCCTACGGGCCGTTGCAGACGATCGCGACCACCGGAGAGATGCGTGATCAGCCTCCGCCGTGGGCGCCTGATCAGCATCACTGGCTCGGCACCGACGAGCTCGGCCGCGACGTCGCCGCGCGACTCGTTCACGGCGCGCGCGTGAGCCTCTTCGTCGCGATCTTCACGATGCTGATCGCCGCGGGTCTCGGGTTGATCGTCGGCGGCGTCAGCGGCTACTTCGGAGGCGCAATCGACGCCGTGCTCTCGCGCCTGCTCGAGGTGATGCAGACCTTCCCCCTCGTGTTCTTCCTGCTCGCGTTGAGCGCCGTGCTCCGCACGCAGTCGCTGCTGCCGCTGATCATCGCGCTGGGCCTCACCCGGTGGACCGACGTCGCCCGTCTCGTGCGTGCCGAGATCCTCTCGCTGAAGACCCGGGAGTTCGTGCTCGCCGCGCGTGCTCAGGGCGCTTCGGGGGCGCGCATCATCATCAGACATCTGATCCCCAACGCGATGGGACCGGTGCTGATCACCACCACTTTCGGAGTCGGATCAGCGATCTTGCTCGAAACGGCGCTGTCGTTTCTGGGGGTTGGGGTCGCGCCTCCGACGCCGAGCTGGGGGGAGCTGCTCACCGAAGCGCACCGGAATCTGCAGCACACCGGCGCCTGGTGGCTCGCGGTCTTCCCCGGCGTGATGATCATGATCACCGTGCTGACGGTGAACGGTCTCGCCGAAGCCCGACGCGCCGCGAAATAATTTGCGCACGCATTTCGGGTGGTGGGTCTCTCGCCCGTCGCACGAACTGCAGCGCAACTCAAAGGAACTCAAAAATGACGGCTATCGGCGGAATTCTCCTCTTCATCGGTGTTCTGGCGCTCCTCGGAGGCTTGCGTCAGCGCATGCGCCTCGGGCGTCTCAGCTCGACGCCGTTTGCGACACCTTCGGAGGTCGCGAGCAAGGGCAAGTCGATCGCCGACCCCAAGGGTGGCATCTCGACCGAAGGCCAGGTCAAGCACGGCGACCTGCTGACCTCGCCCGTCACCAAGACGCCCTGCCTCTTCTACATGATGCGCCTCGAGGCCGAGTGGAAGGTCGGCGAATCGGAAACCAAGAAGACCATCACCGAGATCACCGAAGGCACGAAGTTCCAGGTCGTCGACGCGAACGGCCAGGTCAGCGTTCACGTCGAGCCGAACATGCACGCCACGACCGACGACCTCGCGCTCGCCGAGAAGTACGATCGCAAGAAGTTCTCGCGCGGCCTGCTGGGCTCGATGACCTCCAAGCCCATCGAGGTCACGCCGCACTTCCAGATCCCCGGGGTGGTTCACTACGAATCGGGCGGCAAGCAGTACGAAGTGCCCTCGCACGCCAACTTCTTCCTCACCGAGCGCGTGATGGAGCCCAAGCCCTTCTTCTACGTCAACGGCAAGCTCAACGACGACGGTGTGATCGGCAAGCACAACTGGATCGGCCTGCTCGTGAAGGAGAAGAAGCGCGACGAGCTCATCGGTGAGACCGGCGCGTTCGCCAAGAAGCTCTTCATCGGCGGCGGCATCGGCGCGGGCATCGGCGCGATCGTGTTGCTCATCGGCATCATCACCGCGCCCAAGGTCGACCCGAAGGCGAAGGCGGCGGCTGAAGAAGCGGCGAAGATCGCGGCGGCGGCCAAGACCGGCGACACCGCGGCGGCGGCCGACGACGGAGCGGATGACGTGCCCGCCAGGGCCGTGAACCCCGACGCGAAGGCCGACGTCGGCGTGACGTTCGACGGTTGCCCCGCGGCGTTCGAGGGCAAGCTCAACGTCGTCGCTTCGGCGGGGTCGATCGGCGTCAGCTCCATCGACGGCTCGTCGCTCACCGGCAGCCTGACGATGAACCTGGGTGATCTCAAGGGCACGCAGGAGCTGTCGACCAGGCAACGCATGACGGCCAAGACGGTCATCAACGTGGTCGCCGGCGGCGGAGTGTGGACCAACATGTCGAAGAATGGCCCGGTGAAGGGCAAGGCCGTCGACCCCATCAGCGGCTCCATCGACATCGACGAGTTCGACGCGGCCACCGGCAAGTCTGACGTCACCTTCAACGCGGTGACCCTGCAGAACCCGTCTGACGGCACCATCTGCACGCTCAACGGCACCGTGCAGACCTTCGGTACCGGCATGTAAGTTCCCGGGTCATTCCGAAACAGCCCACGCTCCGGTGACCGTTCGGTTGCCGGAGCGTGTTGCTTTCCGGGCGTTGGGTGCCGTGTCGAGCTAGGCTCCGGCGCACTTCATGGCTTCCATCAGACTTGGTGATCTCCTCGTGAAAGCGAAGGTGATCAGCGACAGCCAGCTCAAGGCGGCGCTCGCAGAACAACAGAAGTGGGGCGGCAAGCTCGGCGAGCTGCTCGTGCGCATGAACTTCCTCACCGAAGACATGCTGGTGAAGGCGCTCAGCAAGCAGATGAACGTGCCGTCGGTGAACCTCGAATCGATCACCAGCGTGCCACCGCATGTGCGCGCGAAGGTGCCGCCGGACGTCGCGCGCGATCTCGTGGCGCTGCCGCTCCAGCTCCGAGACGAAGGCAAGACGCTGCTCGTGGCGATGGCCGAGCCGCAGAACCTCAAGCACCTCGACACGTTGCGGTCGGTGAGCCGGCTGCGCATCGTCTCGCAGCTCGCCGGCCGTCAGGCGATCGCGCGCGCGTTCTCGCGTTTCTACGAAGGCGAGGCCGAGCTCGACGACTCCGAGAGCAGCTTCAAGCTGGTCGACGCGCAGGGGCACACCGTCGTGAAGAACGCGTCGGAGATCGAGAGGCGGCCCGTCGCGCCGCCGAGAGCCGCACCGGTCGCGCAGCCTGCTCCGAAGCCGGTGATGGAGGTGCCGACGTCGGTCAGCGCCAAGAGCCCGGGCGAGCAACTGCGCGCCATCGAAGAAGCGCAGCGAAAGGAAGTCACCGCGCTCAAGGGGTTGGTGGAGTTGATGATCGAGAAGGGTGTCTTCACCCGCGACGAGTACCTCGCCAAGGTCAAACGCTGACGTTCCGCTATGCGCAAGAAGCTCGGGGAAATTCTCGTCGAGACCGGCGCCGCCAGTTCGGACGACGTCGAATCTGCGCTCGCTGAACAGAGCGCGGGCGAGCCCAATCGCCTGGGTGATCTCCTCGTCGCCAACGGCAAGCTGTCGCCGAAGGACCTCGCGCGCGCGTTGTCGAGCCAATACAAATTGCCGTACGTCGAGCTGCCGTCGTTGCCGCAGGCGCTCATCGACCTCGTGCCGTTGGAGCTTCAACTGCAGTTCCGCTTCGTGCCGCTCGAACAGAAAGACACCGAGCTCACCATCGCGATGGCCGACCTCGCGAACCTCGAGGTGGTCGCGACGCTCGAGCAGACGTGGACCAAGGTGCACGTGTGCGTCGCGGCGAGCGATGAGATCGACGCGCTGCACGCGACGCTGTCAGGGTTGTTCATTTCGCCGGTGCCGCCCGCGCCGTCACCGATGCCGTCGCGCGCGAGCCCGAAGGCCGAAGACCTGTTCGGCGACTTGAACCTCGATTCTTCGTCGACCGGCATCCCCGTGAAGCCGGCGCCGATCGCGCCGCTGACCGTCGAAGAGCGGGCAGACGCCGCGTCGGCCGAAGCGCTGTTCGGTGACTTGAATCTGAGCTCGACGAGCGGCATCGATCGGCTGCCGCCTCCGGTGCCGGCGGAGCCCGCGAAAGCTCCCGAAGAAGAACCGGTCGTCGACGGTGAGCCCGCTGAAAATTCGGGAGCGATTTCGGTGCCCGGACCGAAAGAGGGCACGGGTTCGATTCTCGCGATGCTCGCTGATGGCGGCACCGGCCCCGTCGTCGATACGCCGTTCAAGTCTGACGTGAGCGTCGGTGCGCTGGTGCCATCGCAGCCGCTGCCATTCTCGACGCCCACGCCCGCGAAGTTGGAGGCGCCCGCTGAAACGTCGTCACCGCCTGGTCCGGCGTTGCCTGATTGGCTCGGTGAGTCGTCTCCGTCGGCCATCGCCAGCGCGTGGACCGGCGCGTTGGATCATCTCGCCCCCTCGAAGCTGGTGGTGGGTTTGACCCGCGCGCTGCTGGCGAAGGGCATCGTCACCGAAGAAGAAATTCTCGCGGCGCTGGGCGGCACGAAGAAGTGATCGAGATCCGCTCGCTGCGCGTCGAACTCGACGGCGTGGAGCTGGTTCGTGACTTCTCGCTCACGCTGACTCCGGGGCGGGTGCACGCGGTCATCGGTGCGTCGGGCGGAGGGAAGACGGTGGCCGCGCTGGCCGTGCTCGGGCTCGAGCCCGAAGGCGCGATCGTCACCAATCGGCCCGTCGCTTCGCGCGCGGGTTTCTCGATGGTGCTGCAGGAGCCGCTGTCGGCGCTCAACCCCGTCATCCGCGTCGGCGCACAGCTCCGCGAGACGTTGAAGGTCCACGGGCAGCCGCTCTCACGCGCGCCGGAGTTGATGAAGGAAGTGGGCTTGTCTGACGATCGGCTCGACGCGTTTCCGCACGAGCTCTCGGGCGGGCAACGGCAGCGCGTGGCGATCGCCTGTGCGCTGGCGGCGAACCCGCGCGTGTTGATCGCCGACGAGCCGACCACCGCGCTCGATGTGTCGACGCGCAACAAGGTGCTCGAGCTGCTGCGTGACCTCGCGAGAAATCGAAACCTCGCGGTGTGGCTCATCTCGCACGACCTCGACGCGGTGCGCGCGTACGCCGACGACGTCACTTCGTTGACTCCGCAACACGAACGCGTGACCGCGATACGAGCGGCGGCTTCGACGAGCGGCGACGTGCTGCTGCGCGCGGAGCAGGTGAACGTGCACTACGGCGCCTTTCACGCGGTGAAGAACGTGAGCCTCACCGTCGCCCGCGGAGAACGGCTCGGCATCATCGGCGAATCAGGGAGCGGAAAGTCGTCGCTCGCGCGCGCCTTGCTCGGGCTGCAAGACGCGTCGGGCGTCATCACCTTCGATGGCCAGCCGATGCGTGACGCGCCAAAATCGTTGCGCAGACGCTTTCAGCCGGTGTTTCAAGACGTCGGCGCCGCGTTGGACCCACGCCTCACCATCGCCGAGTCACTCGCGGAGCCGTTCGAGATTCACGGGCTCGAGGTCGGTGATCTCGAGGCGCTCATGAAGCGCTTACAGTTGTCGCCAGAATTGCTGCGGCGTCTCCCGCGCGAACTTTCCACCGGGCAACGGCAGCGCGTGAATCTCGCCCGCGCGCTCGCGCTCGAACCTGAAGTGCTGCTGCTCGATGAACCGGTGTCCGCCCTCGACGTTCGCGTCGCCGAGGAGATCATCGCGTTGCTGCAACGGCTCACCGGGCCGTCGCTGCTCGTCATCACGCACGATCTCGACGTCGTCGCGCGCCTCTGCACCAACGTCTGCGTGATGCGTCTGGGCGAAATCGTCGAGCGCGGCCCGGTCGAGGAGGTTCTCAAGAACCCGCGTCACGCGTACACCCAGCAGCTCGCCGCCGCGCACGCCCATGTTCTGGCTCAGTCACCATCACCCTGACGAACTCGATCGCTGCTACTCGTTCGCGGGCGTGCACGTCTGCGCGCGCTGCCTCGGCACGTACCCGGTGCTGTTCTTGTTCATGGCGTTTCAGCTCAAGAACCACTGGCCGCTCACGTGGGAATTCGAGGTGCCGGTGGGTGTCGCGCTGGTCGCTCCGGCGACGCTCGATTGGGCGTACGCGCGTTTCAAGCCCCACGCATTTTCGAACCCCTGGCGGACCTTGACGGGCGTGCTTCTCGGGCTCGGTCTGGGCCGCAGTCTGTTCATTCACGTGCAGAAACCGCTGCCGCAGGTGCTGCTCGCGCAGGGCGCGTTCGTGCTGATCGTCGTGGTGGTGACCTTCGCGCTCCGGTTTCTCCGGAGGTGACCCGGCCGGGGGAATTCGAGCTCCTGGCCCGTGGTTGCTTCGACCTCTCTTCTGCTGGACTGACCAAACGCTCGGGCTACAAACCCAGTAGATCGTTTTGCGGACCCACCCGTTGAACCCCACACGACAGAACGAGGACTGAAGGTTGGCAAACCCGGCGTCAGACGAGCAGTTGATGCTCGCTTTCAAAACCGGTGACGCGAAGGCGTTTTCAACGCTCATCTCGCGCCACCGGGGGCCGGTCTACAACTTCATCTTCCGGTACGTCGGTCATCGGCAGAGAGCCGAGGACGTGTTGCAGGAGACGTGGCTGAAGGTGGTGCGGGGCAGCGGGCAGTGGCAGCCGACGGCGAAATTTACGACGTGGGTCTACACCATCGCGAGGAACCTCTGCGTGGACAGTGCGCGAAAAGAGAGCTTCCGCCAGGCCGATTCGCTGGACGCCCCCGTGGGCGCCAACGACGAGCGCACGCGGGGCGAGCTGGTGACCGACGAGGCCGGTCAGGTGCCTGATCGCGCCGCGCACAACGTACGGTTGCGGCCGCTCATCGAGAAGGCGCTCGCCGGGTTGCCCGACGAGCAACGCGAGGTGTTTCTGCTGCGCGAGTATCAAGGCATCGGGTTCAAGGAGATCGCTGAAGTCACCGGCGTGAACGAGAACACCGTGAAGAGCCGCATGCGGTACGCGCTCGAGGGCCTGCGCAAGCGGTTGGGTGAGTTGGGTGTCGATGGCGAATTGATGGAAGAAGGAGTGGCGTCAACGTCATGAAGACCGCGGTGCACCAGCCGATTTCATTGCGCCAA